>JAJZSW010000031.1 GCA_021849505.1 Pseudomonadota bacterium
CGTCGATGTTCGGCGCCACCGGAAATTCGCGCAGGTTCTGCGCCACCAGCGGATTGCGCGCCTTCGAGCCGGCACGGCCGATGTTGGCCGGCGTGATGTTGCCGGGGAACGCGCCAGGGCTTTCCACTTCAATCCGGTCGTCGAAGATGCGAATGAAGATATCCCGGTTCAACCGGTAGTCGCGATGGATGACCGCGTTGACGATGGCTTCCTTCACTACTCGTTCCGGGTATACGTGGCGCGTCTTGAAGCCGCTGCCCGAGAGCGTCAGCCCTTGCGCAAGTTCATCCAGTACCGTCTTCACGGCTTCGTCGATCTGGTCGATCAGGGGACCGCGTATCGTCTTGGCCGCCTTGCGTAGGTTGGGTGTGGCGCCGGGCAATACCGCCTTGCCGTCATAAACCATGAGCCGGATGTCGGCGCGCGTATCGTGCGCGGCCAACAGGCTGCCCGGTTCGTCGGCAAACAGCAGCACCGCCGCGAGCGTGGGCTGCAATTCGCTACCCACCTTGATGGCCAGGCCGATGCGTTGCAACTGCTCGGCGAACGTGCCGGACTTGAGTCCGCGCGCGCCGGCAAAGCGGCGCCAGGCATCCGTCTCCAGTAACTCCAGCGCCACCGGCACCGGCTCGCTAACCGCGCTGCGCACACCGCGTCGGTAGTGCAGGTCAGCAATCTCGGTCGCATGCATTTCGCGGTTCGAGGCCGTCATGCGCGTCCACGTGCCGTCATCGACGATGGAATGCACCTTGTCGCTCTTCTCCACGCGCAACATCACGATGTATCCCGGATCGCCGTTGTTCAGCATGCAGGGCAGGCGCATCCAGTGCAATCCTGCGAGCGCCGGGTTCAATTGCGTCAGCGTCTTGCGTCGCAATTCGTCCAGCGCCTCGGGATTCTCTTCAATGCCGTACAGTCGCGTATTACCGGCGCCGGACGAAGGATCGGCCACGCCGAGTACCAGCACACCACCCTCGGTATTGGCGAAGGCGCAAATGGTCTCCAGTGCCTTGCCGACCATCTTGCCCGACACGCGCTTGAATTCGAGGGTCTGGCTCTCGGGCGTTTTGAGCAGCGTAGTTATGCGGGAAGCGGCTTGGATATGGGTGAGATCAATCATTTCCAAAATTACTAAATGACACCTGCGCTAATTACATGTTCGGCCTGCTGGTCGGCGTGATAACTCGAACGTACCAGCGGCGCACTCGCGCAGTTGCTGAAGCCCATCTTTTCCGCTTCGGCGGCATACATCTTGAATATGTCCGGGTGGACGTAGCGGGAGACCGGCAGGTGGTGGCCAGAGGGTGCGAGGTACTGGCCGATCGTGAGCATCTCGACGCCGTGGGCGCGCAGGTCGCGCATGACCTGCAGGATCTCGTCGTCGGTCTCGCCGAGGCCGACCATCAGGCCGGATTTCGTGGGGATGCCGGGCAGGCGCTTCCTGAATTCCTGCAGCAGCCTGAGCGAGTGCGCGTAGTCGGCGCCGGGGCGCGCCTGCTTGTACAGGCGCGGCACGGTCTCGAGGTTATGGTTCATCACGTCGGGCGGATCGGCGGCGAGGATGTCCAGCGCGATGTCGAGCCGACCGCGGAAGTCGGGCACGAGGATTTCGATGGTCGTCTGCGGCGAAGCCGCACGGATCGCGCGGATGCAGGCGGCGAAGTGGCCGGCGCCGCCGTCGCGCAGGTCGTCGCGGTCGACGCTGGTGACCACCACGTATTTGAGCTGCATCGCCGCAATAGTGGCGGCGAGCTTTTCCGGCTCGGCGGGATCGGGCGGCAGCGGCACGCCGTGGCCGACGTCGCAGAAGGGGCAGCGGCGTGTGCACAGGTCGCCGAGGATCATGAAGGTCGCCGTGCCCTTGCCGAAGCATTCGCCGATGTTGGGGCAGGTGGCTTCCTCGCAGACGGTGTGCAGGCCGTGATCGCGCAGGATCTGCTTCACCGCGCCGAAACGCGCGGCCGAATTGCCGGCCTTGACGCGGATCCAGTCGGGCTTCTTCAATGGCGCGGCGGGAACGACCTTGATCGGGATCCTGGCGGTCTTGGCTTCGCCTTTCTGTTTCTCGCTCATAGCAGTCTCTGCAATTGGGCGGCCAGTTTAGCGCTGACTGTTTCCATGTCTGCATCAGGGTTGAATGCCGCGAGTTGCGTCACCGCCATGCCTGCGTAGCCGCAGGGATTGATGGCGGCGAAGGGAGACAGGTCCATCGCGACGTTGAGCGCGAGGCCGTGGTAGCAGCAGTTGCGCTTCACCTTGAGCCCCAGCGCGGCGATCTTCGCGCCGTCGACGTAGACACCTGGTGCGCCGGCCAGCCGCTCCGCCGCGACGCCGTATTCGCCCAGCAGGTCGATGACCGCCTGCTCCATGCGATTGACCAGCGTCTTCACCGTCAGGCCGCGGCGCTTGAGGTCAAGCAACAAATAGCAGACGAGCTGGCCAGGGCCGTGGTAGGTAATCTGCCCGCCGCGGTCGATCTTCACGACGGGGATGCCGATGTTGCGCAGCAGGTGTTCCGGCTTGCCGGCGAGGCCCTGCGTGAACACCGGCGGATGTTCGCACAGCCACAGCTCGTCGGGCGTGTCCGCAGTGCGCTGCGCCGTGAATGCCTGCATCGCGCGCCAGGTCGGTTCGTACTCGACCCGGCCGAGGCGTTTGACGACTAGAGAACGATCTTGACCCACGGGTGCGCGGTGAGTTCGCGGTAGAGGGCGTCGAGCTGCGGCTTGGAGGTGGCGCGGATGACGCAGGTGAGCGAGAGGTAGTTGCCGGCCTTCGAGGGGCGCATCTCGACTGTCGCGGCGTCGAAGTCGGGCGCATGCCTGAGCACCACCTCGACGACCGCCTGCGCGAAGCCGTCGCGCGTCGCGCCCATGATCTTGAGCGGGAAGTCGCAGGGGAACTCGAGCAGGGTTTCCGGTTCAGCCATGGCCGCGCATCACCTGCCGCTTGAAGTCCTGGTACCAGCCGTACATCTGCCGGAACACCGGGCCCGGCTTGCCTGATGCCGTTCCGCCAGCGCCGACTTTCTTGCCATCCAGTTCGACGATCGGCAGCACCTCCCGGGTCGAGGAGCTGAGCCACAGCTCGTCGGCCGCGCGCACCTCGGAGTCGCTGATGTCGCGCACCTCGGTGGGCAGGCCGTGCGTCGCGGCAAGTTCGAGTACCACGTCGTAGGTGATGCCGGTGAGCATCAGGTGGTTCTGCTGCGGCGCGAGCAGCACACCGTCCCGGACGACGAAGATGTTCGACGCCGCGCCTTCGGAAAGCATGCCGTCGCGGAACATCACAGTCTCGGCGCAGCCGGCATCGCAGGCCATCTGGCGCAGCAGGCAGTTGGCCAGCAGCGAGGTTGATTTGACGTTGCAGCGCAGCCAGCGGAAATCGGCGGCCGACACGGCCGCGACGCCCTGCGCCACCTGCGCCGGCGGCGGCGTGACGAGCGCTTCGACGAGACCGAAGACGGTGGGCGTGACGGTGGCGGGAAACGCATGGTTGCGCACCGCCATCGGTCCGCGCGTCACCTGCAGATAGACCGACTGGTCGTCCCACTCGGCTGCCGCGATCAGCCGCTCGACGAGCGCGCGCCATGCGTCGGGCGCGAGCGGGTTGGCCAGGCGGATCGCGGCCAGGCTGCGCTGCAGGCGGCCCAGATGCTCGTCCAGCCGGAACGGCCGGCGCGAGTAGACCGGGACGACTTCATAGACGCCGTCGCCGAACAGGAAGCCGCGGTCCAGCGGCGAGACGGCCGCCTCTGCCAGCGGCAGGAACCGTCCGTTGAGGTAGCACTCGGTCATGATCCGGCCATTTACTGGAACCAGAGTCTGAGCGAATCCCAGGCGCGGCCGAGGATGCCGGCCACCGGCACATCGGCGAGCGCGACCAGTGCATGCTCGCCGAAAGGCTTGCCATCCACGGTCAGCTTCATGGTCGCGATGCGGTCGCCCTGCTTGACCGGGGCGAGCAGCGGCTGCCGGCTATGCACCTCGACCTGGATGCGTTCGGGATTGCTCGCGACCCCCTTGGGCAGCGACAGCACGAAATCCTCGGCGAAGCCGGCGCCGACGGTGTTCCGACTGCCCTTGAAGATCTTGAGTTGCGACAAGGCCTGGCCCTTGTCGTAGAGCTTCACCGCATCGAAGGCGCGCGCGCCGTAGTGCAGCAGCGCCAGCGTTTCCTGCATGCGCGCGTTGTCCGACGGCGTGCCGACCACGACGGTGGTGAGGCGGCGCGCGCCGTCGTGGCGCGAGGCGATCAGGCAGAAGCCGGCCGATTCGGTATGGCCGGTCTTCACGCCATCGATGGCCGGATCGAGCCAGAGCAGGCGGTTGCGGTTGGGCTGCTTGATCTTGTTCCAGGTGAAATCCTTCGCCGCGTAGCGCTTGTAGTCCTCGGGGAAGTCGCGGATCAGCGCGGTGGTCAGGCGCGCGAGGTCGCTGACGGTGGTCATGTGCGCCGGATCGGGCAGGCCGGTTGAGTTGACGTAATGGGTGTTGGCGAGGCCGAGCCGCTTCGCCTCGGCGTTCATCAGGCTGGCGAAGGCTTCCTCGCTGCCGGCGACGGCTTCGGCCAGCGCGATGCTGGCATCGTTGCCCGACTGGATCACCACGCCCGAAATCAGCGCATCGACGGTGACCTGCTGGTCCGGCGCGATGAACATGCGCGAGCCCGGCGCCTTCCAGGCCTTTTCCGACACCGGCACGACCTGGTCGCGCTTGAGCTTGCCGTCGCGCAACGCGGCATAGACGACGTAGGTCGTCATGATCTTGGTGAGCGAGGCCGGCTCGACCTTCTGCTCGGGGTTCCGGGCGGCAAGGGTCTGGCCGGTGGTCTGGTCGATCAGCATCCAGGCGCGCGCGGCCAGCGGTGGCGGCGGTTCGACGGCCTGGGCACAAACGTGCAGGGAAACGAGGGACAGCAGGAAGGCAAGGAAACGCATGGAAACGGTCACTGAAAAGGACGGAAGGGGGGAGTTACTTTACCAGCACGCTGGGCAGCTCGAAGGCGAGCTTCAGCTGCTCGGCGACGCGGCGGGCCTCCGCCGCATCGGCCCACGGGCCGATTTGCAGGCGATGGAGATTGCCCGCGCTGCGGATCAGCAGGCGCTCGCCGAGATTGCCGAGCGTGCGTGCCAGTGTCGCCTTCAGCGACTCCGCATTTTCGCGGCTGCCGAAGGCGCCCAGCTGCAGGTAATGGCCACCTCTTTCCTCGATGTCGCGCAAGACATTGGGCTGACCGGACGCGGGATCGGCGGCGGCGGCCTGGATCGGCATGGGCGGGGCCGGCACAGCAGTGTCGCCGGGGAAGACGCTCTCGACGACCACCGTGCCGCTGCCGTTGTCGAGGATGCCGAGCTTCCACGCGGCCGCGTAGGAAAGGTCGATCACGCGCCCGTGCAGGAAGGGGCCGCGATCGTTGATGCGCACCACGACCGACTTCCCCGTGTCGGGACCGCCGTTCGTCCGGGTGACGCGCGCGTAGGACGGGATCGGCAGGGTCGGATGCGCGGCGGTCATGCCGAACATGTCGTAGGGCTCCCCGCTCGAGGTGGCCTGACCGTGATAGCGGCGGCCGTACCAGCTCGCCACCCCCTGCTGGCGGAACGGTGCCCGCGCGGCATGCGGCACATAGTCGCGTCCGAACACGTTGTAGGGGCGGTTGGCAAAGCGGTGCAGCGGCTCGTCGCGCGGCTGGGCGTCGGGAACGGCGGCGAGGTCGACCGGAATCGCGTCCAGCGGGCCGTCGTCGAGATAGAAACCGCCGCCGCGCTTGAGCGTGACGGCCGGC
The DNA here is from genome assembly GCA_021849505.1 of Pseudomonadota bacterium. Taxonomy (GTDB): domain Bacteria; phylum Pseudomonadota; class Gammaproteobacteria; order Burkholderiales; family Rhodocyclaceae; genus Sulfuricystis. Next base: position 5,788 of record JAJZSW010000031.1, read on the forward strand.
TTGTTCTCGGGCAAAGTCGGCGCCCGCGGAACGGCACTCGCCGCTTCCACCTTGTTGATGGGAACGGCACCGCGCGGCGCCGGCTCCTCGACGGACCGGGGCGGCTGGCCGCCGCAGGCGGCGAGCAGCAGCAACAGGGAAAGCGGAATGAGTCGGTTCATTTCTGGACGAGCATGCGATTCTTGCTGATCGACATCAGGATGCCGATGCCTAGACAGAGGGTGACGAGGGCAGTTCCGCCATAGCTGACGAAAGGCAGCGGCACGCCGACGACGGGGAGGATGCCCGACACCATGCCCATGTTGACGAAGGCGTAGGTGAAAAATATCAGGGTCACCGCCCCGGCCAGCAGGCGGGAGAACAGCGTCGCGGCCTGCGCGGCGATGATCAGGCCGCGGCCGATCAGCAACGCGTAGAGCACCAGCAGCGCGAAATTTCCGAGCAGGCCGAGCTCCTCGGAGAACACCGCGAAGATGAAGTCGGTGTGGCGCTCGGGAATGAATTCGAGCTGCGCCTGCGTACCCTGCCCCCAGCCCTTGCCGAGGATGCCGCCGGAGCCGATCGCGATCGTGGACTGGATGATGTGGAAGCCCTTGCCGAGCGGGTCCTTCTCTGGGTCGAGCAGCGTCAGGATGCGCTGGCGCTGGTAGTCGTGCAGCAGGTGCCACGCGAAGGGCGCCGCCGCGCCGGCGGCGGCGGCGAGCCCGAACATCACCTTCCAGGGCAGGCCGGCGAAGAAGATCACGAAGAAGCCGGAAGCAAACACCAGGATCGAGGTGCCGAGATCGGGCTGGCGCACGATCAGTCCCACCGGCACCAGCAGGATCAGGGTGGCAACCGCGTACTCGCGCCAGCGCAGCATGCCTTCGTGCCTCTGGAAATACCAGGCCAGCATCATCGGCATGGCGATCTTCATCAGTTCGGAAGGCTGGATGCGGATGAAGCCGAGGTCGAGCCAGCGCCGCGCGCCCTTCGAGATGTCGCCGAACAGTGCGACGCCGACGAGCAGCAGCAGGCCGAACAGGTAGAGCGGCAAAGCGAACCGCATCAGCCGCTGCGGCGGCTGCTGGGCGATGACATGCAGCGCCACGAGGGCAATGGCCATGTGGGTCAGCAGCGTCGTCAGGCGCGCCGGGGACGCGCTGGCCATGGTGCCGAGGGCGGTCAGCAGCAACAGGCCGAGGATGGCCGCCAGCGGACCGTCGATCGGCGCGACGAACTTCAGCCAGAGAGTGCGGATCACTCGTCGGCCTCCTTCGCTTCCTCGTCGGCGGGGGCGGCGCCGGGCGGCAGCTTGCCGAGCAGATAGTAGTCGATCACCTGACGCGCAATCGGTGCGGCGGCCTGGGCGCCGAAGCCGCCATTCTCGACCAGCACCGCGAGCGCGATCCTGGGCGCTTCGGCCGGGGCATAGGCGATGAACAGCGAGTGGTCGCGCAGCTCCTTCCTGACGCCCTCCCGGTCATATTTCTGGCCGCGCAGCGAATAAACCTGCGCGGTCCCGGTCTTGCCGCCGGAGACGTAGCCCGCATCCTTGAAGGCGCGGGCGCCGGTGCCTTCCTGGTTCACGCCGACCATCGCGTTCTTGATGACGTCGATGTGCGCCTGCTTGAGCGGCAGGGTGCGCAGCGGCTGCGGTTCGACGTAGGTCTTCTCCCCCGTGCGCGTGTCCGTGATGTGATTGACCAGGTGGGGGCGGTACATCACGCCGTCGTTGGCCAGCGTAGCCATCGCCTGCGCCAGCTGGATCGGCGTGTAGGCGTTGTAGCCCTGGCCGATGCCGACCGAGATCGTCTCGCCGGCATACCACTTCTGCTGTTCCGGCTTCCTGAAGCGCTTTTTCTTCCAGGCCTGCGAGGGCAGGACGCCCTCCGACTCGCCCTCGATGTCGACGCCGGTCCGGCTGCCGAAACCGAACTGCGTCATGAAGCCGGCGATGCCGTCGATGCCGAGGTCGTTGGCGAGGACGTAGTAGTAGGTGTTGCAGGACTGCACGATCGACTTGTACATGTCGACCATGCCATGGCCGCCCTTCTTGTCGTCCATGAACATGTGGCCGCCGAAATTGAAATAGCCTGGATCGGCGAGCGCCTGCTCGGGCCGGCGCTTGCCGAGGGTCAGCGCCGCCAGCGCCATGAAGGGCTTGAAGGTCGAACCCGGCGGGTAGGCGCCGTTGAGCGCGCGGTTCACCATGGGCTTGTCGGGCGAATTGTTGAGCACCTCCCAGTCTGCAGTGCCGATGCCATCGACGAACAGGTTGGGATCGTAGTTGGGCATCGAGACGAGCGCGAGGATGCCGCCGGTGGCTGGCTCGATCGCCACCAGCGAGCCCTTGCGGTCGCCGAAAGCCTGCTCGGCGATCTGCTGCAGCTTCGCGTCGACGGTCAGCGTGAGGTTGTTGCCGGGCACGGGCGCGGTGCGCGCCAGCGTGCGTACCGGCCGGCCGCCGGCGTCGACTTCCATTTGCTCGTAGCCGCTCGTGCCGTGCAGTTCGAACTCGTAATGCTGCTCGAGGCCGGTCTTGCCGAAGTGGTCGGTGCCGCGGTAGTTGGCCTCCTGCTCGCGCTCCTCGATGCGGCCCAGGTCGCGCTCGGTGATGCGGCCGATGTAGCCGATGATGTGCGAAGCGAAGGCGCCCTGCGGATACTGGCGGAACAGGCGCGCCTTGATGTCGACGCCGGGGAAGCGGTAACGGCGTGCGATGAACCTGGCCACCTCCTCGTCGGTCAGGCGCGTCCGGATCGGCAGCGATTCGAAACGCTTGCTCTCGTCCATGAGCTTCTTGAAACGCCTGCGGTCCTTCGGTTCGATGACGATGAACTCGGCCAGCCGGTCAATCGTGGCTTCGAGGTCCGGCACCTGCGTCGGCGTGATCTCGAGCGTGTAGACGGAATAGTTGCGCGCCAGGACCTCGCCGTGACGGTCGACGATCAGCCCGCGATTGGGGGTGATCGGCACCAGCGAGATGCGGTTGTCCTCGGCGCGCGTCTGGTAGTAGTCATGCTGGATCACCTGCAGCCAGAAGAAGCGGCCGAGCAGGATGGCGAAGCAGAGCAGCACGAAACCGCCGGCTATCGCGATGCGGCGATTGAACCTCTCCAGCCCCTCCTGGGAATCCTTGAATTCCATCTAACTCGAACCCCACGCGAGGGGGGCGAAGGGGGGCGGGCTCATATGGGCCGGTTGTCGTCCCGCTCGACCGGCTGGTATTGGGGCAGGAGCAACACGTAGTTGAGCGGATGCCAGAGCAGCGCCGCGACGAAGCTGGACAGGAAGTACAGGAGCCCCGGAAACTCGGCGCCCGTCGCCAGGCGGATCGCCAGCATCACGAGCTGGGTGCCGAGCAGCAACGGCAGTACATGCAGTGCCTGCTGGGCGAGCGGGAACCAGAGCACGCGGCGCGACAGTCCGCCCGCCGCGAAGGCGAGCAATACGTAGGCGAAGGCATGTTGGCCCATCACACCGGCATTGGCGACGTCCGTCGCCAGGCCGAAGAAGAAGCCGGCGGCCATGCCGACCTTGAGCGGCTGGTGGATGCACCAGAAGCACAGCACCAGCGCCAGCCAGTCCGGGATCCCCGGCACGCGGCCGAGGGGCGTCAGGTTGAGTACGAATGCCGCCAGCAGCGAAAAATAGATGAACCAGGCGCGGGCCGGCAGCAGGATGCGCCGTGAGGAATGGGTCGGTTGGATCATTTTGCTAACCGCGCTTTCTTGCCCTTGGCAGACTTCTTCGCTTGTTCCGGGGCATCCTCGGGCATCGGCGGCACGCTGCGCCTGCCGAGCACCAGCACCTGGCCCTGGCGTTCGACGCCGGCCAGCGGCGCGCACTCGATGCGGGCGAAGGAAAAGGAGTTGTCGCGGTCGATGCTGGTCACGCGCGCCACCGGCAGGCCAGGCAGATAGACGCCGTCGAGGCCCGAGGTCACGAGCGTATCGCCGGGCTGCACGTCGGCATTGGCGGGCAGAAACTTGATCTCCAGCACGCCGCCGCCGGCGCCGGCGAGGATGGCGCGCTGACCGTTGCGCGCCACCTGTACTGGAATCGACTGATTCTTGTCGGTCAGCAGCGTGACCTCGCTGGTAAGCGGAAACACCCGCGTCACCTGGCCGATGACGCCGACATCGTCGATGACCGGCTGGCCGGCCTCGATGTCATGCGTGAGCCCGCGGTCGATGATGATCCGGCGGGAGAAGGGATCCCTGGCCGCATAGAGGATCTCCGCCGCCCGGGTGGGTACATCCAGCCGGTCCCCCATGTCGAGCAGCGCGCGCAGGCGGCGGTTTTCGTTCTCGAGGTGCGTCTGGCGCAGCAGGAGATTGGCCTGGGCCAGCTGGCGCCGGCGCAGCTCCTCGTTTTCCTGTTTCAGGCGGACGAGATCGGAAAGATAGGTGCCCGCCTCGCCAGCGCCTTCGACCGGCAGCATGACAGCCTTCTGCAACGGCCAAAGCAGCGTGGCCACCGCCACGCGCGCGGGCTCGAGGGTCTTGAAACGGAGATCCGCCACCATCAGCAGCACGGCAAGGGCGAGAAAGAAGGCCAGCCGGGCGAGCGGCGCCGGCCCGCGCTTGAAGAACGGTGGCGGCGAATGACCAGCGACGGACATCAAGGCTGAATTTCTCCCCCGAAAGATCAGCGCGGCACGGACACTGTGCCACAGCGCACCTTACCGGAGCGGGACTTATTCGTTGGCGAAAATACTGCCGAGTTTGTCCATCTTTTCGAGCGCGATGCCCGAGCCGCGGACAACGCAGGTCAGCGGATCGTCGGCGACCGTGACCGGCAGGCCGGTTTCCTCCATCAGCAGGCGGTCGAGATCGCGCAGCAGCGCGCCGCCGCCGGTGAGCACCATGCCGCGCTCGGCGATGTCGGCGCCGAGTTCCGGCGGCGTGTGTTCCAACGCGATCTTCACCGCGCCGACGATCTGGTTGAGCGGGTCGGAGAGCGCCTCGAGAATCTCGTTGGAGGAAATCGTGAAGCTGCGCGGAATGCCTTCGGCAAGGTTGCGGCCCTTGACTTCCATCTCCTTGACCTCGGAGCCGGGGAAGGCCGAACCGATGGTTTTCTTGATCATCTCCGCCGTCGTCTCGCCGATCAGCATGCCGTAGTTGCGGCGGATGTAGTTGATGATCGCGTCGTCGAATTTGTCGCCGCCGACGCGCACCGAGCCGGCATACACCATGCCGCCCAGCGAGATCACGCCGACTTCCGTCGTGCCACCGCCGATGTCGACGACCATCGAGCCCGTCGCATCCGACACCGGCAGGCCGGCGCCGATCGCCGCGGCCATCGGTTCCTCGATCAGATAAACGTTGCTGGCGCCGGCACCGAGCGCCGATTCGCGGATCGCGCGGCGCTCTACCTGCGTCGAGCCGCAGGGCACGCAGATGATGATGCGCGGGCTGGGCGACAGGAGGCGCGAGTCATGCACTTTCTTGATGAACTGCTTGAGCATCTGCTCGGTGACGGTGAAGTCGGCGATCACGCCGTCCTTCATCGGACGAATGGCGGTGATGTTGCCGGGCGTCTTGCCGAGCATCTGCTTGGCGGCGGCGCCGACGGCCTGGATCGTCTTCTTGGCGTTCGGGCCGCCTTCGGTGCGGATCGCGACGACCGAGGGCTCGTCGAGGACGATGCCCTTGCCGCGCACGTAGATCAGGGTGTTCGCGGTGCCGAGGTCGATCGCCAGGTCGTTGGAGAAATAGGAACGGAGAAATGAGAACATCGTTATCCTGAAATATGAGAAGGGCAGCGCCGCAAGGCCCACCTGCACTGCCGGGAAAAGGGACTCCTATGATACCCTAATGCGCTTGGCACATTGTCCGTCCCGCCACCCCGTTTTCCAAAAACTTACTTAAAAACCATGTCCTTGAGCCTGGACGACGTCAGCCGCATCGCGCGCCTGGCGCGCATCGAAATCTCCCCTGCGGAGACCGAACACACCCGCGACCAGCTGAACCACATCCTCGCCTTCGTCGAGCAATTGCAGGCTGTCGATACCACGGGCATCGAACCGATGGCCCATGCGGTCGATGTGGTGCAGCGCCTGCGCCCCGACGCCGTCACCGAAGCCGACCGCCGCGACGCCTTCCAGGCGATCGCGCCCGAGACCGAGGCCGGCCTGTATCTGGTGCCGAGGGTCGTGGAATGATTAACGCGTCGCTCAAGGAACTGGGCGCCGCGCTGGCGCAAAAGCGCATTTCCAGCGTCGAACTGACGACGCTGTTCGTCGACCGCATCGAGAAGCTCAATCCGACACTCAACGCCTTCGTCACGGTCGATCGCGACAAGGCGCTTGCCGCCGCGCGCGCAGCGGATCAGAAACTCGGCGCTGGCGGGACGGCACTTTCACCGCTGTGCGGCATTCCCCTCGCTCACAAGGACATCTTCTGCACCGCCGGCTGGCGCACCACCTGCGGTTCGAAGATGCTCGCCAACTTCGTGTCGCCCTACGACGCCCATGTCGTCGAGCGCCTGAACGATGCAGGCATGGTGCTGCTCGGCAAGTGCAACATGGACGAGTTCGCGATGGGCTCGTCGAACGAGACCTCCTTCTTCGGCCCGGTCAAGAATCCGTGGAATCCGGCCTGCGTCCCCGGCGGCTCCTCGGGCGGCTCGGCGGCGGCCGTCGCGGCGCGCCTGGCCCCCGCCGCCACCGGCACCGACACCGGCGGCTCGATCCGCCAGCCGGCCGCACTCTGCGGCCTGACCGGCCTCAAGCCGACCTACGGCGTGGTCAGCCGCTACGGCATGATCGCCTTCGCCTCCTCGCTCGACCAGGGCGGGCCGATGGCGAAGTCGGCCGAGGACTGCGCGCTGCTCCTGAACGCCATGGCCGGCTTCGACGCGCGCGATTCGACCTCGCTCGAGCGCCCGGCCGAGGATTACTGCCGCGACCTGGAAAAACCTTTGCAGGGTCTGCGCATCGGCCTGCCGAAGGAGTTCTTCGGAGAGGGCATGGATGCCGGCGTGCGCGCCGCGGTCGAGGCGGCCATCGCCGAATACCGCAAGCTCGGCGCGACGACGGTCGAAGTGTCGCTGCCGAACTCGAGCCTGTCGGTGCCGGCCTACTACGTCATCGCGCCGGCCGAGGCCAGCTCGAACCTCTCGCGCTTCGACGGCGTGCGCTACGGCCACCGCGCCGCGGAGTACGGCGATCTCAACGACATGTATGCGAAGAGCCGTGCCGAAGGCTTCGGCGCCGAGGTCAAGCGCCGCATCCTGATCGGCACCTACGTGCTGTCGCATGGCTACTACGACGCCTACTACCTCAAGGCACAGAAGATCCGCCGCCTGATCGCCGCCGATTTCCAGGAAGCCTTCAAGGCCTGCGACGTCATCATGGGACCGACCGCTCCCTCGGTCGCGTTCAAGTTCGGCGAGAAGAGCGCCGACCCGGTGCAGATGTACCTGTCCGACATCTACACGATCGCCGTCAACCTCGCCGGCCTGCCCGGCCTGTCGATTCCCTGCGGCTTCGACAAGCAGTTGCCGGTCGGCCTGCAGCTGATCGTGCCGTGGTTCGGCGAGGCGAAGATGCTCAACGCTGCACACCAGTTTCAACTGGCGACTGACTGGCATCGCCGCATGCCAGCCGGACTGGAGGCGTGATGCGCAAGCTGCTGACGGGTTCCGTTTTGCTGGCCTTTCTGGCGGGCTGCGCCACCGTACCGCCACCCGCGCCGGCACCTGCGCCGGCACCCGCGCCCGCGCCGGCCACGCCGAAGCCGCAGGCGGCCCCGAAAACGCCGGAGCTGAAGAAGGAAACGCTGGCCTTGCTGGCCAGGCGCGGGCACAAGCCGATCACCGGGCAGGCGCTGAATGCCCGCACCAGCTGCAGCTTCCGCGACGACACCGGCTATGCCGGCAGGCTCGACTTGGCCGTCCGCGAAGCACGCGTGGAGCAGCTCGAGGCGCGCATCGACGTGCCGAAGCGCGGCAGCTGCCAGTTCCGCCTCGCCGACTTCCGCCAGACCGAAAGCCTGCCCATCGTGGTGCTCGCCTCGCAGAAAACCGGCTGCAAGGTCAGCCTCTGGGAACAGGGTCATCAGGTCACCGTCGCGTTCCGCGACTGCCGCAGCGAGTGCGGCGGCGATGCGGTCAATTATCTCTGGCCCATTCTGGTCGACAGCCAGAAGGGCAGCTGTTCTTGAGGAAAGCTTCATGAGTGCTTGGGAAGTCGTCATCGGGCTCGAAACGCACGCCCAACTGCAGACGAAATCGAAGATTTTTTCCGGTGCCAGCACGGCCTTCGGCGCCGATCCGAACCGCCAGGCCTGCGCGGTCGACATCGCCCTGCCGGGCGTGCTGCCCGTGCTCAACCGCGAGGCGGTCGTCTGCGCGATCAAGTTCGGCCTCGCGATCGGCGCGCAGATCGCCCCGCGCTCGATCTTCGCGCGCAAGAACTACTTCTACCCCGACCTGCCCAAGGGCTACCAGATCAGCCAGTTCGAGCTGCCCGTCGTTTCCGGCGGCGGCCTGACGATCAGAGTCGGCGCTGGCGAGACGGCACAGGAGAAGACCGTGCGGCTGACGCGCGCCCACCTCGAGGAGGATGCCGGCAAGTCGCTGCACGAAGACTTCCACGGCAGGACCGGCATCGACCTCAACCGCGCGGGAACCCCGCTGCTGGAGATCGTCACCGAGCCCGACATGCGCTCTTCCGCCGAGGCCGTCGCCTACGCGAAGGCCCTGCATTCGCTCGTCACCTGGATCGGCATCTGCGACGGCAACATGCAGGAAGGTTCGTTCCGCTGCGACGCGAACGTCTCGGTGCGCAAGCCGGGTGGCCCGCTGGGCACGCGCCGCGAGATCAAGAACCTCAACTCCTTCCGCTTCCTGCAGCAGGCGATCGACTACGAGATCCAGTGGCAGATCAACGAGATCGAGGAAGGCCGCAAGATCCAGCAGGCCACCGTGCTGTTCGACCCGGACACCGGCGAGACGCGCGCGATGCGCAGCAAGGAAGACGCCCACGACTACCGCTACTTCCCCGATCCCGACCTGCTGCCGCTCGAGATCAAGCCCGACTGGATCGCCGAGGTGAGGTCTTCTTTGCCCGAACTGCCGCAGGCGATGCAGCAGCGTTTCCAGGCCGACTACGGCCTGTCCGCCTACGACGCCGCCACGCTCGCCGCGACGCGCGCCAGCGCCCGGTTCTTTGAAGACACCGTGGCCGCGGCGGGCAAGGAACAGGCGAAACTCTGCGCCAACTGGGTGATGGGCGAACTTGCCGCGCGCCTGAACCGCGACGAGAAGGAGATCGCCGCCAGCCCCGTGTCCGCCGCGCAGCTCGCCGGCATGGTCAGGCGCATCGCCGACGGCACGCTGTCGTCCAAGCTCGCCAAGGAAGTCTTCGAGGCGCTGTGGAACGGCGAAGGCCAGGATGCCGACGCGATCATCGAGGCGCGCGGCCTCAAGCAGGTGTCGGACGCATCCGCCATCGAGCCGATCATCGATACGGTGCTCGCCGCCAACCAGAAATCGGTCGAGGAGTTCCGCGCCGGCAAGGAGAAGGCCTTCAACGCGCTGGTCGGCCAGATCATGAAGGCCACCCAAGGCAAGGCCAACCCGCAGCAGGTCAATGAGCTGCTACGCAAGAAACTGGGCGTCTGAGTTTGCCGGGGATCGCTACTTCTTCGGCGCTTTGCCGCTGAGCTGCAGGTAGCGCTGCTTGTCGGCCGCGTAGCGTTCGCGCACCGCGGCGATGTCGACGTCCTTCTGCGCCAGCGCTTTTTGCTGCGTGGCGATTTCGCGCTCGTTGTCATCGATCTGCTTTTTCAGATGGGCCGGCAGTGGTTTCTTCTGATAGAACTCCTTTTCCTGCTCCAGCTTCTTCTGCTTGGCCTGCGCGGATTCGAGACGGTTCTTCGCCTGCTCGGCATTCTTCTCGATGTCGGCGATCGAGCGGTCGCGCGCGGCATCGATTTCCTTCTCGCTGGTATAGCTGTCCAGCAGGGCGCGGTCCTTGCGCGCCTGCTCGGCGGCCTTTCTCTCTTCCTCCTTCTTGCGTGCCTCCTCGGCATCGCGGGCCGCGCGCTGCTCGGCGGTCAGCGGCGCTTCGACCTCCTTCGCCACGCCGCCCTTGCCGAAGACCGTTTTTGCACGGTTGTCACACTGTGGCGGCGGGGGGTCGCCGCAGGTGCGCTTGCCGTCCACATCGCAGCAGACGATGCGCGCCGCGGCAGGCACGGAAAGGCTCAGGCCAAGGACGAGCAGCAGGGCGGATGATTTAAGCGACACCGTAGGTCTCCCGATAGCGGCGCACGGCCGCGAGGTTCTGTTCGAGCGTTGGCTGGCCGGCGAGGTAGTCGATCACGTCGGTCAGCCGCGCGACGGCGACCACCGGCATCCCCAGCGACTGCTCGACTTCCTGCACCGCCGAGAGTGTGCCGGTGCCGCGTTCCTGGCGGTCGATGGCGATGGCGACGCCGGCGGGCGTCGCGCCCGCGTGGCGGATGATGGCGACAGACTCGCGCACCGAGGTGCCGGCGGAGATCACGTCATCGACGATCAGCACGCGGCCGGCCAGCGGCGCGCCGATCAGCGTGCCGCCCTCGCCGTGATCCTTGGCTTCCTTGCGGTTGAAGGCGAACGGCAGATTCCTGCCGCGCTCGGCCAGCTTCATGGCGATCGCCGCGACCAGGGGAATGCCCTTGTAGGCCGGGCCGAACAGCATGTCGAAGGCCAGCCCCGAGGCGAGAATGGCCTGCGCGTAGAAATCGGCCAGCCTGGCCAGCGCGGCGCCGTCGTTGAACAGGCCGGCATTGAAGAAATAGGGGGACAGGCGCCCCGCCTTGGTCTTGAATTCGCCGAAACGCAGGACACCCTTGTCGCAGGCGAAGGCGATGAAGTCACGTCTAAAATCGGCTGCATTCATGGCGGGTCATTCTACATGCTGAAAATCGTCACACTGAATCTCAACGGCATCCGCTCGGCGGTGAAAAAAGGCTGGCTGGTCTGGCTCGTCGCCCAGGAGGCCGACATCGTCTGCGTCCAGGAACTCAAGGCCCAGGAGGCCGATCTGGCGGATGCCATGCGCCGCAGCGACGGCATGCAGGGCTACTTCCATTTCGCCGAGAAGAAGGGCTACAGCGGGGTCGGCCTCTATGCCAAGCGCGCGCCCGACAAGGTCAGCGAAGGCATCGGCGTGGCGGAATTCGATGCCGAAGGCCGCTACCTGCGCTGCGACTGGCCGGGCTTCTCGGCGATCTCGCTCTACGTCCCCTCCGGCTCGTCATCGCCAGAGCGGCAGGCCGCCAAATTCCGCTTCATGGACGTCTTCTACCCGCAGCTGCAGGCCCTGCGCGACGAAGCCGCGGCGACCGGCCGGGAGTTCGTGATCTGCGCCGACTGGAACATCGCCCCCACCGCCAGGGATCTGAAGAACTGGAAGTCGAATCAGAAGAATGCGGGCTTCCTGCCCGAGGAGCGTGACTGGATCGCACGGGTGACGCGCGAGCTCGGCTGGATCGACGCCTATCGGCTACTGCACCCCGAAGCCGAGGGCGAGGGCTACACATGGTGGTCGAACCGCGGGCAGGCCTGGGCGAAGAACGTCGGCTGGCGGATCGACTACCAGCTCGCCACACCGAAGTTCGCAGCGCTTGCCCGCCGCGCCGAAGTCTATAAGGCCGCGCGCTTTTCCGACCACGCCCCCTTGACAATCGAATATGCGTGGCCATAGTTTGTAATAGGTAGGGTGCTGTAAGCTGTGCGAAAATAATTCGAGTGACGCCTCCGTCACATGTCAGGAGATGAAAATGACCGAAATGACCGAAGTCAACAAGGACAAGCTGATTGCCGATTTCAAGGTGGTGGTGGCCGATGCAGAAGAATTGCTGAAGGCAACCGCCAGCCAGGCTGGTGACAAGGCGTCCGACCTGCGCGCGAAGATCCAGAATCGCCTGGCTGATGCCAAGTTGCGCATCGCCGACGCCGAGGCCGCCCTGATCGACAAGGCCAAGCGGGCTGGACGTGCCGCTGATGATTATGTTCACGATAATCCCTGGCGTTCGGTGGGCATCGCCGCGGGAGTCGGTCTGATCATCGGCCTGCTGATCGGTCGGCGTTGACTCAGAACGGCGGTTTGTTCTCCGCCCTGCGCGGCTTCGTAACTACTGGAGTCGCGCTTGTCAGGACACGTCTCGAACTCCTGAAGATCGAGTCGCAAGAGGAGGTCGGGCGGATTGCGGGACTGTTGCTTTGGGGAATGGCAGCCACCCTGCTTGGGGTGGTCGGCGTTGCCTTTCTGGCGATGTTCGTCACCGTTTTGCTGTGGGAGACCCATCGGGAGTTGGCGCTAGGCATTTTCTCCGCACTTTTCCTGACCGCTGCAGCCGTGGCGAGCATCACCGCCCTGCGCCTGTACCGGCAGGGTTCGCGACTGTTCGCCGCCAGCCTCGCCGAATTACGCCATGACGAGGATGCATTGAAAGCCGGGGATTCCCAGCCTTGAAAGCCATTGAACTGGCGCTGGAAAAACAGCGCTTGCGGTTTGAAATCGCCAGCCAGCGCTTGGAACTTTCCCGCCATGCGGAAGGATTGATGCCGGTATTTGCTGCTGGCGACAGGATTTGCGCTGGCGCACGCTGGGCAGCACGCCACCCGGAGGTCGTGGCCGGCAGCGTCGCGCTGCTGGCGGCCGTCCGGCCGGGCGTCCGGCGTTTCCTCTGGCGCTGGTCACGGCGCGGCTTCGTGGCCTGGCGTCTATGGCGCGACGGCAAGCGCTGGTTGGACGCTCCCGTCTCCCGAAGTTAAGCGCGCAGCCATGCTGTTCGAGCCCCTGCTCGCGGCGCAACGCCGCGAACGCGAATTGATCACTTGCGAGCTTTGCAAAATCAGGGGCTTGCTTCCGTTATTGATGAAGCGCCGCAATGGCGGTCGCTGGACTGCAGGCGAACGTGCGGAGTTGCTCGGCCAGTTGCGGGCAATGGCCTACCTCTCGCCGTATTTGCTCATTCTGGTCCTGCCGGGTTCCTTCATCGCCGTACCGGCCCTGGCCTGGTGGCTGGATCGGCGCCGGCAGTACCGTCGCAGAAGCGCGGCGCATCAAAGCGCCCGAATCGCCAATAAAGAAACGGCATCGGCACAAAGGCCGCTTTGATATATCCTCCCGGGCGGTCGAGAAAACAGAGGAGTCTGCTGCAATGACTTTGCAAGTCCGTACGGTACTCTACGTGCGCATGCCGGTCTGGAAGATCTGGCCGGGTGGGGTGGTGTATCTGGCCGACTTCATCCACAAGCAGCGGCCGGGCATCCGCCAGGAAATTCTCGATCTTGCCGTAGTTCCGCCCAGGGAACGCAAGGCTGAGTTGGTCGCCCGCATCCGCGCACTGCAGCCTGACGTAGTGGCCTTTTCCTGGCGCAACATGCAGACCTTCGGGCCGCACCCGGAAAACGACGCGCTCGACGTGGTCATGAACTTCGACCACTCTCCCAATCCCTGGAAGCGCCTCAAGGCGGCCTGGCAGGCCGTCGGCATCATCGCCGACTATGCCGGCCAGCGGCTGCGCAACCTCGGCTACCTCAAGCTGGTGCGCAGCCTGTCGCCCGGGACCCGGCTCGTCGTCGGGGGCACGGCGGTCTCGATCTTCGGCCGCTACGTCGCCGAGCGCTGCCCGACCGACACGGTCGTCGTCGTCGGCGAGGGCGAGGACGCCATGCTGTCGATCGTCGATGGCAACGAGGTTCCGGCCGGCAACCATTATTACAAGGACGCCGACGGACAAGTGCACCACCGTCCGGCCGAGGAAAACTTCAACCTCGGCCAGCTCACCGCCGTGGACTTCCCTTACGTCGAGTCGATCTTCCCGGCCTTCCGGCAGTACGTGGGGCCCGATGTCCCGAACGCCTCCATCGGCGTGCATACCAAGCGCGGCTGCCCCTTCCAGTGTCACTTCTGCCTCTACAACAAGATCGAGGGCGCCCAGCAGCGCTACCGCGATCCGGCCGAAGTCGCCAAGGAGGTCGAAGTCCTCAACAAGCAGTACGGCGTCAGGCACATCTGGTTCACCGACGCACAGTTCTGTTCGACCCGCCGCAGCATGGCGCACGCAGAGGCGATCCTCGACGAGATGCTGGCGCGCCAGGTCAAGGTGCGCTGGACCGGCTACCTGCGCCTCAACCATCTGACGCCGGCGATCGCACGCAAGATGCTGGACAGCGGCCTCGAAAGCCTCGACCTCTCCTTCACCGGCTCGCAGGACATGATCGAGAGCCTGACGCTCGGCTATGAACTCGAGCAGCAGATGGGCGCCTTCCGCTACTTCAAGGAAGCGATGACCGGCGAGCACGCCGACCTGATGGTCAAGCTCTACCTGCCGCTCAACGCGCCGGGCGAGACGCCCGCGACCCTGCGCGCCTCGATGGCGCGCATCGAGGAGCTCTACGCCCTGTTCGGCCGCGACAAGGTGCTCCCCTTCATCTTCTTCGTCGGCGTGCAGCCCAACACGCCGGTCGAGAAGCGGCTGATCGCCGACGGCTACCTGCCGGCGAAATACGATCCGCTGACCCTCAATCCCTTCATCATCAAGAAGCTGCTCTACAACCCGAAACCGCTCGGCCGCCTGATCGGCCGCGCCTACCTGCGCGCGCTCGAATATTCGAGCAAGATGGACGACACGACCGGCGAATACGTCGGCCGCGCGACCATGGAGATCCTCGAACGCGAACTGCCGGCGGGTCCGCTGCCGTCCCGCCAGCGCCGACTTTTCTGGATCCTGCCGGTCGCCGAACGCTCGGAAACCTGATTTACCCTACAGCCCCATGCAGACGTACTTGGTTTCGAGGTATTCCTCGATGCCGTACTTCGAGCCCTCGCGGCCGATGCCCGACTGCTTGACACCGCCGAAGGGCGCCACCTCGTTGGCGATCAGGCCGACATTCACGCCGACCATGCCGTATTCGAGCGCCTCGGCGACGCGCCAGACACGACCGAGATCGCGCGCATAGAAATAGCCGGCGAGGCCGTACTCGGTCGCGTTGGCCAGCGCGACGGCTTCGGTTTCGTCGCGGAACCTGAAGAGCGGCGCGACGGGGCCGAAGGTTTCCTCGCGCGCGCAGCGCATGGCGGGGGTCACGTCGGCCAGCACGGTCGGCTCGAAGAAGGTGCCGCCCCTGGCGTGGCGCTTGCCGCCGGTGAGCACGCGGGCGCCCAGCGCCACCGCATCGGCGATGTGCGCCTCGACCTTCGCCAGCGCCTGCGCATCGATCAGGGGTCCCTGATTCACGCCGTCCTCGGTGCCGGCGCCGACCTTGAGCGCGGCGACCTTGGCCGCGAGCTTGCGGGCGAACGCCTCATAGACGCCGTCCTGCACCAGCAGCCGGTTGGCGCAGACGCAGGTCTGGCCGGCGTTGCGGTATTTCGAAGCCATTGCGCCCTCGACCGCCGCATCGACGTCCGCGTCGTCGAAGACGATGAAAGGGGCGTTGCCGCCGAGCTCCAGCGAAATCTTCTTGAGCGTCGGCGCGCACTGCGCCATCAGCAGCCGGCCGACCTCGGTCGAGCCGGTGAAGGAAAGCTTGCGCACCGTCGGGTTCGCGGTCAGCTCGCCGCCGATCAGCGGCGCCGAGGCCGCCGAGCCGGTGACGAGGTTGAACACGCCCGGCGGGAAGCCGGCGCGCTCGGCGAGCACGGCGAGCGCCAGCGCGGTCAAAGGCGTCTGCTCGGCCGGCTTGACCACCACGGTGCAGCCGGCGGCCAATGCCGGCGCGACCTTGCGGGTGATCATCGCGCAGGGGAAATTCCAGGGCGTGATCGCGGCGCAGACGCCGACCGGCTGCTTGAGCACCAGCAGGCGCTGGCCGGGCAAGGTCTGGGGAATCACGTCGCCGTAGGTGCGCTTCGCCTCCTCGGCGAACCACTCGACGAAACTCGCCGCGTAGAGCGCCTCGCCGCGCGCCTCGGCGAGCGGCTTGCCCTGTTCGCTGGTCATCAGCAGCGCGAGGTCGTCGGCATGGGCGACGATCAGCTCGAACCATTTGCGCAGGATAGCGCCGCGCTGCTTGGCGGTCAGCG
This sequence comes from Pseudomonadota bacterium, assembly GCA_021849505.1. Taxonomy (GTDB): domain Bacteria; phylum Pseudomonadota; class Gammaproteobacteria; order Burkholderiales; family Rhodocyclaceae; genus Sulfuricystis. The sequence goes on from JAJZSW010000031.1 coordinate 21,806, forward strand.
CGCGCCAGGCCGGCCAGGCGGCATTGGCGGCGTCGATGGCGCGGCGGGTTTCGGCCGCGCCCATGTCGGGCACGGCGGCCAACTGCGCGCCAGTGGCCGGATTAAGGATCGCCACGCTTGCGCCGCTGTCGGCCGACACCCAGGCGCCGGCAATGAAGGCTTGTTGACGCAACAGTTCCGGAGCGCGCAATTGCATGGTCAGACTTCCTTTTTTTCACGGGTAGCGCGGGAGTCTACCGGAATAGGATTGCCCCATGCGCCCCGCTCGCCTGCTGATACCTTTCGCCCTGCTGGTGCTGGTCGCCGGCTGCGGCACCCTCGTGAAGCCGCCGGCACCCCAGGCCTCGTCCCCGGAAACCGGCCGGCCGATCGACCCGCGCTCTCACGAAGTGGCGCTGTTCGCGCTCGGCCTCGTCGATACCGGCTATCGCTTCGGCGGCAAGAATCCCGATGCCGGCCTCGACTGCAGCGGGATGGTCAGCTACGTCTTCGAGAACGCCGCCGGCCTGCGGTTGACGGGTTCTGCCGCCGACCTCGCGAAGCAGGGCCGGCCGGTGAATGGCGAGGGCCTGCGGCCGGGCGACCTGGTGTTCTTCAACACGCGCAACAAGCCCCGCTCGCATGTCGGCATCTACATCGGCGACGGCCGCTTCATCCACGCACCGAACAGCAACGGCAAGGTGCGCACCGACAGCCTCGTCGCCGGCTGGTTCGCGACGCGCTTCGAGGAAGCGCGCACTTTTTTTGACTAGGCGATTCGACTAGAAACGGCGGCGCTTCAATGCATTCCGCGCCACCTTGTAGATCGTGCCGCAGGGCAGGCAGACGAATTTCGGGCAGGTGAGGTCGCGGTTGCGCCAGATCGCCGCAAACCAGAACAGCCCGCCGCAGGCGGCGCCTGCGGCGACGAAGAGCAGCAGCAGGAATCCGAAGAGGTAGGGGCCGCCATACAGGGGCAGGACGCACAACAGGCCACCGAGTGCCCCGAGCAGCACGAAGCGCCAGGCCTCCCACATGCCGCGCTGGCAACAGGAGTAGAGCAACGGCAAGCCGACCGCCAGAACGCTGACGAAAACGGCCAGTGCTCCCCGCCCGGCCATAAAGCCGGCGTCGCCGGCACCGATCCAGAATACCAAGGCCGCCAGCATAACCGCTCCGCCCAGCAGGGCGAGCACGACACGGCGCATTCCCTTCCTCCTCCGTTCGGCCGCTGTTCAATCGCCGACCGGAGGCATTGTGTCACAGATCAGTAAGCGGGCAAGGCGCGCCAGCCTTCCGGGCAATACTGCACGTTCGGGTAATACGCCTGGTAGCTTTCGCAGTAGTAGGCCATGCGGCCGGGGGGGCGCGGCGCGGGTACCACCATGACGGGCGCCGCGACGACCGGCGGGTTGGCGACCGAATAGATCACGGTCCCCAGCGCCAGGCCCGCCAAGCCCCAGGCAAGGGGTGCGGAGTGACCGCCATGCCGGTGGTGACGATGGTGGTGGCGCGGACCCTCCCAGCCGCCGCGCCAATGTCGGTCGTGACCACGGTCGCCGGCGAAGGCGGGCAAGGCATTGGCCAGCAGCAGGCTGGCGAGCAATCCGGTAACGAGTTTCTTCATGATGACTACCTCCGTGAAGAAAAAACGCCCGTCTCGCCGAAGCGCTGACAAACCATTTGTAAGGCTTTGTTTCCCGCCTGCAAAAGTCGGCGCTGGCACGACGGCACCCGGGCTCAGCCCCGGGCCGTTCAACGCTGCGTCTTGAACAGCGCGGCGCGCTGGGCGTGGATTTCAGGCGGCCAGGTGCTTTCGATGTAAGTCAGGACACGGCGGACCTGTTCCGCTGTCATCTTTCTGCCGAAGGCCGGCATGTCCGAAACGTAGCCGGCCGGCGCGTGCGGCGGCACCATGCCGTGCTTGACGATGGCGGCCAGTTCCTCGTGGGTGTGGCGCCAGCTGGTGCCGCTGGCGTCGTGCGGCGGCGCCGGCAACTTGCCATCCGGCCTGGGCTGGCGCCAGTTCGGTTCGCCTTCGAGTTTTGCGCCGTGGCAGCGCGCGCACTCTGCCTTGTAGATCGCCTCGCCTTCCAGCAGGTCGATGGCATTGTATTTCCCGGCCGACTGGCCGCAAGCGGAGAGCAGGCCGGCTGCGGCAAGCAGCCCCCAGAACAACGGGCGCTCAGGCAGCTTCATTGGTCGGGGCCGCGTTGCTGGCGCGCCGCGTCGTGCATGCGCCGGCGCGCCTGCACATCCTTGAGGGTGCGCCACACGCCGACCAGATTGACGCAAATCACCGCGATCGCCGGCCAGATCGGCAATTCCTCGCCAGTAGCATAGCTATGGACGAACAACCCGCCGAGGATCAGGCCGCTGATCAGGATGATCACCATGCCCGGATCGATAGCACCGCGTTGCAAGGACCTCACAGCATTTCACCCCCCGTAGTTTCAGCGGGCCGAAAGCTACCACAAGCCGACGTGAATGCCGATATGCCGACCGATGCAGAGCGCCAAAAAAACTCGGCGCTGGCGGGACGGCGTCAGCGGGACCGCCGCCAACATGGGGACGGCGCCCGCCGACCCGCGTGCGGCGGCAGTTACACGCCGTGCTGCTTGAACCAGGCCTGCAGCCGCTGCCAGCCGTCGTCCGCCGCGTCCTTGCGGTAGGTCGGCCGGTAGTCGGCGTGGAAGGCGTGCGGTGCGTCTGGATAGACGTGGATCTGCGATTTGCCGCCGGCCTTCTTCAGCGCCATCTGCATCGAATCGACGTCCTCGAGCGGGATGCCCTGATCCTTGCCGCCATAGAGGCCCAATACGGCGCCCTTGATCTCGCCGGCGAGGTCGAGCGGCCATTTCGGGGTGCGGTCGTTGACCTCGCCGTCGATGCGGCCGTACCAGGCGACACCCGCCTTGACGTTGGGATTGTGCGCGGCGTAGAGCCAGGTCTGGCGGCCGCCCCAGCAGAAGCCGGTGATGCCCAGCCGCGCCGGGTCGCCGCCATTGCTTTTCGCCCAATTGGCGCAGGCATCGAGGTCGGCCGCCACTTCCTTGTCCGGCACCTTGCCGACGACGGCGGCATAGAGGTCGGCGACGGAGGTGTACTTGCGCGGGTCCCCGTAGCGGAAGAACAGCTCGGGCGCGATGGCCAGATAGCCAATCTTGGCGAGGCGCCGGCAGACGTCGGCGATGTATTCGTGCACGCCGAAGATTTCCGAGACGACGAGGATGGTCGGCAGGTTCCTGCCGCCAGCCGGCATGGCGCGATAGACCGGCAGGTCGCCGATCTTGATCTCGCCGGCGGTCAGGCCGTTCGTGTCGGTCTTGATGGCGGTCTGCGCCATGATCGGCTGGGCGGCGAGCGCGAAGCCGACGCCCAGCGCGGTGGCGACGAAGCCGCGGCGGTCCAGCTTCGCGGCGGGGAACAGGCTGTCGAACTCCGGATTGCTGCTCTCTGTGGTCATGGTTTTCTCCTCTTGTTGTATGGGTGCTGCCGGGGGTGTGGTACTACATCAGCACGATGTCGTACTGTTCCTGATTGTAGCTGGGCTCGGCATGCAGCGAGACGGTGCGTCCGATGAAGTCGGAGAGCATGGCCACCGCCTGCGATTCCTCGTCGAGGAAGAGGTCGATCACCGCCGGCGCCGCCAGCACGCGCATCTCGCGCGCCTCGAACTGGCGCGCCTCGCGCAGCAGCTCGCGCAGGATCTCGTAGGCGACGGTCTGCGCCGTCTTGACCACGCCGCGCCCGCCGCAGGTCGGGCAGGGCTCGCAGAGGATCTGGGCGAGCGACTCGCGGGTGCGCTTGCGCGTCATCTCGACCAGGCCGAGCTGGGTGAAGCCGTTCACCGTGATGCGCGTATGGTCGCGCGCCAGCGCCTTGTTGAGCTCGGCCAGCACGGCGTTGCGATGCTCCGGCGATTCCATGTCGATGAAGTCGGCGATGATGATGCCGCCGAGGTTGCGCAGCCGCAGCTGGCGGGCGATGGTCTGCGCCGCCTCGAGATTGGTCTTGAAGATCGTGTCGTCGAAATTGCCGGAATTGCGCGTGCCGACGAAGGCGCCGGTATTCACGTCGATGGTCGTCAGCGCCTCGGTCTGGTCGATGATCAGGTAGCCGCCCGACTTGAGGTCGACGCGTCGCGCCAGCGCCTTCTGGATCTCGTCCTCGACCGCATAGAGGTCGAACAGCGGGCGCTCGCCGGTGTAATGCGCCAGCAGCGGCGCCAGCTGGGGCATGTATTCGTGCGCGAAGGCGGAAAGCTTCTGGAAGTTCTCGCGCGAGTCGACGACGATGCGCGCCGTTTCCGGGCCGGCGAGGTCGCGCAGCACGCGCTGGGCGAGCGTCAGGTCATGGTGCAGCATCGCCGGGGCGCTGGCATTCTGCGCGCGATGGCGGATCTCCTGCCAGAGGCGGCGCAGGTAGGCGATGTCGGCGGCCAGTTCTGCGTCGGTCGCTTTCTCGGCCATGGTGCGCACGATGAAGCCGCCCGCCTCGTCGGGCGGCAGCAGGCTCTGGATGCGCGCGCGCAGCCGTTCGCGGCCGGCCTCGTCCTCGATCTTCTGCGAAATGCCGATGTGCTTCTCCTGCGGCAGATAGACCAGCAGGCGGCCGGCGATCGAGATCTGCGTCGACAGGCGCGCGCCCTTGGTGCCGATCGGGTCCTTGAGGGCCTGCACCATCAGGGTCTCGCCCTCGGCCAGCAGGCGTTCGATGGGACGGGCGTTGCCGTTCTTTTCGCCGAAGATGTCGGCGACGTGCAGGAAGGCGGTGCGTTCGAGGCCGACCTCGATGAAGGCAGACTGCATGCCGGGCAGCACGCGCACGACGCGGCCAAGATAGATGTTGCCGACGATGCCGCGCCCGCCGGTGCGCTCGATGTGCAGCTCCTGTACCGCGCCCTGCAGCATCAGCGCGACGCGCGTTTCCTGCGGGGTGAAGTTAACCAGGAACTCTTCGTTCATATCGGGTAGCCGAATTCCCGCAACAGGAGGGCGGTTTCGCACAGCGGCAGGCCGACGATGCCGGAATGGCTGCCGCGGATCTCCTCGACGAAGATCGCCGCGCGGCCCTGGATGCCGTAGGCGCCCGCCTTGTCGCGCGGCTCCCCGCTGGCGACGTAGCGCTGGATTTCGGCGGCGGTAAGCGTGCGGAAGCGCACCTCGCTGACCGACAGCCGCGTTTCGATGCGGTTTTCGCAGGCGACGGCGATCGCCGTCAGCACGCGGTGGCTGCGGCCGGAGAGGCGCGCCAGGATCGCGGCCGCCTCGGGATTGTCGCGCGGCTTGCCGATGATCTCGCCGTCGACATCGAGCGTGGTGTCGGCGGCGAGCACGGGGCGCACGGGCAGGCGCCGGTAGCCGAGCAGGCGCATGCCGTGGCGCGCCTTGGCGGTCGCCACGCGCAGCGCATAGACATCGGGCGCTTCGCCGGGCAGCACATCCTCGCTGATTTCCGGGTCGGCGCGGCTGTCGCCGCGGAACAGCAGCAGGTCGAAGCGCACGCCGATCTGGGTCAGCAGTTCGCGGCGGCGCGGGCTCTGCGAGGCGAGATAGATGCGCGGCTCGAGGGTGGTCATGTGAATTCGGCTAGTCGCGGTGGTAGGGATGGCCGCAGCGCAGGCTGTGGGCGCGGTAGAGCGCTTCGGCGAGCACCAGGCGCGCGAGGCCGTGCGGCAGCGTCAGCGCGGAGAGCCGCAATTTCTCGTGCGCGCCCTGCTTGAGCGCGGGGTCGAGGCCGTCCGGCCCGCCGATCATGAAGGCGATGTCGCCGCCCCCATCGTGCCCTGTCTGCCACTGGCCGAGCCGTTGCGCCAGCGCCTGTGTGTCGAGCGTTTCCCCGCGCTCGTCGAGCGCGATGCGCCGGCAGCGCGGCGGCAGCGCCGCCTCGATGCGCTTCGCCTCCGCGGCCATCATCGCCGCCACGGTCTTGCCGGTGGTGCGCGGCTCGGGCTTGATCTCGACCAGTTCGAGCGGCAGCTCGCGCGGCATGCGCTTCGCGTACTCCGCAAAACCGGCATTCATCCAGTCCGGCAGGCGCGTGCCGACGGCGGCCACGATCAGTTTCACTCCCCGGCCGCAGCCTTGGCCGATCCCGCGGCACGGCGGGGCTTGGCCAGCCAGAGCGATTCGAGATCGTAATGCTTGCGCACGTTGGGCTGCATCACATGCACGACGATGTCGCCGGTATCGACCAGCACCCATTCGCCGGCGTCCTCGCCCTCGATGCCGAGGATCTCGCCGCCCGCCGCGCGCACCTTCTCCTCGACGTTGCGCGCCAGCGCGCGCACCTGCCGGTTCGAGTCGCCGGTGGCGATGACGACGCGCGCGAACATGTCGGAGAGCTTGCGGGTGTTGATGACTTCGATGTCCTTGCCCTTGATGTCTTCGAGGGCATTCACCACGATGCGTTGCAGTTTGCGGATGTCCATGGATCAGATGCGATATAGATGATGTTGACGAATATAGTCGAGAACGGGGGCAGGCAGCAATTCGAGCAGCTTGCCGTCCGGCGCGCCGGCGGCGACCAGCGCGCGCACCTCGGTCGCCGACACCGTGCCGGCGACGAGCTCGAAGGGATGGATGCCGCCGGCAGGCTCACTTGAAAAGTCGGGCCTGGCGAGACGGCACCGGCCATACAGATCGGCCAGTGGCGCATCGAAGGCGGCGAGCGGATAGCCCGGCCGGGTCGCCACGGCGATGTGCGCGAGCCGGGGAATGTCTTCCCAGCGGTGCCATTTGCCCAGTCCGCGGAAGGCGTCGGCGCCCATCAGCAGCACGAGCGGCCGTTGCGGGCCGAGTTCGCGGCGCAGGCGCTCGAGCGTCTCCACCGTGTAGCTCGGGGCGGCGCTGTGCGCCTCGCTGGCGTCGATCGCGAAGCGCGCTTCGCCGGCGATCGCCGCCCGCACCATCGCCAGCCGGTCCTCGGCGGCGGCATGCGGCGGGGCACGGTGCGGCGGCCGGCCGGCCGGGATCCAGAGTACCCGGCCGACGCCGAGCCGCTCGAGCGCGGCGCGCGCGAGCGCGAGGTGGGCGAGGTGAACCGGATCGAAGGTGCCGCCAAGGATGCCTACGGCATCATTGCTGGCGGTGCCCACGGGATCAGGCATTCGTATCGACGGCCGGCTGGAAGATGTCGCGGTAGCTGACGTAGATGCTCGCGGTCAGGATCGGCGCGACGAGGAAGATGAGGATCATGCGCAGCGCAATGAAGGCCGCGGACAGCGCCATGCCGGAGATCTGGCCGACGACGATCAGGATGAAGGCGGGCAGGATGCCGGCCAGGGCGATGGCGACTGCCACGAACATCAGCATCGCGCGCCAGTTGCGCAGGCTCGCCACCGTGCTGAAGAACAGCGCCTTGACCGGGCCGACGCGATCCCAGCCGACGAGGAAAGGCGCGAACCAGAAGGCGACGATCAGCGGCGCGGCCAGCAGCAGCACCTCCATCATCCTGCCCAGCAGGGCGGCCTGCGCGGCGGCTTCGGCAGCCGTCCCGTCGGCGGGCGCGCCCTGGCCCTCGCCCAT
>JAJZSW010000001.1 GCA_021849505.1 Pseudomonadota bacterium
ATGTATTCCTTCACCGACAGCCTCAACGGCGAGCTGCTGACCTTGCGCCCCGAGGGCACCGCCTCCTGCGTGCGCGCCGTCCTGCAGCACAACCTCCTCTACGACGGCCCGAAGCGCCTCTGGTACCTCGGTCCGATGTTCCGCCACGAGCGCCCGCAGAAGGGCCGCTACCGCCAGTTCCACCAGGTCGGCATCGAGGCGCTCGGCCTGCCCGGGCCGGACATCGACGCCGAGCAGATCATCATGTGCGCGCGGCTGTGGGACGACCTCGGGCTGGAGGGCATCAGGCTCGAAATCAACTCTCTGGGCGAAGCCGGGGAACGGGCGAAGCACCGCGCCGACCTGATCGCCTATCTCGAACAGCACCGCGATCTGCTCGACGAGGATGGCAAGCGTCGGCTGCACACGAACCCGCTGCGCATCCTCGACACCAAGAACCCCGCGCTGCAGGGCATCGTCGAGGCCGCGCCCAAGCTGATCGACTATCTCGGCGAGGCCTCGCTCAAGCATTTCGAGGGCGTGCAGCAGCTGCTCAAGGATGCGGCGCTGCCCTACCGCATCAACCCGCGCCTCGTGCGCGGCCTCGACTACTACAACCTGACCGTGTTCGAGTGGGTGACCGACGCGCTCGGCGCCCAGGGCACGGTCTGCGCCGGCGGCCGTTACGACGGCCTGATCGCCCAACTCGGCGGCAAGCCGGCACCGGCCTGCGGCTTCGCGATGGGCATCGAGCGGCTGATGGCGCTGCTTGAGGCGCAGGGCGGCGGCATCGATGCGCCCGCGCCCGACATTTATGTCGTGCATCAAGGCGAGGCTGCGCAGCGACTGGCCTTCCGTGCCGCCGAACTGCTGCGCGACACCGGTTGCGCGGTGCTGACCCACATGGGCGGCGGCAGCTTCAAGTCGCAGTTCAAGCGCGCCGATGCGTCGGGCGCGCAACTGGCGGTGATCGTCGGTGACGACGAGGCGGCAGCGCATGCGGTGACGCTCAAGCCCTTGCGCGTCGAGGGAGAGCAGCAGCGCGTGCCGCTTGAGGAACTGGCCGATCGTGTCGGCGACTGGCTCTACGGCGACGATGAAGATTTTTCCGAGGATTGAACATGGCAACCTACGATCTGCAAGAGCAGGAACAGATTGAAGAACTGAAGACCTGGTGGGAGATACACGGCACGCTGATCACGGCGCTGGTCGTCTTGCTCGCGGTCGGCGTGGTCGGCTGGCAGGGCTGGCAATGGTGGCAGCGCAGCCAGGCCGGCCAGGCTGCGCAGCTCTACGGCAACATGCAGCAGGCGCTGCTGCAGCAGGACGTCAAGCGCGCGCGCCTGATGGCGGGCGAGCTGATCGACAAGTTCCCGCGCACGAGCTACGCCGGCATGGCCGCGCTGCTGTCCGGCAAGCTGTTGTTCGAAACCGGCGATCTCAAGTCGGCCCAGGCGCAATACGGTTGGGCCGCCGAGCATGCAGCCGATCAGGGCACGCGCGACCTCGCGCGCCTGCGCCAGGCGCTCGTGCTGGCCGAGGAGAAGAATTTCGATGCGGCGCTCAAGCTGCTTGCCGTCCCGCCAGCGCCGAGTTTCATGGCCCGCTATCTCGAAGTGCGCGGCGACATCCTCGTCGCGCAAGGCAAGGGCGGCGAAGCGCGCACCGCCTACGACGAGGCGATCAAGGCGCTCGAGGGCGGCCGCAAGGCCGAAGGCCTGCCGCCCGGTCCCTATCTCGAGATCCTGCAGGCCAAGCGTGACGCTACTGGAGCACAATCGTGAAAGTACGGCTGATCCTGCTGGCCGGCGTCGCCATTGCCGCGGCGGGCTGCTCCACCCTCAGCAATACCGTCGACGCGCTCAACCCTTTCAGCAAGTCGGCGCCCAAGGTCAAGCCGGCGCAGCTGCCTGATTTCAAGCCCCGCGCGGAACTGGTCCGCTCCTGGCAGGCGGGCATCGGCGCCAGCGGCGAATATGTCTTTACGCCGGCGGTGGTCGGCGGGCAGGTCTATGTCGCGGCGCGCGACGGCGCGCTGGCGCGTTACGACAATGGCCGCCAGGTGTGGCGCATCAGCGCGGGCCAGGTTCTTTCCGGCGGCGTGGGCGCCAATGACAAGCTCGTGGTGGTCGGCACGCCCAAGGGCGAGGTGCTCGCTTTCCAGGCGGAAGACGGCCGGCCGGCCTGGCAGGCGCGCGCGAGTTCCGAGATCCTCGCGGCCCCGGCGCTGCAGGGGGATCTGGTTGCGGTGCGCAGCGGTGACGCGCGCATCTTCGGTTTCGCGGCGGCCGACGGCAAGCGGCGCTGGGTCTATCAGCGCAGCACGCCGGCGCTCGCCTTGCGCTCCCACGTCGGCGTTGCCATCACCGATACGGCCATTTACGCCGGTTTCCCCGGCGGCAAACTGGTCGCCGTAGCCCGCAGCAATGGCGCTGCGCTGTGGGAATCGACCGTTGCCCAGCCGCGCGGCACGACCGAGCTCGAGCGCATCGCCGACGTGGCAAGCGATCCCGTCGTCGATGGCGCTACGGTCTGCGCCGTCGCCTATCAGGGCCGCGTCGCCTGCTTCGACTCCGAAAACGGGCGCCAGCTCTGGGCGCGCGACGTGTCTTCCGTCGCCGGACTCGACATCGGCAGCCGGGGCGTCTATGTCACCGACGACAAGAGCGCTGTCCTGGCCTTCGACCGCAATTCCGGGGCCAGCCTGTGGAAGCAGGACAAGCTCGCCCATCGCGGCCTGACGCGGCCGCTGGCGCTGGACAGCCATCTCGCCGTCGCCGACTTTGCCGGCTACGTGCATCTGCTTGCCCTGGACGATGGCGCCTTCGCTGCCCGCGTGGCTACCGACGGCGCTGCGATCGTCGCGGCCCCCCAGCGGCTCAAGGGTCAGGAAGCTGCCCTGGTCGTGCAGACGAAGAATGGCAGCGTGCAGGGCCTGACGCTAAAGTAAATGCTGCCCACGCTCGCCCTGGTCGGCCGGCCCAATGTCGGCAAATCGACGCTGTTCAACCGGCTGACGAAGTCGCGCGCCGCGCTGGTCGCCGACCAGCCCGGCCTGACGCGCGACCGCCACTACGGCCACGGCAGGCTCGGCACGCGCGCCTTCCTCGTCGTCGATACCGGGGGCTTCGAACCGCAGGCGAAGGAGGGTATCGTCCATGAAATGGCGCGTCAGGCCGAGGCGGCGATCGCCGAGGCCGACGTCCTGTTGTTTCTCGTCGATGGCCGCAACGGCCTGACCCCGCAGGACAAGGTGATCGCCGAGCGGCTGCGGCGCAGCGGACGGCCGCTGCACCTCGTCGTCAACAAGGCCGAGGGGATGAACCGCGATGTCGTCGCGGCGGAGTTCCACGAACTGGGTTGCGGCGAGCCGCGCGTGATCTCGTCGGCGCATGGTGAAGGCGTGCGCGAACTGCTGGAACTGGTGCTGGCCGCTTTCCCCGAGGACGAGCCTGAAGAGGTGGCGGATAACGGCCCGCGCGTCGCCGTGGTGGGGCGCCCCAACGTCGGCAAGAGCACCCTGATCAATACCCTGCTCGGCGAGGAGCGCATGATCGCCTTCGACATGCCGGGCACGACGCGCGATGCCATCGCCACGCCCTTCGAGAAGAATGGCAAGCATTACACGCTGATCGACACCGCCGGCCTGCGCCGCAAGGGCAAGGTATTCGAGGCCATCGAGAAGTTCTCGGTGGTCAAGACGCTGCAAGCCATCGAGGCCGCCAACGTCGTCGTGCTGATGGTCGATGCGAGCCAGGACATATCCGACCAGGATGCCCACATCGCCGGCTTCTGCATCGAGGCTGGCCGCGCGCTGGTGCTGGCAGTCAACAAGTGGGATGCCGTCGACACCTACCGCCGCGACCAGGTCAAGCAGGACATCATGCGCAAGCTCAATTTCCTCGGCTTCGCGCGCGTTCATTACATCTCGGCGCTCAAGGGGCAGGGCGTGGCGAGCGTGCTGCAGTCTGTCGACAAGGCATACGCCGCGGCGATGGTCAAGCTGACGACGCCGAAGCTGACCCGCGTGCTGCTCGACGCCGTGCAGAAGCAGGCACCGCCCCGGCATGGCAACGTGCGCCCCAAGCTGCGTTATGCCCACCAGGGCGGCAGCAACCCGCCGGTCGTGGTCATCCACGGCAACGCACTCGAACACGTGCCGCCGGCCTACGTGCGCTACCTCGAGCACGTCTACCTCGAAGCCTTCAAGCTCCAGGGCACGCCGTTGCGCATCCAGTTCAAGATCACGAAAAACCCTTACGTCGACAAGAGCTGAAAGACGGGGCGCTGGCTAGCCGGCGGCGGGCGACCAGACGACGCTGCCGTGCTCGCCGTTAAAAATGCGCTCCTCCGGCGTTCCCCTCTCGCGCAGGCGAATGTGCAGTTCCCTGGACGACAGGCTGGCCAGCGGCGGCAGATTGGCGGCCAGCCGTAGCGTGCGGACGATGGTCTCGCCGGCGACTTGACGGATCGAGCAGGCGACGGCGGCAATCGCCGCGCGGCGCTCGGCCTCGATCATTTCGATGCGCTGCCGGCAGTCTTCGGCCTGCTGCCTGGCCTTCTTGGCTGCGCCTTGCAGCCCGGAATATTCGCGCAGCTGCGGCGCAATGCGGGCGAGCAGCTTCTGCCAGTTGGCCGTCTGGAGCGGCGTCAGCACGATGCTGTTGGCCTGGATCTTCGGGTGCAGGGACAGATAGGTTTTCATGTCCGCCTGCTCTGCCAGGGCGGCCAGTTGCGCGCGCTGGTGCGTTTCCTCGTCGATGGCTTTCCGCATTTCGGCCTGCGTCGCTGCCACGGCGCGATCGATGCCCTCCTCGTCCGGAAGCAGCAGGCTGGCAATCGTAGGCTCTGAGCGCCGCATGGTGGCCTGGCCGATGCTCACCCGCCTGGCGGCGATGGCACATGCTTCCGCGCGTTCGATCACCACCTCGTCGGCAACGATATCGCACATGACGGCATGGGTTATCCGCACCACCTGGCCCACGAGCAAGGTGCTTTCCGCCTTGCCCACCTCGATCGTGCCCCCCTTGGCCTCAAGCGTCGCGCGCGATGCGCTGCCCGCGACGACGATGCTGCCGCCGTTGCTGCGCGCCGCGCCACCGGCGAGGTTCTGCTTGAACAGAATGCGTCCGCCGTCCGATACGACCCGCCCGAACACGTCGGCAAGGAAAGTCATGTGGTGGCCTTCGACGAGACGCTTTTCCTGGACCTCGCCATGTTCCTCGTACTCGTCGCCCGCCAGCGACAGGTTGCCGGTGGTGCGCGCGCTGACGCCTTCGCGGTTGATGATTTTCGCGGTGACCGAGACCTGGCCCGAGCGGGTGTCGAGATTGAGAAACCCGTCCATGGCCGCCACGACGTACTCGCCACTGCCGCTGATATGCTCGACGCGCGTGCCAGTGCCAGCCAGCGAGTTGATGTCGAAATCCTTGACCGCCGCCGGCGGTAACTCGCGGCCCAGCACGTTCCAGCCCGAGACTCCCGGAACCCGCGGTACCTTCTTGAACAGCCGCGTGCCCGCCATCACCTGCGGGAAACGGTTCTGGAACTGGCACAGATCCATACGGCCGTCTGACCGGATGCGCGGTGCGTCATTCCGGTGCAGACAGTCGGTCTGTTCGATGATGCTGGCATCGGTGCCTTGCCGCGGCAGTTTCTGCGCCGCGATCGTCAGTCGCTCGACCTTGTCTGCAGCGATGGCGGCGCGCACGGTGGCGGCATCGATGCCATAGCGAATACCCTTGCACCAAAGCGCGGCGACGAACTCGTCGAAGTCGAGATGGGCGCGCTCCATAGGTGTCACGGCGGTGCTGCCGCCATCCGGGCAAGCGCCTGTTGCGTCAGGAATTTCGTCTGGGGGGGTATCGGTGATCACATCGATCAGCACCTGTTCGAACAGGTACTCCGCGGCCTCGCCATTACCGAGCAACTTGACGCCGCGATAGATTCCTTGGCGTGCCGCGGGAAATGGCACGATGTCATCCGCCAGGCGCATTTCCGGAGGACGGCCGGCCTTCTCGAAACCGGCACGCAATGCGGCGAAATCCTCCGGGGTGTAATCGAACAGCAGTTTCAGAAACAGGCCGTAGTCGAGTCCGGCAAAGCGTGTGCCGCCCTGGAACACCCGGTCCACGAACCCAATCAACAACCCGGGCGTGGTCAGCTCCCCGAGATCCACCCACAAACCATCATTGCGCCGTGATACAAACCCGGGCAGCAGCACCTGTCCCTCGGCCAGGCTGGCCAGATCGCCTATCGCGCTGGGGGCTTCCGCCGTCCTGTCGGACTCGCTCGTCGTTGCTTGCATCTGCGCTGCGATGTGGGTCATGCTGCCGCCGAGTCCGGGAATGGGTTGATTGAATTGGCCGGCAGCGCTTTCCGCATCTCGCCTCTCGGGAGAGCGCCGGGCCAAGACCGTATACATCAAAAGTCTAATATTACCAACGACCCGGAAGTAGCGGGGATCGCAAGGCGCTGCCTGCGGCTATACTGAGCTGGAGCCAATTTCCAGGAGACCGACGCGATGACTTATGTCGTGACCGAAAACTGCATCAAGTGCAAGTACACCGATTGCGTCGATGTTTGTCCGGTCGATTGTTTCCGCGAGGGGCCGAATTTTCTCGTTATCGATCCCGACGAATGCATCGACTGTACCCTCTGCGTCCCTGAGTGTCCGGCCGAGGCGATTTTCGCGGAGGATGACGTGCCGGCCGAGCAGCGCGAGTTCATCGCCCTGAATGCCGAGCTGGCCAGGCAGTGGCCGGCGATCATCGAGCGCAAGGCGCCACCGCCGGATGCCGACGACTGGCGCGGCAGGCCGGGCAAGAAGTCTCTGCTAGAGCGCTGCGGTTGAAGGCCCGGGATGGCGTGATAGACTTGCCGCAAATCAGCATTTCATAGGTTCTGCATGTCCGGCAATACCATCGGCACGCTGTTCAGCGTCACTTCGTTCGGCGAATCGCATGGCCCGGCCATTGGCTGCGTGGTCGATGGCTGTCCGCCCGGACTAGAGATCACTGCGGCCGAGATCCAGGTCGATCTCGATCGCCGGAAGCCGGGCACTTCCCGCCATGTCACGCAGCGGCGCGAGGCCGATGAAGTCGAGATTCTCTCCGGCGTGTTCGAGGGCAGGACCACCGGCACGCCGATCGCCTTGCTGATCCGCAATACCGACCAGCGCAGCAAGGACTACGGCAACATTGCCCGGACCTTCCGGCCCGGGCACGCCGACTACACCTATTGGCAGAAATACGGCATCCGCGACTACCGAGGTGGAGGCCGCTCCTCGGCGCGCGAGACGGCGGTGCGCGTCGCCGCCGGCGCGATCGCGAAGAAATGGCTGAACGAGCGCTATGGCGTCTCGATTCGCGGCTGGATGAGCCAGCTCGGTCCCCTCGAAATCCCCTTCGTTGATGCGGCCGAGATCGACCGCAATCCCTTCTTTGCCCCGAACGCAGCCATCGTGCCCGAACTCGAGGCCTACATGGACAGGCTGCGCAAGGACGGCGACTCGGTCGGTGCGCGCATCGAGGTGATGGCCACCGGCGTGCCGCCGGGCTGGGGCGATCCGGTCTATGGGCGGCTCGACGCGCAGATCGCCTACGCGATGATGGGCATCAATGCCGTCAAGGGCGTTGAGATCGGCGCCGGTTTCGAGTGCGTCGCCCAGCGCGGCAGCGAACATGGCGACGAACTGACCCCTGAAGGTTTTATGAGCAATCACGCCGGGGGGGTTCTTGGTGGCATCTCGTCCGGTCAGGACGTGACCGTTGCCATCGCCATCAAGCCGACCTCGAGCATCCGCCTGCCACGCCGCTCGATCGATCTCTCCGGCCAGCCGGCGGTCGTGTCGACCGAGGGGCGTCACGATCCCTGCGTCGGCATCCGTGCGACGCCTATCGCCGAAGCGATGCTGGCGCTCGTACTGACGGATGCGGCACTCTTGCATCGAGCGCAATGCGCGGATGTGCGCTGCCCGACGCCCGCCATTCCCGGACAGGCGCCGTAAGGAAGGCGGATGCGGCCTGATAGAATTTGCTTCGATTTTCTAAAAACACACGACAAACAGGGAAGAAAACTGCCATGCACGTCGATCACCACGATCTCTACACCGAATTCCCCGACATGCGCGATGCCATCGATGCGATGAAGGCGCATTACCCTTACTTCGCGGCGATGGTGGCTCGCTATGACCGCCTGACTGGCAAGGTCGAGGATCTCGAAGAGCACGACATGCCCGTCGCGGACTTCACGTTGGAAGACATGAAGAAGGCGCGCGTCAAGCTGAAGGACGACATCTATCACTACCTGCAGGCATTCCGCGTCGGCCAGAAGCACGCTGCCTGATCGTCCCCGGGGCGGAGTGTGACCCCGCTGGGACGGCTTTCCGCCTGGTATTTTTTCTACTTCGCCTTCGTCGGCGCTTTCGCGCCGTACTTCACGCTTTACCTGCAGGACATCGGCCAGTCGGCCTGGGAGATCGGTGTCCTGATGTCGGTGCCGCAGGTGATGCGCCTGCTGGCACCGAATCTCTGGGGCTGGCTGGCCGATCACCTCGGCCGCCGCGCCGCGGTTGTCAAGTTTGCCGCCCTCGGTTCGGTGCTCGGCTTCTGCGGTTTCTTTTTCACCCGCGAATACCTGCCGATGCTGGCGGCGATGACGCTGGTCTGGTTCTTCTGGAGCGCCGCGTTGCCGCTCGTCGAGGCGATGACGCTCGACCGCCTCGCGGGCCAGACCGAACGCTATGGCCGCATCCGTCTTTGGGGTTCGATCGGTTTTATCGTGAGCGTGCTCGGCTTGGGGGCCGTGCTGGATTACCTGCCGATCGCAGCCGTGCTCTGGGCCTGTCTGTTCATACTCGCCAGCGTACTGGCCAGCGCATGGACACTCGCTGAGCCGAAAGTCGGCGCTGGCGGGACGGCACCACCCGTGGCCGATCAGCTGCGGCGACCGGAGGTGATGGCGCTGCTGGCCGCCTGCTTCTTCATGTCGGTGGCGCACGGCCCGCTCTACGTCTTCTACTCGATCCATCTCGTCGATCACGGTTACGACAAGATGGCCGTAGGCTTGCTCTGGTCGCTCGGGGTGGTGGCCGAGATCATCGTGTTCATGGCCATGCCACGCCTGATGCGGCGTTTTACCCTGCGCAGCATCCTGCTTGCCAGTTTCGGTCTCGCGGTGCTGCGCTTCCTGCTGATCGGCTGGGCGGCGGATCATGCGCTGGTCCTGCTGTTCGCCCAGATCCTGCATGGCGCGACCTTCGGTGCCTATCATGCGGGCGCGATGGCGGCGCTGATCCGCTGGTTCGAGCCCGCCCAGCAGGCACGGGTGCAGGGCGTTTATGGCAGTATTTCCTTCGGTGCCGGCGGCATGGTCGGCGGTTTGGTCAGCGGCCAGTCATGGGATACGCTGGGGGCGGGCATGACCTTTACGCTTGCCTCCTTGTTTGCCGCCTGCGGCCTGTTGCTGGTCTGGCGCGGCTTGTCATCGGAATCGCTCGCAAGGCGTTGAGGTGAATATGAAAAAAGTATTTCTGACGGGTTTGCTCGCACTTCTGTTGGCAGGCTGCGGAAGCGTGCCGGTTACCGGTCGCACGCAGTTGCAGATGGTTTCCGAGCAGCAGGAAATCAAAATGGGCCTGACCAACTTCCGGGAGATCCTGGGCAAGGAAAAGCTTGAGGCGGATCCCGAGGTCAATGCGCGCGTGCAGCGCATCGGCCAGCGCATCGCGGCCGCCACGGGCCGCAGCGACTACCAGTGGGAGTTCAAGGTCATCGACAACGACAAGTCGATGAACGCCTTTTGCCTGCCCGGCGGGAAGGTCGCCGTCTATACCGGGATCCTGCCGGTCGCCTAGGATGATGCCGGCCTCGCCACGGTGATCGCCCACGAAGTGGCGCATGCCATCGCGCGCCACGGCGGCGAGCGCCTGAGCCAAGAAATGGTCGTCTCCGGGCTCAGCGTGGCGACGGTCGTCGCCGCCAACGATTCGCCCAATCGGGATCTTTACGTCGGCCTGCTGGGGGCGGGCGCGGCGGTCGGTTTCCTGCTGCCGTATTCACGCCTGCATGAATCCGAGGCGGACCGCATGGGACTCATCTACATGGCCAAGGCGGGCTACGATCCGCGCGCCGCGCTCGGTTTCTGGCAGCGCATGGCGGCTGCTGCAAAAGGCAAGTCGAAGCCGCCAGAGTTCCTTTCCACGCACCCGGCCGATGAAACGCGCATCAAGGAAATCGAGCGCTGGCTGCCAGAGGCATTGAGTCATTACCGGCCGCGCGCCGGAAACTGAGGCTGTAATCGAGGCAGGGAGAGGTGGGAAAGAGGCCCCTGTGCGATAATTTTTCTTTTTTTGGAGACGACCATGAAAAAGCTGCTGTTGTTCATTGTTGCGACGCTTTTCCTGGCCGGATGCAACACCGTCCAGGGCATCGGCAAGGATATCGAAAAGGGTGGCGAAGCCATCCAGAAAGCCGTCAAGTAATCCCCACTGCTGTTAGACAGGAACCGACATGAAAATTTGTGTACTGCCCGGTGATGGCATCGGCCCGGAAATTACCGCCGAAGCCGTCCGCGTTCTGAAAGCGCTCGGTCTGGAATTCGAAATGGAAGAGGCGCTGCTTGGCGGCTGTGCCGTCGATGCGACGGGCAATCCCTACCCCGAGGCCACGCAGAAGCTGGCGCGCGCCGCCGACGCGGTCCTGCTCGGCGCCGTCGGCGGCCCGCAGTGGGACAACAATCCGCGCGAGCAGCGTCCCGAACGCGGCCTCCTTGGCATCCGCAAGGATCTCGGCCTGTTCGCCAACCTGCGTCCCGCCGTGCTCTATCCCGAACTCGCCAACGCCTCGACGCTCAAGCCCGAAGTGGTGGCCGGCCTCGACATCCTGATCGTGCGCGAACTGACCGGCGACATCTACTTCGGTCAGCCGCGCGGCATCGAAACGCGCAATGGCGAGCGCGTCGGCGTCAATACGATGGTGTATTCCGAGAGCGAAATCCGCCGCATCGCGCGCGTCGCGTTCGAGGCCGCGCGCAAGCGCAACAGGAAGGTCTGCTCGGTCGACAAGATGAATGTGCTCGAATGCACCCAGCTCTGGCGCGACGTCGTCATCGAAACCGCCAGGGACTATCCGGACATCGAGTTGTCGCACATGCTGGTGGACAACTGTGCGATGCAGCTGGTGCGCAACCCGAAGCAGTTCGACGTCGTCGTGACCGGCAACATGTTCGGCGACATCCTGTCGGATGAGGCTTCGATGCTGACCGGCTCGATCGGCATGCTGCCGTCGGCGTCGCTGGACGAGAAGAACAAGGGTCTGTACGAGCCGAGCCACGGATCCGCGCCGGACATCGCGGGCAAGGGCGTGGCCAACCCGCTGGCGACGATCCTGTCGGCCGCCATGATGTTGCGCTATACGTTCAACAACGAAACGGCGGCGAACCGCGTCGAGAATGCGGTGAAGAAGGTGCTGGCCCAAGGCTTCCGCACCGGCGACATCTACGAGCCTGGCATGAAGCGGGTCGGCACGAAGGAAATGGGCGACGCGGTTCTCGCGGCGCTGTGAGATTCAACACTTGAGGTAAGCGGAAATGAAAAAGGTAGGTCTGATCGGATGGCGCGGCATGGTCGGCTCGGTACTGATGCAGCGCATGCGGGAAGAGGGCGATTTCAAGTTGATCGAGCCGGTGTTCTTCACGACATCGAACGTCGGCGGCAAGGGGCCGGCGGAAGCCGGTGATGTCCCGCTCAAGGATGCGAAGGACATCGCGGCGCTCAAGCAGATGGACATCATCATCACCTGCCAGGGCGGCGACTACACCAAGGAGGTCTTCGGCCCCTTGCGCGCCGCCGGCTGGAATGGCTACTGGATCGATGCCGCCTCGAGCCTGCGCATGGCCGACGATGCGATCATCATCCTCGACCCGGTCAACCTCGACGTCATCAAGGCCGGACTGGGCATGGGCATCAGGAATTACATCGGCGGCAACTGCACGGTTTCGCTGATGCTGATGGGCCTCGGCGGCCTGTTCCATCACAACCTGGTCGAGTGGATTTCGGCGATGACCTATCAGGCCGCCTCCGGGGCGGGGGCTCAGAACATGCGCGAACTGCTGGCCCAGATGGGGGTGCTGCACGATGCGGTGAAGGCGGAACTCGCCGACCCGGCCTCGGCGATCCTCGACATCGATCGCAAGGTGGCCGAGACCATGCGCTCCAGCGCCATGCCGACCAAGAACTTCCGTGGCGTGCCGCTCGCCGGCAGCCTGATCCCCTGGATCGACGTGCCGGTCGAAGGCGGCCAGTCCAAGGAGGAGTGGAAGGGCGGGGCGGAGTGCAACAAGATCCTCGGCAAGCCGGCATTCCGCTCGCCAGGCAGCATTCCGATCGACGGCCTGTGCGTGCGCGTCGGCGCTATGCGCTGCCACTCGCAAGGCCTGACCATCAAACTCAGGAAGGATGTGCCGCTCGACGAGTTGAGCAACATCATCGCCAGGGGCAACGACTGGGTGAAGGTCGTGCCCAACGAGCGTGAAATTTCGGAACGCGAACTGACGCCGGCTGCCGTGACCGGGACCTTGTCTGTTCCGGTCGGTCGCCTGCACAAGCTGGCCATGGGGCCGGAATATCTCGGCGCCTTCACCTGCGGCGATCAGTTGCTGTGGGGGGCGGCCGAACCCCTGCGCCGGATGTTGCGAATTTTGCTCGGTTGATATTCGTATCCGGCATATAAAGCAATGGTCGAGCTTGCGCCTTTAAGTGCATGATGTTATTTTGAATACCGTCCACCCATATCCGGCGGGGTCAATTGTGAATAAATCACTCAAACCATCGATATTCAAAACGTCCTTGATGGCCATGCTGCTGACCAGTGCATTCACTGCTCAGGCGGCTGGCCTTGGCAAGTTGAGTGTGTATTCCGGTATCGGCCAGCAACTCAATGCCGAGGTTGCGTTGAGTGCGACACCCGCCGAATTGGGTTCGATGACGGCCAAGCTGGCTTCCCATGAGGCTTTCCGGGAAGCCGGCATCGAATACATGTCGTTGCTGTCTGATGTACGCATCAGTGTCGAAAAAAATTCCACCGGCCAGCCGGTGCTTAAACTGACGACAGTACGTCCGATCAGCGAGCCATTCCTGCATTTCCTGGTCGAGTTGAGCTGGACCTCCGGGCGGATGGTCAGGGAATACACCTTCCTGCTCGATCCGCCGGAAATGCTGCAGGTGGCCAAGCCGGCCTCGGTCGTGGCACCTTCTGCTCCGGCCATCAAGACTCTCCCGCCTGTCGCCGCGCCGCTACCGTCCAGGCCTGTGGCCGCGGCGCCTGAAAAGCCAGCATCCGCCCCTGGCGATTATCGGGTGAAGCAGGGCGATACGCTGAGCAAGATCGCCCGCGAAACCCGGCCTGAAGCGGTGACGCTCGACCAGATGCTGGTGGCCTTGTTCAACGGCAATCAGGATGCCTTCGTCGGCAACAACATGAATCGCCTGCGCGCGGGGAAGATCCTTCGCATGCCGAGTCCGGCAGAGGCGAGCCAGGTTGGTCCGGCTGAGGCGCGCAAGCTGGTCATCAGTCATGCCGGCGAATTCAATGCCTATCGCAATCGGCTCGCCGGTGCCGCAGCGGCATCGGCGGCACCGGAAACGGCACCCCAACAGCAGGTCAGCGGCACGATCAAGCCGCAGGTGGAGGACAAGGTGTCTGCCCCGCCCGCCAAGGACAAGCTCGAGGTCTCGCGGACCGAGCCGGCCAAAACGGCTCAGACAATGGCTGGCAGCAGTCTCGAAGAAGACCTGATCGCCCGAGACAAGGCCTTGCGCGAGGCATCCGAACGGATTCTCCAGCTCGAAAAGAACATCGAAAACCTGAAGAAACTGGTCGAGGTCAAGAGCCAGACCGGAGCGAAGCTGCAACAGGAGGGCGAAGCCGTACAGCCCAAGCCTGCCGAGAAGCCCGCGGAACCTGTCAAGGCCGAAGCTCCAGTACCGCTACCGCTTGCACCGGTCGCGACGAGCGAGCCAGCAGCGAAGCCTGACGACGCCAAGCCGGCCGTGGAGCCGCCCAAGCCTGCTGAATCGAGCACGCCGCCTCCAGTAGCAAAAAAACCGGCGACAGTGCCGCCACCGCCTCCTCCCGAGCCCAGCTTTATCGATGAGAACCCCGAACTCGTTTACGGTGGTGGTGGTTTCATCGCCCTGCTGCTCGGTTATCTCGGTTACTCCTCATGGCGACGGAAAAAGGCCCAGACTGGAGAGCCCGCCATTGAAGCAGCGCCGGCATTCGCCGCAACGACCGCCATTCCGGAAGCCAAGCCAGCGATACCCGGAGCACCGGCCACGCCTTTCGATACTGGCGAGATTTCCATCCAGGGCGAATTCAGCGAAGGCGGCCTGCTGACCAATGAAGAAATCGTCGATCCGGTAGCCGAAGCCGATGTGCTGATGGCGTATGGCCGCGATCGCCAGGCCGAGGAAATTCTTCAGGAAGGACTCATCAAGGATCCGTCGCGTACGGCGATCCACATGAAGCTGCTCGAGTTGTATGCGAAGCAGGAAAATATTGCCCAGTTCGAGACGGTTGCCGAAAAATTGCATGCCCTGAACAACGGTCGCGGGGCGGATTGGGAAAAGGCTCTGGCGGTCGCACGCACGCTTGGTCTTTCGGGGGGGATTTTCGGTGCCGCGGCTGCAGTCGCGGAGATTATCCAGCCCGTCCCGGATAGCGTCGAGCCTGCCGTGACCGGCGAGGCGCAGGAGGATGCCGGGGCTGCCAGCGCCCTTGCCGTGCCGCTAGCAGAGGGGCTGGTCGAAGCCCCTGCTGGCGAGGAGGTGCCTTCTCTCGAGTTCGATCTCGATCTGGGGACGTCGGCAGGGACCGAGGTGGCTGCAGCGGTCGCTGCTGCCGAGCAGGCCGCGGCTGCCCCGGTAAATGATGATGACATGAGTCTCGATTTCGACTTCGACCTTGGTACTCCCGAGGCAGAGCAGGCTGTCGAGGCGGTCGTCGAGAGGGCCGTGGCGCCTGTCGAGGCGAGTTTGGCGGACATGGATTTCGATCTCGATCTGGGTTCACCGGTCGAGCCGGATGCGGATGCGTCTGCCGCAGTGGCTCAGCAAGTCGATAGCGTGCCGGATGAAGCTCCCGGTGCCGGCGGCATCGGAGAGCTCAAGCTCGATTTCGATCTCGAACTCGACCAGGGGCTCGCGGCGACAGCTGCCGCCGAGCCGGTTGTCGATGAGACCGATCTGGTGCTGGATTTCCCCGCAGCCGAGGGGCCGGGGTTGGAGACCCCGGCAGTGGCGACAGCTGCCGCCGAGCCGGTTGTCGAGGAGGCCGATCTGGTGTTGGATTTCCCCGCAGCCGAGGGGCCGGGGGCGGAGACGCAGGCAGCGGCTGGCAAGCCTGACAACCCCGAAGTCGCAACCAAGCTTGAGTTGGCACAGGCTTACGAGGAAATGGGCGATCTCGAAGGCGCACGCGAATTGCTTAACGAGGTTGTCAGCGAGGGCAGTGAAGCCCAACAGGCACAGGCGCGCGCGAAGCTCGACCAGATGGGCATCGCCTGACAGGAGTCGCCACGACAGCGCTTGTCGTGGCGAACAGTTTTCCCGATGTTCCATCCGGCATCGCTGTTGCTTTCCTGGTTTGGGTTCGCGCTGTCCTTGCAGTGGCTCACGCTGGAATGGCTGCTGCCGATTGCTTTCGGGTCTTCCCTCGCTGCTGTCGTGATCGCACCTGAGCGCAGCCTCAACCTGCTGCGGCGTTCGCGGTGGCTGCTCATCTCGCTTGCCGTGCTGTATTTCTTCATGACCCCCGGCGAATTCGTTCCCGGTGTCGTTGGCGCCATCGGTATCACCTACGAGGGCTTGCAGCAAGGTGGCATGCAGATCGCTCTGTTGCTGGCAATGCTGGCCAGCCTTGCCCTGCTGCACCGGATGATCGGCACGACGGGGCTGCTTGCCGGAAGCCACTGGTTGCTGAGCCCCTTTCCCTGGCGCGAGGCCACGGTGGTGCGGTTGATGTTGGTGCTGGAGTATCTGGAGCAGGAACGGCCCGCTCACTGGCGGGAATGGCTGACCCCGAATCCGAAAAAAGAAACGACGCTGCCGGACAAATTCGTGCTGGCCATGCCGCAATTTCATCTGCCGGATTGCGCGCTGTTGCTGTTCGTGACAGGGGTGGTGCTTATCGTGATGATCCGTTCATGAGGATAGCGCTCGGCCTCGAATACGATGGTGCGGGCTTTTCCGGATGGCAGTCGCAGCCGGGTGGCAATACCGTTCAGGATGTGCTCGAAACTGCCTTGTCGGCGGTGGCCGGCATGCCGGTTCCGGTGGTCTGTGCCGGCCGGACCGATGCCGGGGTCCATGCGACCGCGCAGGTCGTGCATTTCGAGGTTGCCGTGGAGCGGCCTGCGAGGGCATGGGTGCGCGGCACAAACGCGCATCTCCCCCCTGCGGTAGCCGTGCGCTGGGCTGTGCCGGTCAGCGACGAGTTTCACGCCCGCTTTTCCGCGCGGGCCCGCTCCTACCGGTACATCCTGCTCAATCGTCCCGAGCGGCCCGGATTGATGGCCGGCAAGGTTGGCTGGTGTCATCGTCCCCTGGATGTCGCCGCCATGCAGGCGGCGACATCCAGCCTGATCGGCGAACACGACTTTTCGTCCTTCCGAGCTTCAGGCTGCCAGTCCAAGACGCCGGTCAAGACCCTCTATCGCTTCGAGATCTCCCGCCAGGGCGACCAGGTGATCTTCGACTGCTGTGCCAATGCCTTCCTGCACCACATGGTACGCAATCTGGTCGGGGCGCTGGTCTATGTCGGCATGGGGCGGATAACTCCTGCCGGCTTTGCCGCCCTGCTGGCGGCGCGCGATCGTCGACTCGGGGCGCCAACCTATGCACCGGACGGCCTGTACTTGATGGGGGTCGACTATGGCGACCGGTGGGCTTTGCCCCAACAGGGACGTATCATGGCGGTTCCGCAACTGCCGGTCAGCTGATTTCATGCACCGAACCCGCATCAAGATCTGCGGCATCACCCGAAACGAAGACCTCGCCGCGGCAGTGAGTGCCGGTGCGGATGCTCTCGGTTTCGTGTTCTATCCCCCAAGTCCCCGCTTCCTGGCGGCGGAGGCGGCCGCCCTGCTGGCTCGGCAGGTGCCGCCTTTCGTGACGCGCGTGGGATTGTTCGTGAATGCCGAACCGGCGACGGTGCGGGAGACTCTGACGCAGGTGCCGATCGATCTGCTGCAGTTCCATGGCGACGAGGACGCACATTATTGCGAGCAGTTCGGCCGTCCCTACATCAAGGCGGCGCGGGTGAGGCCGAATAGCACAAGGGGCGATCTGTTAGAATTCGCCCGCGCTTTTCAGACCGCTCAAGGCCTGTTGCTCGATGCCTGGGTCGATGCGTACGGCGGAGCGGGGCAGTCTTTCGACTGGTCGCTGATTCCTGAAAACCTGCCCTTGCCAATGGTGCTGTCCGGAGGGCTTCATGCAGACAACGTCGTCGAAGCAGTCGTTAAAACGCGTCCTTGGGCGGTTGATGTGAGCAGTGGGGTCGAGTTCTCCAAGGGCATCAAGGATGCAGCAAAGATCGCCGCCTTCGTGGCGGCAGTGAGAATGGCAGATGTCAGACAATAAATACAAGATGCCCGATGAACACGGGCATTTTGGGAAATATGGCGGTATTTTCGTTGCCGAAACCCTGATTCCGGCGCTCACGGAACTGGACGAGGCTTATGCCTCGGCCAAGAACGACCCGGCATTCAGGGCCGAGTTCGAGTACGAACTGGCCCATTACGTCGGGCGTCCCAGCCCGATCTACCATGCCCGACGCTGGTCGGAAGCCCTCGGCGGCGCGCAGATCTACTTGAAGCGCGAAGATCTCAACCATACCGGCGCCCACAAGATCAACAACGGCATCGGCCAGGCACTGCTGGCCCGGCGTATGGGCAAGCCGCGGGTGATCGCGGAAACGGGGGCCGGCATGCATGGCGTCGCCAGCGCGACCGTCGCGGCGCGCTACGGCATGGAATGTGTGGTGTACATGGGCAGCGAGGACGTCAGGCGCCAAGCCGCGAACGTCTATCGCATGAAGGTACTCGGCGCGACCGTCGTGCCGGTCGAATCCGGTTCGAAGACGCTCAAGGATGCGCTCAACGAGGCGATGCGCGACTGGGTCACCAACATCGGGAATACCTTCTACATCATCGGCACCGTGGCCGGCCCGCATCCTTACCCGATGATGGTGCGCGACTTCCAGTCGGTGATCGGCCGCGAGTGCATTCCGCAAATGTCGGCGCTGGCGGGACGGCAACCCGATCAGGTGATCGCCTGCGTCGGCGGCGGTTCCAACGCGATGGGTATTTTCTACGACTACATCCCGCGCGACGAGGTCAGGCTGGTCGGTGTCGAGGCGGCCGGCTTCGGCATGGAGACCGGCAAGTATGCCGCTTCACTGACGGCCGGCAAGCCCGGCGTGCTGCACGGCAACCGCACCTATCTGCTGCAGGACGCGAACGGCCAGATCATCGAGACCCATTCGGTTTCGGCCGGTCTCGACTATCCGGGCGTCGGCCCCGAGCATGCCTGGCTCAAGGATTCAGGCCGTGCCGAATACGTGACCGTGACCGACGACGAGGCGCTCAAGGCCTTTCACGACCTCTGCTGCAACGAGGGGATCATCCCGGCGCTGGAGTCGAGCCATGCGCTGGCTTATGCAGCGCGCATCGCGCCGACATTGGCCAAGGACAAGATCCTGCTCGTCAATCTGTCCGGCCGCGGCGACAAGGACATGCATACCGTGGCTGAAAAGGCCGGGATAGGATTCTGACATGTCGAGAATTTCCGCAAAGTTTGCCGAGTTGCAGAGCCAACAGCGCAAGGCCCTGATTCCCTTCATTACCGCCGGCGATCCCGAACCCGGTCAGACCCCGCTGCTGATGCATGCATTGGTGAAGGGCGGCGCCGACATCATCGAACTGGGGGTTCCGTTCTCCGATCCGATGGCCGACGGCCCGACGATCCAGCGCGCTTCGGAACGCGCGCTGACCTATGGCACGAGTCTGCGCATCGTGCTGGGGATGGTGCATGAGTTCCGCAAGACCGACGCGACGACGCCCGTCGTGCTGATGGGCTATGCGAACCCGGTCGAAGCCTACGGGCAGGAAGCCTTTGCCCGCGACGCACAGGTGGCGGGCGTCGATGGCGTGCTGACGGTCGATTACCCGCCGGAAGAATGCTCCGGCTTCGCCGACCTGCTGCAGACGCATGGCATCGATCCGATCTTCCTGCTGGCGCCGACTTCCGAGGAGAAGCGCTTCTCCGACGTGGCCGAACTGGGCAGCGGCTACATCTACTACGTGTCGCTCAAGGGCGTGACGGGTTCGGCCACGATCGATCTCGACGAAGTGGCGCGGCGCATCCCGGCGATCCGCGACAAGGTCGGCATGCCGGTCGGCGTCGGCTTCGGCATCCGCGACGCCGCGAGTGCGGCGCGTATCGCGCGCGTCGCCGACGCCGTGGTCATCGGCAGCAAGATCATCGAGACCATCGAGCAGTCACCGGCAGGCCAGGCGCCGGCACGCGTGACCGCTTTCCTGCGTGAAGTGCGCATGGCCATGGATCAGGAGACACGGAAATGAGTTGGCTCCAGAAGCTTTTGCCGCCGAAAATCAAGCGGGCCGAAGGCGCGAAGAAATCGATCCCCGAAGGGCTGTGGCGCAAGTGCCCGTCTTGCGAGGCGGTGCTCTACGCGACCGATCTCGAACAGAACCTCAACGTCTGCCCGAAGTGCGGCCACCACCACCGCTTGAAGGCGCGGGAACGCCTTGATCTGCTACTCGATCCGGAAGGTCGTTTCGAGATCGGCAGCGAGGTCATCCCGCTCGATGCGCTGAAATTCAAGGACAGCAAGCGCTATCCCGACCGTCTCGCCGCGGCGCACGAGGAAACCGGCGAGTCGGATGCCCTCATCGTGATGCAGGGGGCGGTGAAGACGCTGCCGCTGGTCGTCGCCTGTTTCGAATTCGAATTCATGGGCGGCTCGATGGGCTCGGTGGTCGGCGAGCGCTTCGTGCGCGGCGTGAACGTCGCGGTGGAGAACCAGCTGCCTTTCCTCTGCATCACCGCCTCGGGCGGCGCGCGCATGCAGGAAGGCCTGCTGTCGCTGATGCAGATGAGCAAGACCACGGCGGCCGTGACGCGCCTGGCGCGTCACCAGTTGCCCTTCATCACGCTGCTGACCGATCCGACCATGGGCGGCGTGTCTGCCTCCTTCGCCTTCGTCGGCGACGTGGTGATGGCCGAGCCAGGCGCACTGATCGGCTTCGCCGGGCCGCGCGTGATCGAGCAGACCGTGCGCGAAACCTTGCCGGAAGGCTTCCAGCGCGCCGAGTTCCTGCTCGAAAAGGGCGCGATCGACATGATCGTCGACCGGCGCAACCAGCGCGATCAGTTGGCGTCCGTTCTGACGCTCCTGCAAAGGATCCCCGCCGTTTGATGGTCGCTTCGCCGTCGTTCAGTCTGGATGACTGGCTGGCTCATCTCGAACATCTTCACCCGCGCGGGCAGGCAGGCATCGAACTCGGCCTCGAACGCGTGCGGCAGGTTTCGCGGGCGCTGGGCCAACGGCAAAACTGCCCGGTCATCACCGTCGGTGGCACCAACGGCAAGGGTTCGACCTGCGCGTTGCTCGAGCACATGCTGCTGGCTGCCGGGTATCGCGTCGGCGTCTATACCTCGCCGCATCTGCTGCGCTACAACGAGCGCGTGCGCCTGAACGGTTTGCCGGCCGAGGATGCCGCATTCTGTGCAGCATTTGCGCGGGTCGAGGCAGCGCGCGGTGCTGTTCCCTTGACGTATTTCGAGTTCGGCACGCTCGCCGCCTGGGAAATGTTCGCCGCGGCGCAACTCGATGCAATCATTCTCGAAGTCGGGCTGGGCGGCCGGCTCGATGCGACGAACATCTACGATGCCGACTGTGCGATCGTCGCCACCGTGGCGCTCGACCACATGGATTTCCTCGGCCCGACGCGCGAAACCATCGGCTTCGAGAAGGCCGGCATCTGCCGGTCCGGGCGGCCGCTGATCTGCGGCGATGCCGATCCGCCGTCCAGCCTGGTCGAAACCTGCCGTCTCGCCAGCGCCGACTTTCGCTGCATCGGCCGCGATTTCGGTTTCCAGCGCCAGGAAGGACAGTGGCAATACTGGCGCCGGGACGGGCGGAGTCTCGGCGGGCTGGCTTTTCCGGCGCTGCGCGGCGACTGTCAGTTGCACAACGCATCCTGCGCCATTGCCGCGCTGGATGTCTTGCAAGACCGTCTGCCGGTGTCGGCGCAGGATATCCGGCGCGGGCTCGCCGAGGTCGTGGTGGCGGGACGTTGCCAGGTATTGCCCGGGCGCCCGCAGATCGTCCTCGATGTCGCCCACAATCCGCAGGCGGCGGCGGAGCTGGCGCACAGCATCGGCGGCATGGGCTATGCCCGCACGACCTGGGCGGTGTTCGGCATGATGGCCGACAAGGACCTGGCCGGCGTGGTCGAGGCCATGAAAGAGCGGGTCGATCGCTGGCTGCCCTGCGACCTGCCCGGGCCGCGCGCGGCAAACGCAACGCTGCTCGCCGAAGTCATCCGCAATGTCGGCGCCGGCGAGACGGCAGGCTGCTTTGCTTCCCCCGCTGCGGCGCTGCTTCATGCACAGGAGAATGCAGGTGGCGATGATAGAATTTTGGCCTTCGGATCATTTCTGACGGTGGCGGGCGCGATGCGTTTCCTGAACCGCGATTGAGGACATGGCGCAAGAGGACACACGAGAGGCAAACCGGGGCGTACGGCCGGACGAGGACACGCAACTGAAGAAACGCGCGCGCCGGCGCCTGATCGGTGCCGTGGCGCTGGCGCTGTTTGCCGCCATCGTCCTGCCGATGGTGATGGATCACCAGCCGGCCCCGCCGCTCAAGGACATCCAGGTGCGGATACCCAGCCCGGACGAGGGCGCGACGCAAAAGCCGCAGGCGACAGCAAAACCGGTCGACAAGGCGGAGATCAAGCCGATCGCCAAGGCCGAACCCAAGCCGGAGCAGAAAACCGAAGCCAAATCGGAGATCAAGCCCGAGCCCAAACCCGAACCGAAGGTTGAAGCGAAGTCTGAAACGAAGCCTGAAAAGAAGCCGGAATCCAGGTCCGAAGCCAAACCTGCCGCCGGCGGCGGCGAAGCCTGGGAGGTGCAACTGGGTGCGTATGCGGAGCCCGGCCGGGTCATGAACCTGCTGGCCAAGCTCAAGGAACTGGGCCTTCCCACCTATACCGAGAAGGTCGAAACGCCCAATGGTCCGCGCACGCGCGTCCGGGCCGGCCCCTTCCCGAATCAGGAGGCGGCCGAGAAGGCCAAGGCGCGCATCAAGATCATCGGCGTCGATGGGCCGGTGGCAAAAAAACCGTGACCCGGCGGTGAGTCCACGTGACGTTCTTCGATTATTTCGTGCTGGCCGTGATGGCCATTTCCCTACTGGTGGGAGTCACGCGCGGGGTGGTGAGCGAGATTCTCGCCCTGGTCGCGTGGGTGGCGGCCTTCATCGCGGCACGCCTTTGGGCGGTGCCGCTCGGCAACCTGTTGCTGGCGGACTTGCCGGATCCCTTGTGGCGGCAGCTGGCGGGTTTTGTTGCCGTATTCGCCGCGGTGCTGATCGGTTTCGCCCTGTTGCGCTGGGTGACGACGCTGCTGCTCAAGGCGGTCGGATTGCGGCCGCTCGACCGGGTGCTCGGTGCGCTATTCGGCGTGGTGCGCGGCATGCTGGTCTTGCTGATTCTGGTCCTGCTGGCGGGGCTGACGCCCTTGCCGCAGCAGCAATGGTGGCGGCAGGCGACCTTCGCGCCGCCGCTCGAAACGGGTGTACTGGCGGTCAAGCCCTGGCTGCCGCCGGAACTGGCAAAACGGATTCAATACCGATAGGGTGAAACTATGTGCGGCATTCTCGGCGTAGTCGCCACCACACCAGTCAATCAGCTGCTCTATGACGGCCTGCAGGTGCTGCAGCATCGCGGGCAGGATGCTGCCGGCATCGCCACCGCCGAGGGCGGGCGCTTCCACATGCACAAGGGGCCGGGCCTGGTGCGCGATGTCTTCCGCACGCGCAACATGCGCAACCTGATCGGCAACTGGGGCATCGGCCATTGCCGCTATCCGACGGCCGGTTCCGCCTACAACGCCGCCGAGTCGCAGCCCTTCTACGTCAATTCGCCATTCGGCCTGATGCTGGCCCACAACGGCAATCTGACCAATGCCGAGCAACTCAAACGCGACATGTTCCTGCAGGACCTGCGGCACATGAACACCAACTCGGATTCCGAGGTGCTGCTCAACGTGCTGGCGCACGAATTGCAGGAAGCCTCGACGAAATACCAGGTCGACGCCGAGACGATCTTCAAGGCGGTGGCCGGCATGCACAAGCGCGTGCGCGGCGCCTATGCCGTGGTGGCGATGATCGCCGGCTACGGGCTGCTGGCCTTCCGCGATCCCTACGGCATCCGGCCGCTGGTGATCGGCAAGAACGAAACGCCGGCCGGCACGGAATATCTCGTCGCTTCGGAGAGCGTGGCGATCGACACGCTCGGCTTCCAGTTCCTGCGCGATGTCGAACCCGGCGAGGCGGTGCTGATCGACACGCGCGGCCAGTTCATCAGCCGCCAGTGCGCGGAGAAGACCCAGCATGCGCCCTGCATGTTCGAGTACGTCTATCTCGCGCGGCCGGATTCGCTGATCGATGGGGTATCGGTTTATTCGTCGCGCGTGAACATGGGCGTCTCGCTGGCCGACAAGATCCGCCACACCATGCCGCATCTGGCGATCGACACGGTGATCCCGATTCCCGATTCGAGCCGGCCGGCCGCTCTCGAACTGGCAACACGGCTCGGCGTGCCCTACCGCGAGGGTTTCGTGAAGAACCGCTACATCGGCCGCACCTTCATCATGCCCGGTCAGGCCTCGCGCAAGAAGTCGGTGCGCCAGAAGCTCAACGCCATCGGCTCGGAGTTTCGCGGCAAGAATGTGCTGCTGGTCGATGATTCGATCGTGCGCGGCACGACCAGCCGCGAGATCATCATGATGGCGCGCGAGGCGGGCGCTCAGAAGGTGTATTTCGCATCCGCCAGCCCGCCGGTGCGTTTCGCCAACGTCTACGGCATCGACATGCCCTCGCGTACCGAGTTGATCGCCGCCTTCCGCAACGACGAGGAGATTCGCCAGGAGATCGGCGCCGATGCCTTGATCTACCAGGATCTCGAAGCCATGAAGAACGCCGTGCGCGCCATCAATCCGGCGCTGACGCAATTCGACACCTCCTGTTTCGACGGCCATTACATCACCGGCGACGTCAGCGCCGACTATCTCAACAGCATCGAGGCGGCCCGCGCCAGGCCGGCGCGCCATGACGGCGATGGCGGCGATGGCGGCCAGCTCGATCTCAACCTCGTATCCCACGAATGAACGAAGATCCCCGCTACCAGTTCGATACCCTGGCGATTCGCGCCGGGCAGGAGCGCAGCCAATACGGCGAGCATTCGGAGGCGCTCTATCTGACGTCCAGCTTCGTCTTCCCGAGCGCGGCCCAGGCCGCGGCGCTGTTCGCCGGCGAAGTCGAGGGCTATACCTACTCGCGGTTCACCAACCCGACCGTGACCCTGTTCCAGGATCGGCTCGCCGCGCTGGAAGGCGCGGAAGCCTGCATCGCGACGGCCAGCGGCATGTCGGCGATTCTTGCCACTGCGCTGGCCCTGCTGCAGTCGGGCGATCATGTCGTCGCCGCGCGCGGCATCTTCGGCGCGAGCCAGGCCCTGTTCGGCACGCTCCTGCCGAAATTCGGCGTGACGACGACCTTCGTGCCCGGCTGCGATCCGGAGAGCTTCCGGAAAGCGATCCAGCCGCACACGAAGCTCGTGTTCATCGAGACGCCCTCCAACCCGCTGACCGAGGTGCATGACATGGCCGCGCTGGCGGACATGGCGCATGCCGTCGGCGCGCTGCTGGTCGTCGACAACTGCTTCTGCACGCCGGCGCTGCAACGGCCGCTCGAGTTCGGCGCCGATCTCGTCATCCATTCCGCCACCAAACATCTCGACGGGCAGGGTCGCGTGATGGGCGGTGCGGTCTGCGGGGCTAAGGCGCCTATCGAGGAAGTCTTCAAATTCATGCGCACCGCCGGACCGAGCCTGTCCCCCTTCAATGCCTGGGTGCTCGTCAAGGGGCTGGAAACGCTCAAGCTGCGCATGCAGGCGCACTCGGCCAACGCGCTGGAACTGGCGCGCCGGCTCGAGTCCCATCCGGCCATCGAACGCATCTTCTATCCCGGCCTGCCGTCCCATCCGCAACATGCGCTGGCGCAGCGCCAGCAGTCGGCCGGTGGCGCCATCGTCTCCTTCGAGGTGAAGGGCGGCAGGGCAGCCGCCTGGCGGGTCGTCGACAACTGCAAGTTGCTGTCGATCACTTCCAACCTCGGCGATGTCAAGACGACCATCACGCATCCGGGAACCACCACACACGGTCGCGTGACGCCGGAAGCGCGTGCCGAGGCGGGCATCACCGAGGGCCTGGTGCGCATCGCCGTCGGCCTCGAAGCGATCGACGACATCGAAGCAGACCTGCTGCGCGGCCTGGGACCGCGCTGAGCGGTGCGACCGCGCGGCGGGCGCCGTCCCGTCAGCGCCGACTTTCGTGCCCGGTCTGGGCCGACTCCTTGAACTGCTAAAATCCGCTTGGTAGCTGTGATGCTACCTCTGATGACTTTTCCCCGATGCCATGAAACGCTCCCGTTTTTCCCGCCGCACCAAGCAAACCCCGGATACCGAGGAGCTGATCCGCCTCGCCACGCAACTGAGCCTGTCGGGCAGCCGGCTTGAGGATGTCTTCTGGGAGCGTCGTCTCGCGGTGACGATCGATCGGCTCCTGCGCGGCCAGGACGAAGCCGCGCTGAATGCCGCCCTGGACCATCTCTATGGAGCAGGTGGCCGCGCCTACGACGAATTGGCCGACATGGTCGAGAACTGTGCCGAATCGCATCACCACGCGATGGCTGGCGCGGGGGGCGGGCAGGATGTGCTGTTGTTCGCCGCGCCGGTGCTGGCCTGGTCGCGCTATGCGATTCCCTCCGGCCCGATCGCGCCGGAAGTGCTTAACAACCTGCGCGTCCAGCTGCAGGCCCACGTGTTCGCCTCCGAAGTGCGCTTCGGCCTTGCCGACTATTTCTTCAGCCCGGACCAGTTGCCGCAGAGCTATTGCGAGACGGCGGCGCTGGCGGAAAAGCTCGCCAAGGCAGGGCTGCACGGGCGCGACATCAAGCTCGATGCCAGCCAGATGGCGGAAACGATGAACTTCCTTTCCGATACCCGTTACCTGATCGGCGTGGTTTGCGCACCGGCGGGTGCGCCATTGTTCCGCTGGCAGGAGGACGACGGCAGCCGCAGCGAGGCCCTCAAGCAGTGGCGGGCGCAGGGCGGCGAGGTGCTGCGGGCACTGTTGCCAGCCTGTGCGACCGAGCCCTTGCTGCCGCAATCCTTCCATGCCGCGATCCGCGAGGCGGACCGTGCTTCGCGCCCCTACTCGCTGCGTTCCGCGGTTGCCTTCCTGCAGACGACCCTGAACGTGCCGGCCGCGAACCTGCGGGCGGTGGTGGCACCGTACTATGATCGCCAGATCGAGGAATATCGCATCGGTTTTACTCTCGGCGAGGCCTCCGAAGTCGTGCATGGCGTGGTCTGGCCTTTGCTGGAGAACGAGGACGAGGCGGCCGAACTGCCCGCCCAGATCGAGGCGGTATTGCGCGAGGCGGGCATCCGCGAAGTGCTGGTGCTCGACCACCGCTTCCCGCTCGAGTATTGCGACGACTGCGGCGCGCCGCTCTATCCGAATCCAGAAGGCGAGCCCGTGCATGCCGAGCTGCCCGAGCAGGAAGAGGAAGCCATGCCGCGCCACTTGCACTAGGCGCGCGGATGGCGATACCCTCAGCGCTGGACGAACTGGTCGCGGCCCTGCGCTGCCTGCCGGGCGTCGGGCCGAAATCGGCGCAGCGCATGACCTACCATCTCCTGCAGCACGACCCGCGCGGCGCAGAGCGGCTTGCCCGCGCGCTCGATCAGGCCCTGGGTTCGCTGCGCCACTGCAACCGCTGCAACAATTTCACCGAGGCCGAGATCTGCGAGCGCTGCCTGTCGCCGAAGCGCGACCCCGCTCAGTTGTGCGTCGTCGAAATGCCGGCAGACCTCAACACGATGGAGCAGACCCACGCCTACAGCGGCCTGTATTACGTCCTGATGGGGCGTTTGAGTCCGCTCGACGGCATCGGTCCGCGCGAACTGGCCTTCGACCGGCTGCTCGCCCGCGCCAGCGACGGCGTCGTCAAGGAGGTGATTCTGGCTACCAACCTGACACACGAGGGCGAGGCGACCGCCCATTACCTCTCGGAAATGCTGCACGCCCGCGGGATCAAGGTCAGCCGCATTGCCCGTGGCCTGCCGCTGGGTAGCGAAATCGAGTATGCGGATGCTGCCAGCGTCGCTCAGGCATTCCTCGAAAGACGCGATTATTGACGAATAAACAAAGGGTTGGTTTATAGGGGCTTTAATTGCCCGACTGACTTGAGTACAATCGTCAAGTTTTTTGCATTCGCTTTCTTACTTTTCAGGAAACCACCATGAGTTGTGACGATACAGTGGATTGTGGCAGGCGTCGCCTGCTGGTCGCCACGTCGGTTGCCGGAGGTGTGGCAGGAGTCGCCGCAGTCGTGCCGTTTGTCAGCACCTTTGCCCCCTCCGAGCGCGCCAAGTCGGCCGGTGCCCCTGTCGAGGTCGATGTCAGCAAGCTCGCCCCCGGCGAAATGATGACCGTCGAATGGCGCGGCAAGCCGGTGTGGATCATTCACCGTACCAAGGAAATGCTCGACGATCTGACGAAGCTGGGTGCCAAGCTGTCCGATCCGAAGTCGGACCGCAACATGCAGCCCGCCTACGCCAAGAACGAGCATCGCTCGATCAAGCCCGAATATCTGGTGGCCATCGGCATCTGTACCCATCTGGGCTGCTCGCCGTCCGAAAAGTTCAGGAGCGGTGCCGAATCCGGGGTTGCGGCCGACTGGCCCGGTGGCTTCCTTTGCCCCTGCCATGGTTCGTTGTTCGATCTCGCCGGTCGCGTTTACAAGAGCATGCCGGCACCGGACAACCTCGAGATTCCGCCTCATGTTTATCTGTCCGACGCCAGGATTTTGATCGGCGAAGACAGGAAGGGAGCCTAAGCCATGGGTGCCCCCATCGCTGATAAATACAAGTCCGACGGCACGCGTTCCGGCAACCTGCTGGAGTGGATCGATGCCCGCTTCCCCCTGACGGCACTCTGGAACGACCATCTGGCCAAGTATTACGCGCCGAAGAACTTCAACTTCTGGTACTTTTTCGGCTCTCTCGCGCTCCTGGTGCTGGTGATCCAGATCGTCACGGGCATTTTCCTGGTCATGCACTACAAGCCGGACGCCTCACTGAACGCTTCCGGCGTCCCGGTGGCTTTCGCCAGCGTCGAGTACATCATGCGCGACGTGCCCTGGGGCTGGCTGATCCGCTATTTGCATTCCACCGGCGCTTCGGCCTTCTTTGTCGTCGTCTATTTGCACATGTTCCGCGGCATGCTGTACGGCTCGTACCGCAAGCCGCGCGAACTGATCTGGATCTTCGGCGTGCTGATCTTCCTGTGCCTGATGGCCGAGGCGTTCATGGGCTATCTGCTGCCCTGGGGACAGATGTCCTACTGGGGTGCCCAGGTGATCGTCAACCTGTTCACGGCGATTCCGCTGATCGGCCCCGAGCTTGGCGTCTGGATCCGCGGCGACTACGTGATCGGCGACGCGACCCTGAACCGCTTCTTCTCCTTCCACGTGATCGCCATTCCCCTGATCCTGGTCGGCCTGGTGGCCGCGCACGTCATCGCCTTGCACGAAGTCGGCTCCAACAACCCGGACGGCATCGAGATCAAGAAGAAGAAGGACGCCAACGGCATTCCGCTTGACGGCATTCCCTTCCACCCGTACTACACGGTGAAGGACATCGTCGGCGTGGTGGTCTTCCTGGCTGCGTTCGCGGTCATCGTCTTCTTCTTGCCTGAAGGCGGCGGCTACTTCCTGGAGTACAACAACTTCTTCCCCGCCGACCCACTGGTAACGCCACCGCACATCGCGCCGGTCTGGTACTTCACGCCCTACTACTCGATCCTGCGCGCCAACACCGTGAATTTCTTCTGGATCGACGCCAAGCTCTGGGGGGTGATCTTCATGGGACTCGGCGTGATGATCCTGTTCTTCCTGCCCTGGCTCGACCGCAGTCCGGTCAAGTCGATCCGCTATCGCGGCCCGCTCTACAAGGGCGCGCTGACGATCTTCGTGATCAGCTTCCTAATCCTCGGCTACCTGGGCATCCTTCCGCCGACGCCGGGTCGTACGCTGGTCGCGCAGATCTGCACGATCCTCTATTTCGCCTTCTTCCTGCTGATGCCGATCTACACATCGCTGGACAAGTGCAAGGCTGAGCCGGAAAGGGTGACGGAGAAATGAAAAAGCTGTTGATTGCATTGCTGTGGGCACCGCTGCTGGCCTCGGTGCAGGTTTTTGCTGCCGGGGCGGAGGTCAAGCTCGACAAGGCGCCTGATCGCGGACGGGATTACGCGGCGCTGCAGAACGGCGCCAAGGTGTTCGTCAACTATTGCCTGAATTGCCACTCGGCATCCTACATGCGCTACAACCGCCTGCAGGACATCGGACTGACCGAGCAGCAGATCAAGGACAACCTCCTGTTCACCCAGGACAAGGTCGGCGAACTGATGACCATCGCGATGCGGCGCGCGGAAGCCAAGCAATGGTTCGGCGCGGCCCCACCCGATCTGACCGTGATCGCGCGCGCGCGCTCGACCGCGGCCTATTCCGGCGCTGACTGGCTCTATACCTACATGCGCGGCTTTTACCGCGACGACTCGCGCCCGACTGGCTGGAACAACACGGTGTTCGCCAATGTCGGCATGCCGCACGTGCTTTGGGAATTGCAAGGCGAGCAGGTCATGGGCGCCGACCACAAGCTGGCACTGGCCAAGCCCGGCCTGCTGCAACCCAAGGAATACGATGCGCTGGTCGCCGATCTGGTCGGATTCCTGAATTACATGGGCGAGCCGGTGCAGAACTACCGTAAAGAACTGGGTGTGATCGTACTGATCGCCCTGGCCATACTATTCGTCTTCTCCTATGCGCTCAAGCGCGAATACTGGCGAGACATTCATTAACCGAACAACGAAACTGCCATGGGACATCGAGACATGAATCCACCTGTGCGTCGCGTGGTGCGAGATTCCGATTATTCGTGGGGAACGAGCGCCATGATGAACCTGTACTCGGGCACAACCTGCCCGTTCAGCCATCGCTGCCGCATCGTCCTGTACGAGAAGCAGATGGACTTTCAGGTGATCGACGTCGACCTGTTCAACAAGCCCGAGGACATCGCCGTCATCAACCCCTACAATCGCGTGCCGGTGCTGGTTGATCGCGATCTCGTCCTGTACGAGTCGAACATCATCAACGAGTACATCGACGAGCGCTTCCCGCATCCGCAACTGATGCCGCCTGATCCGCAGACGCGGGCCAAGGCGCGCCAGCTGCTGCACACGATGGAGCACGAACTATTCAGTCACATCGATGCCCTGGAGCGCAATCTCAAGACGGCGGACAAGACCCGGGCGCATATCCGTGACCGGCTCGTCGAGCTGACACCGCTCTTCGCCAAGCAGAAGTTCCTGCTCGGCGACGATTTCTCGATGCTCGACGTGGCGATCGCGCCGCTGCTGTGGCGTCTCGATCACTACGGCATCGAACTGCCGAAGTCCGCCGCGCCCGTGATGAAGTTCGCCGAACGGATCTTCGCGCGCCAGGGCTTCATCGACGCGCTGACGCCTTCGGAAAAGGTGATGCGTCGCTGATTGCTGCGCAAGCGCCGCAGTTTTCCGCTGGCAACTGAAGATGTTCACCACCAAACCCTACCTCATCCGCGCCATTCACGAATGGTGCGCGGATGAGGGCTTTACGCCCTATCTCGCGGTGCAGGTCGATGAGCGCACGCGCGTGCCGCGGGAATTCGTGCGCGATGGCCAGATCGTCCTCAACGTCAGCGCCGAAGCGACCCACCAGCTGGTGATGGGTAACGCGGAAATCACCTTCCAGACCCGCTTCAACGGTGCGTCCTTCCCGGTCGTCGTGCCGGTCGATGTCGTCGTGGCGATCTATGCGCGCGAAAACGGACAGGGCATGGCTTTCGAAGCGACTCCGGCATCCGCGCCTGAGCTGGCAGACGGAAAAGTCGTCGCTGGCGAGACGGCAGCCGCAGAAACTGCTGATGTTGCGGAGAGTGAAACAGAGCCAGCCGCCAAACGGGGCGGACACCTGACCCTGGTCAAGTAAGTACCGTGTCGGGCGGGGAAGGGGGCGAAGTGCAAGCTGGCGCCCAAGACAGGAATCGAACCTGTGACCTACCGCTTAGGAGAGGGCATTATTGCCTGTCAACCATGCGGGTTCCAAAGCGTTTAGGGCATTATTGCCACAATCTTGCCACACCGGAAGGAAGCTTCTGGCAGGGCATTGAGGGAGTAATGCATGGCGGCCATTCGGAAGCGCGGAGACTACAGCTACGAGGTTCAGGTGCGGAGGCGGGGCTTCCCGACCCTGACCAAGACATTCACCTATCGCGCCGACGCCGAGAAGTGGGCGCGGCAGATCGAG
This sequence comes from Pseudomonadota bacterium, assembly GCA_021849505.1. Classification (GTDB taxonomy): domain Bacteria; phylum Pseudomonadota; class Gammaproteobacteria; order Burkholderiales; family Rhodocyclaceae; genus Sulfuricystis. The sequence goes on from JAJZSW010000001.1 coordinate 31,770, forward strand.
GCGGAACAGGAGCGGGGTGCCTACGTTCATCGTACCCCAGCCGAACGCGTGACGATGAACGATATCTTCGACAAGTACGAAGAGGATGTTCTGCCCAAGATGCGGGGCAAGAGTGCCAAGCCTGCCCTTAGCCTCCTCCGTGAAGAGTTCGGCAAGCTCAGTCTCGCAGGGTTGCAGTCTGCGCAGGTAGCGGCGTTCAGGGATAAGCGCGCGAAGGCTGGCAAGGCTGCCAGCACGATTCGTAAGGAGATCAACCTGCTCTCCAAGATCATCAATCTGGCAAGCAAGGAATGGGGCTACCCGATCGCAATCAATCCGTGCTCGATGGTGTCCCGGCCTAGCGAGGCGGACAGCGCGCGGGATCGGCGGCTGTTGGAGGGAGAAGAAAAACTGCTCCTTGCTGCAGCAAAGAAGAAGGGCAAGCACCATTTGGCCCTGGTTCGCCTGGCGATCGAGACTGGTGCCAGGCTAGGCGAACTGCTCCATCTTGAATGGGGTGACCTCGACCTCAAAAGCAAGGTGGCGACCATCAAGGGCATCGAGATTAATGGAGTACAGCAAACAAAGAACAAGGATAAATCTCGCCTCGTGCCACTCTCGCCCGCTGCCGTGACAGTGATCAGGACTCTACAGGGAAAGGGCAAGGTGAAGACGCTGGAAGTTGGGAGGCTGTTCCCTTGGGCCAATTCGGATTCATTCACCAAGCCTTGGCGGGCGATTGTTGCGACGGCGAGGCAGGAATACGAGGAGGTGGGCGGCAAGGATTCTGCGATTCTGCGTGATTTGCGGTTCCACGACTTGCGGCATGAGGCAGCATCAAGACTGGCGCAGCTCTTGGAAATGCATCACTTGCAGAAAATGCTCGGGCACAAGACCCCAGCTATGACATCGCGTTACTATCAACAAAGCAAGGACGATGTTTCCGCTCTGGCGGCGCGGCTGGTGCGCTCTGCTGGATCTTGATGAATATGACTCAAAGACGGGTTTTCGTCGGTTGAAATATTCTGACAATGCAGGATAATTGCTGAAAATCCCCGGCGCGCCCGGGGCTGAGCTGACAGATTTAGCATTTTACAAGCGGTCCTCCGCGCGGCAAGCAGGAGGGAGGCTAGACAAGTTTGTGCCTTGAATCCGCGATGCGCCCGCTGCCCCGATCTTCAAAGGGGGCCGGTCGGCGATCAGCACATCCATTATTTCAAACCCCGACCTTTTGCGCGAGCGGGGCGCGCAACACGCATGCCGGCTGCATTTTCTGGAGAAGAAAATGCAGAAAGTATTTGAAAATCGTGAGCGGCCGGCGGCCGCTCACGTACCGACCGGATTTGTTCTTTCAGAGCGCTCGGCCGCTCATTTTCTCAACACCTCACCGTCAACACTGCGGCGAGATCGCGCCACAGGCCATGCCGGAGGCATACCATTTGTGCGCATCGGCGCGCGGGTTGTTTACGTGCGCGAAGCGCTTGAGTGCTGGCTGCGCGAGCAGCAGCAGCGGCCCGCGACGCGTAGCGCCCTGACCGCAACTCGCGGTTTGAAGCGTGGCCGGCCAACAAAAAAAGAACAGCTTGATGCCGCGCGGCTGGGGCTGAACGTTGCGCAACTGCGCGCCCGCGAGGCGGCGGGGGCTGTGCGGGAAGGAGGTGCAAAATGACGACCGCATGCGTTCTCCCGACCGTCGACAACCTTGCAGCGCATCTTCTCAAAAAATTTCGGCCAGGCCTGCTGCGCCTCGCAGCGCGCGCGGGCTGGCAGTCTGGAGACCTGCAAGGCGTGGCCTGGCTTGCCGCGCACGACGCGCTGCAACATTATGACGGCAGCAAGGGCAACCTTGATGCGAGGGGTTGGTGGTGCTGCCGGGCGCAGGCGCGTGGATTTCTGCCTGCAGGCGGCAGAGAGGAAGCGTTTCTTGAGGCTGAGGACGGGGACGATCCAGCCTCGATTCTCGAGGCAGCCGAGCAGGTCGACCTCCGCCTGCTGGGACTAGGGGCGGGGGTTGAGCGCAAGTCGGGAAGCGCGCGGAGCGCGCGGCGCTTCAGAGCGCGGGCGCGGAGCGCGGCCGCGCAGCTGCTGCGCGGCGGCGACGGCCGGCAGGGCGAACTTTTTTGAGGGGGTGGAATGAATTCAAACCTCAAGCTGCCGCCCCATTCTATCGAAGCCGAGCAGTCGCTGATCGGCGGCCTGCTGCTCGACAACAGCGCCTGGGACCGCATTGCCGACATCGTCAGCGAAGCGGACTTCTACCGCGATGACCACCGGCGCATCTTCGCGCACATCCGCAAGCTTGTCGAAACCGGCCGTCCCGCCGACGTGGTGACGGTCTACGAGTCGATCGAGCATGCCAACCAGGCCGAGCAGACCGGCGGCTTGGCTTACCTTGGCGAAATGGCAAATGCAGTTGTGTCGACACGCAATATAAGAAGCCATGCTCAGATTGTGCGTGAGAAGACAATCGAGCGACAAGCACTAACGGCGATCGAGGACTTCCAGGGCAGAGGCAACTTCACTGCGCGGGCCCACAAGCTTTCTCAAGTCATAACATCTCTTGCGACCGAGGCTGCGGAGCGCGGCTTGCCTGCATCGCGGAAATTCAGCGAAATCGCTGCAGCGCCAGCCATCGATTTCGACTACGCTCTGCCGGGCCTGCGTACTGGGAACGTTGGCGTCTTTGCTGGCTACGGTGGTGTCGGCAAAGGCTTCCTAGGCCTCGCACTGTCAATCGATGTTGCCCTCGGCCGAGGCAAGCTGACCGGCTTGCCGCTCTTAAAAGCTGGCAAGGCGGTTTTTGTCAGCATCGAAGACGATCAGGAGGCGCTGGACGCGCGGCTGCAAGCGTACAGTCGGCACCTTGATGGTTCCGACCGTGCCGCGCTGGATGAGCGCCTGAGCGTCACGAGCGTCTATGGTTTGCCCGACTGGCAACTACTGAAGAGTGATGAGCGTGGTGCACTGCATCAGAACGTCGCTGCAACCAATGCGATCGTCAGGGCGGCGCATGGCGCGCGCTTACTGATCATCGACACGGCGCGGAAGTTCTTCACCTTCGACGAAAACAAGAGCGACGAGGCATCGTTCACGCTCATGATTTGCGACCAGATCGCGCGAGAATCGGGCGCGGCCGTGCTGCTGGTACATCACCTCTCAAAGCCGGCCGGCGACAGCAAAGATGAATTGCCAACAATTTTCTCGATCCGTGGGTCTTCGGCGCTCGTTGCTGATGCACGCTGGGCCGCCATCCTGGCAACGCCCCCATGCAAATTCGCAGAAGACAAGGGCATTGCCATCGACCGTAAGCGCTGGCGCGTGCTCGATGTCGGTAAGGTCAACCACGGCGGAGAGCCGGAAATGGCCCTGTTCCACCAGGACGAGCGCGGCGCGCTTGTGGCCGTACCGTGGCCCGCCGCTAGCCAGCGGCGAGAACCCAAGGCGACCGGGTCTGGCAAGTTTGGCCTGCGACCAGTCGCTACAGGAGGTTGACATGCAGAAAAGAATAAAACTGCACCAGCACGTTGATGTAAGCACTGCCGCCCAGTGTCGAATCCCCATTTTCCAACCAACGCGCCGACCTAGATATATCAAGGGCGTCGAGGTATCGACGGGGTATGGTCGGGCAGTGATCGATGGAAAAATCGGCCAGCAGCATCGAGATTTCATCGAGTGCTGCAGGCTGACGGCACTTGAGCAGGGGCTGGATGGTGTGAACAGGTACTGCTGCATTGTCGACCCAAACAAGTTACGTACTGCAATGAGTGCGGGAAAACGCACTAGCGAAGGCAAGACTGCGAGAGTCTGCTGGCTGCAACTCAAAGACATTGCCGAGGACTTGCGCCGCTGTGAAATTAGTGACGTCGAAATTTATTCTCGCCCCGGCTGGGGAGTAGTGACTGCGGGCATCCTTGATTCAGTCACATTCAAAGGGGTTGGTATTGTTGAGGGTAAAACTGGCCATGGCTGCCAGGTTGGGGAACGCGAGTTGTGGAAGGTCCCTTTTAGTGAGGCATGGACGAGCTTGATCGGTGTAGATTTGCCGGTCAGCTACCGTGGGCAACTACAGTCAATCATCAAGCTTCGCCACGGCGTCAGCCAGGCGGTCGCACGCCTGATGCTTTCCCACTCGCCCGGCGCCACTTACAGCATCAATGAGGCCTTGGCTTTTGTTGGTGCGGCCAGCATCTCTACCCGCCGCCACCGCCGCGGCGAGTTGCTTGCAGACGCCGATGCCCTGGCCGAAATGGGTATCCTCATCGCGGGGGAGATGCTGGTGGCGGAAGCATAATCCCGGCAGGCGGAAGCATAATCCCGGCCCTATAGGCTTATAGGCCTAATAGGCATAGGCGGCGCCGCCCCGCCTTGAGGGTGGGCGGCTAGTGGAGTTTCTCAGTGGAATTCGGTTGCTGTGGTGTTACCAAAATGCGTAGAGCCATTCCAACTAGCTCTTCTCTCTCCGTTCTTGCCTTTACCTTGAGAATCGTTTCACCGTCAATCTGAAACGGCGCAAGAAAGAATGCCATCTGGGCAACCATAAACTTTGAACCGCTGCCAGGAATATCCTCGAGGTTTGGTGGTGTTGGAAGTGGGCCGGTAGTTAGCAACTCGGAGTCGTCCTCGCCCTTTAAAACCCGAACCTCAAGCTCCTTGAACGGGTCCGCGAAGTCTGTGACGACTTTTACTGCAATACTGAGCTTAGTGAGCACAACCGGCGCTGCCTGAACATGCAACTCGCCAGAGTAAACGCCCATGTAGGACAGCTTATTTCCTACCTCCTCGCGAATGTCATCGCAGTAAATTACTTCAATATGCCGAGTCATGCGATTTTCTCTTGCGTGTTCTTAAAGGCTTCCGCGAGTTGGTCGCGGCTTACCCCGAAGATTTCGACAAGCCGCTCAAATGTTGAGTGAAATATGTCACTACGCTTGCCGGATTCGATCATCGAGTAGCTTGACTGTGAGTTGCCGAGTAAATCGGCAACTTGAGCTTGTGAAAGACCAGACCTAAGCCGCAAGGAGCTCAAGGTTATCTTTTGCTCAGTCTCTTCAAACTGAGACGCCAATCGCTTGCGCGCCCGTGCCAATGCCTCGGCGCGGCGGGGATTAGCCTCGCTTTTCTGCACGACTTCGCCAATCTCTGTGTAGCCGGCGGGAATGGGTGCATGTATTACCTGCTCTACGATGGCGATCACATTTTCCGCTTTGGAGCCTGGATTCAGCAGGGCATAGGATGATCCATACCGCTTAATAGCGGGGGATGTCGAGATCGTCGTAGGCTGCGAGGATTTTTTGGGAGCGAGGGTGGTTGAGGTCATAGTCGAATTCCCGATCAAGTATCCCTAGAACGTAGTAGCGAAGTTCTCCAGGGTGGAAGGCATAGACGATGCGGTACTTAGAGGCAGCGCTCTCTATCCATAAGAGCTTAAGCCGCCATAAGTTGTACTTGCTTTTCTTTGTGGCTTCCCACTCGGTTACGTTGAAAGGAACATCTTCATATCTCACGTAGCCTTTGCGCGTGAGGCAATCGAGAGTGTCTTGGTTGTTTCTAGCTTCGTCAAGAAACACCTCAATATCCGCCGCCGCGTCCTCATCAACCTCATAAATGAGATCCAGGTCGGCCTCGGCATCCTCATGCAGGACCAACGAGAAAGTACGATTCGGAAAGTATCTCATATCTTTGAAGGTATAACAAGGTGCTTCTAATGCGTAAGCATACGGTCAATCCCCCTTGTTACCAAGCGAATTTCTCCGTCGTGGACGCACTTCCCGCCGTCTCTAAGGTAATTCCCTAGGGAATTAGGGGCGCTTGCGCCGCCCGTTTGGCATGCCAAACAAAAAATCGCGCCGGGGGCTGGCTTGCAGCCAGCCGGCCCAGCCTGCGGCTGGGGACAGAAGCCAACCAGCCGCCTGCAAGCAGGCGGAAAAGACGCGGGCTTTTTGGCTCGCCTGCGGCGTGCCAGCCCGCGCCGTGGTGGTGAAGGCGCGTGGATGCTGCCCATCCTTTCTCTGTTTAGCTCTTCAGAGCCGCTCATCGCTGCTCGATCGCTCGCCAGCGGCGGGCTTAGACCGGGCGCCGCGCGCCCTGCATTGAGTCACGCCAGCCGGCGTGCCTGCGCCTCATCCTCGCCTGCGGCTGCGGTAATGCTCGGCCCGGCCCTGCGGGCTGCCCGTCTGTCATGCCTCATTGCTCCAGCCCGAAACCCCGCTGGCGCCCTGCGGGGCGCGCTCTCCGCTGCTCTTCGTGAAGCGGCTCCGAAGAGCAGAACAAAACAGCGAAAGGAGAAAGTCATGGCAGCAACCACCATCACCACCACCAACGACGCGGGGCGCTGCCCCACACCCCGGAAGCTCACCAAAGAGCAGATTTCGGAACCCCAAGACATCTTTGAAATCTTTGGCGAACCAATCCATACCTATACCCGCCAGCAGGCGATCGACGACGGTTTTTTGATCGACGTTTCTTCCATGGCCAATGAAGCGGGGATCGTTTTTCCAGTGGCAATGACAAGGGCGGCGTGGGCGGACTGCGTGGAATGGACAGATGCGGACAGCAAGCGCCAGACCTACCAGGACGAGGCAGGCCGACTCTGGGACGTTCTCTGGATGCTGAAGCTCGCAGCGCGCCGCGGTGGATCCGAAATCCGGTTCCAGCTCTACCGCGTGCCGCGTGGTGGCCGAGGCATCAAGCCGCGCCTGGCAGTGCTCAAGGCGATCTGCGGGCCTGGCGATGCCGGCGAGCCGGTCATCACGATCTGCATGCCTGACGAAGATTGACCGCAGGCCTGCATTTATCACAGACGAATTTGCACACGAGGCAAGAGATTATGAGCTACAGACACCGCACCGAAGGCGACCGCGCGAAGGACTCCGCAGCTGAGATAAGCCGCACATCAAGCACCCTGCGAAAGCTGGCGGTAGTGCTTGAAGGCTTAATCGAGAGCGATCGACGGAAGTTGCTCGACGCTGCTGCAATCCTTGCAGCAGCTGGTCGTGAAAAAAAGGCATCCGCAAAGAAGCTCAAGGATGCCGAGATCGCTATCGAAAAGGCTTCCGAAAAAGCAGAAGCCGAGGCCGGCGCCATCCTCGATGCCTGGCCGCAAAGTGACCTGCCAGACCAGATTGCTCTTTGCCTTGCCTGGAGCGACCGCTGGATCTTTGAAGGTGAGGATCTGCTGCGTGAGGCCCTGAAGGGCTACACCGGTTACAACGGCCAGCACTACCCGGCGACCCGCAGGAACCTGGAGTCGGTGATCAATGAAGCCCGACGCGCCCTGCAGCGCGAGGCGGCCAAACGTGCCAGCCGTAAGGGGCAACCGGTAGCCGAATTCCTGGGCACCGTGCGCGAGGCGGCGGAGGCAGCCAGGCAAAGCGACAAATGCCGGGAACTTGTCCAGGCCTGGCGCGTTGCGCTGGTGGCCGAACAGATCACCGAAGCGAACAAAGGGGGAATGAAATGAAAATCGAAGGTGGTTTCTGGCAAAACTTCAAAGCAGCCCTTGGCCTCGGCCTGGGCGGAGGCCTCGGCGCCGGCTTCGGCTGGCGCGTCGGGCAGTGGCTGGGCGATCTCTTCATCCGCCTGATGAAGTGGATCGGCATCCTCGCGATCGGTGCCGGTGCGAGCTGGTATGCCGGCGTAGGCAACCAGAAGCCGCCCGAGCAGATCCAGCGCGAGGGCAAGGAGGCGCGGGCTCATCTCGAGAAAACCAACCCTGAGATGTTGAAGTTCGCCGACAAATACATCGCTGCCCAGAAAGAAAAGCAAGGAGCCGGCCGTGACTGACATCGCCCTGCTCAACCGTACTTATTTTCAATGCCTGCGGGTCGCGGCCGTGCGATCCGTGCCCAAGGCCTGCACGGGTTTCGGCGTCCACAAGGAAATCGCAGAGGCCGTCGCCGCCATGACCATGGAAGACATCAAGCGGCTTTGCCTGCCCGGCCTCGTGCTCTTCGACTTGAAGCTCACCCCGGCGCAATTCAAGGCCTTGCTCAAGGCGCCCGGACATGCCCAGCGCCAGGTGATGGCGATGCTGGCAGCCACGGAGGCGGAGAAGATGGCCGCGACCCCGCATCTCAATAGTAAGGGGCGACGTGCCCCGGCAAAAACAAGGAGCAAATAATGGACTTCAAAGCATTTTTCAAAGAACAGATGCGCCCCATGTCCGCCGAGGACAAGGCGCGGCACGCCGGCTATTCGGATCTTGTTGCCAAGACGTTCCGCCGCTTGATCGGCGCGGCGGTATTTCTGCTGCTGCTCGTCGTGGTGCTGCAGACCGTTATCGGCACCGCCCAAGCCGGCGGCGGTGGCGGTATGACTGGCGGCGCCACCGAGTTCACCCAGATCAAGAACAACGTGGAAATGTCGCTCCAGACGGTCGAGAGCAAGCTACAGACGTTCGAGCAAATCGAGCAGACCTACCTGAGCCGGCTGCAGCAGTTGAAGCAATCCATCGGTGAATACACCGCGCCCTTCCAGCAAACGATGGCCACCTGGCAGCGCGTGCGTGACGTGCAGACCCGCCTGGGCAATCTGCAATACAACCTCGGCAACATGAAAGACATGATGGACGCCCGGTACCGTGAATTCGCGGCGTCGCCGCTGACTTTTCTTGAATGGCAGGCGCGCGAACTGCGATACATCCAGCGGAACGATGCCACCGCCCGGGCGAAGCTCGAAGCCAATCGCCAAGTGATCGAAAGCACCGGGGACAGCCTGACCTCATTGAAGCGCGCGGCCGAAGGTCTGGACGCCTCGACGGGCACCCACCAGGCGACGCGGATGCTCGGCCCGATGCTGACCACCATCGGCGGGGACATCAACAAGCTGATCACCATTACCGCCATCAGTAATGAAAACGCGGCCGAGCAGAAGCACGTCGAGGCGGCGAAGGAGGAGGCGAAGCTGGCCGACTACGCGAAGTGGAAAGCCGAGCAGGACAAGATCAACGCGGCGCAGAAAGCAGAGTTCGAGAGGATGCAGCAAGGCTGGAAGCAATACCGCGGGGGCGCTCGGTAATGGAAGCGACCGCACTTTTCAACCAGGTCCTCGCGGCCATCACGGCCCACGGGGCGGCAATGACGCCGCGGCTAGTGCCCTTCGGTACTCAGCTGCTGTTTTACTTTGGGGTGATCGTGATCAGCTGGAGAGTGATTACCGCAGTGCTAGCCGACACAGACATCCGCGGGATCCTGGTGAAGCTACTGCCTCTCTCGATCGTCCTCGGGGTAGCAAGTTGGCTCATTAAAGACCTCGACTCGCATGCCGAGGCTTTTGTAAGTGGCTTCGACTGGGTCGCCATCACGGTGACCGGCGCTGCTCCAGGCAGCTCACCCCTCGACGCGACGATGGGCAGCCTTGGGCGGGTCGCGAACAGCCTCTGGCTCAGCATGGGCAGCTCGGGAGATACGCCCCCGGACTGGATCGATACTATAAAAAATACACTGAGCGGGGGAGCGGCATTCTGGCTGAAGGTTTTTACGCTTGCAATCATGATCATCGTGGCCGCCATCACAGCCGCTATCTACGTGATGAGCCAGGTCCTGGTCGGGGTCGGCATCGCCCTTGCGCCTGTTTGCATTCCGTTCATCGCACTGCCCAAGCTGAACTTCGTTTTTGAAGGCTGGTTGAAGTTCGTCTGGACGGCGGCAGTCATGCGATTGGTCGGGCAGGTGATGTTGAGCTTCGGCGCCGCGCTGACCGATTCTTTGCTCACGCTTGACCGCGTGATCATGCAAGCCGGCCAGGATCCTCGCACGCTGAATTTGATGGCTTCGATCGCGGTTCTGTTCGTTGCCATCGTTCAACTCATCCTCGCCACTCAGATCCCCTCGATCGCCCAGGCGCTCACAAGCGGCGGCGTTGGCGGCGCGCTCGACACAAGCCCGGTTTCTAAAGCTGCTGGCAAAGGACTGGCTGCGGCAAGAAGCGCCGGCGACGCAGGCAAGGCGGGTGTGAAAAAAACGATCGATGTATTCCGGAAACCCAAATAACCAACCAAGGAGATTTTCATGAAATTTCCAGTTCCAGAGTACCAGCCCGGCTTTTTCGAAAAAGCGTTGATCATGGTCTTGCCGGAAATCGCAAAACACATTGACCCGGCCTGCCGAAATTCTTACTTCAACTACACGCCGTTTTCCGACGAACTGCCGGCAGTTGAAGTCGCAGGCGAACAGCGGCAGGCCTACGGCAAGATCGAGGGCATGGGGCGCGTCTATGACCTTTATTGCAACCAGACTGGAATCATCGAGGTCACCTTCGCGCACGGAAAATTTGCCAGCCGGGTTGCGGAAGGTTGCGTGCAACATGAATGGCTTGCTGCCCGGGAAATTGCAGCGCCCATCATCTGGGCGCCATCGCAAAAAATCTGCGACGAGTTTCTCGCGAATTCGCTTTTCGTCGCCCTGCATCCTTTCAAAAAAAATGGCCAGAGCGTCAGGCCGGCCCTCAAGAAAAACCAACTCGTCAGGTACCGGATTCTCACACTCAACGAGGCAGGGACCGAAGGCGTCGCCGTTGCACTCGCGCCGTCCTGAGAATTGCTCTCATTCTGCAAAAGATGGCGATTCACGGCAATTGACGGCGATTCGCGGCGGTTCGTGGCGATTGATGGCGATTGAGCTTTCCGCACCATTCCCGGCTTGGCAATCGATGACGATTCACGGCAATTGACGGCGGTTGATGGCGATTGGTGGCGGTTCGTGGCGGTTCGTGGCGATTGACGCGGACATCGCGGGGCGGGGGAGGGGCAGCCTCTCCCCCACAGTCAGATGCCCGGCCGAGCCGGGCATGAAACACCTTGCCCACCTGGCGGTGGGCGCCCAAAGCAAGAAGGGTCAGACACTTTGTGTCTGACCCACAGACCCCACGCACCGGCGGTGCTGACGGCGCGGCGCTGTCGCGCCGGAAACCCTCGCAGCCTCAACCGCTTATGCGTATGACAACCAGCCGGGAAATCTGCAGGGTCGCGTCATACACATTTTTCTGCGGTTTGTCTGACAGCTTGGCCGAGGTCGGCCATCTGTTTATAGACCGACTTGGTCGCAAACAAGGAGATCAATGATGAAAACCCCTACCCAGATTCAGACCCAGATCGAGAAGCTCCAGCAGCAGCTGGCCCAGGCAAAGGCGAAGGAACGCGAGCAGCGCATCGGTCGCTTTCTGTCCATCCTGGACAAGTCCGGCCTCTCCGATGATGAAGCGGCCTCTGCCATCGAGGCCGCCGGGAAACTGAAGAAAGGCGAGCAATGAACAAGCCAAATCCTACGAATCCTGAGGAAGTGATCGAGGTGGAAATGAAGATTCGCATCGACCGTGTGGGGCTGGAAATCTTCGATTTCTATGCCGAGGAGGCGGGCGTATCTCGTGCTGAGCTGGTCAGCCGCTCGATCAATTTGTTCCTCAGGCAGCAAACACTAATTATCGATTTCGATGAGCTCATGGAAGGGATCGAATACGAACTCTCCAAGGCGGTCAGGCAAGCCGAGCGCCTGCCCTGCCTGCACTCGGCGCGGCGCCGCTCCCACCTGCGGAGAAATCAAAAATGAGCAGGGCGATCACGATTCGATTTTCGAAAGAAGAAGCGGCGTGGGTCGAGCGCGAAGCCGCGCGCCGGAACCTCACGGCGAGCGAAGTTTTGCGGCAGGCCTTGCGACACGAAATCGCAAATGTCGTCACGATCGATCGTCTCAATTCACTGGAAGCCCGCATGGAAGAAATGCGCGAAATCTTCGCGCGTGACTTTGAGGCGATGGGGCGGATCAATCTCAAGATTCTGAAAACACTGGAGGCAAAATGCTAACGAAATCATGGGCGGAGAACTGGAAGTGGCGTCTCAAAGCCGGCGTCGCCTTGGCGGTGATCGCCGCCTTTTCGACTACCGCCCTCACCGCAAAAAACTACAACGACGGTGAGGCGCAGGGCTGGTATTTCCACTGGCTCACATCGAGCGCTTTTGTGAAATCCGGCTGGACGGAGGGCCGCGCTTTCAACGGCCAGACGCACGGCGATTTCCTTGCGCACTTCCACGCCCGATATCCGCTGGCGGCAGAGGCCTTTACAGCCAAGACCCCTAAAATCTTCAAGACTTATCCGCTGATGGCGGGAGCCGGCACGCTGGCGCTTTTTCTTGGCGCTTCGATTGCCTTGGGCTTCCGAGGGCGCAAGCAGGATGACGAGCACCGGCGCGGCGCGCAGGTTGTTGACGCCAAGCAATTGCGCAAAGCCCTTCGCAAGGAACCGGCGGACATCACCCTTGGCGGCGTGCCCTGGCCGAGAAGGGACGAGACGAGGCATTTGCTGCTGGCCGGATCGATCGGCAGTGGTAAGACCGTCGCCCTCAGGCAAATCATGAAATCGATCCGCGCCCGCGGCGATCGCGCAATCGTGGTCGATGCCGGCGGCGCGTTTTTGCAGCTTTTCGCCCGGCAGGGCGATGCGCTGCTGAACCCCTTCGACAAACGATCGAGACAATGGAGCCCGTTTGCTGAGGGCGGAAAGCCGTGGGAGATCGAGGCCATGGCGCGCAGCTTTTATCCCGCCGCCGAGGGCACGGATGGGGTCTTCAGCGATCTTGGCATGCAGGTTTTTTCCGGCTTGCTGGAGCAGTGCCGGGCGCATGGCATCGCGACGAATCATGCGCTCGCCAGCCTCTGTTCAGCGGATGCCGAGACCGTGTTCAGTGTGCTGCAGGGCCATCCCGCCAAGGGATTAATGAACTCCGGCTCATCGGATGCCGAGGCGATCGTCAAGTTGGCCGTCAATACGCTGCAGGGCCATCCCGCCGCGGCGTTAATGAACTCTGGCGCATCGGACACCGTGGGCAGCATTCTCACCAATCTCAACCGTGGCGGTCGGGCGCTGCGTTATCTTCACCCTGACGCCGGCGAGAAAGCATTCAGCGTCGGTCAGTGGGTTCGAGAGGGGGAGGGCTGGCTGTTTCTCTCGTTCCCGATCGGGCAGCGCGAGGCGCTCAAGCAGATCATCGCCGCGCAGCTGGACATCGTTGCCCGGACCGTTCTCGACCTGCCGGCGGACGAGTCGCGACGCGTCTGGCTCATCGTCGATGAGTTGCCGCTCCTGGGCAAGATTTCAAGTATCGTCGAATTCCTGACCAACGGCAGGCGCTTCGGCGGCTGCGCGATCCTCGGCATCCAGGCCGTCTCCCAGCTGCGGGAAGTCTATGGGCGCGACGGCGCGCAGACCATGCTTTCCTGCCTGCCGTCGCAGCTCATCCTGCGCCAGCCGGATCCGGAAACCGCTGAGGCGATGAGCAAGGCGATCGGCGATGCCGAAGTGCTGCGCCAGAACCGCAGCGAGGGCAAGACGGAGCACGGCCTGAGCAAGAATCAGCAGGAGCAGGTCACGAATTCGCGGCGGGTGATGGCCAGCGAGCTGGTCACGCTGCCGGACCTGCAAGGCTATCTGCGCCTGATTGGCGACCGGCCCGTTGCCAGGATCAAGCTCGAGATCCCGGACACGCCGGACAGCGGCAATCCGGCCTTCGTGCCGCGCGAGATGCCCGCGCGCCGGCCGTTTGCCTTGCCCGACCATCTGTTGAAGGGAAAAGCGGCGAAATCCGAGCCGAAGCCCGCCCCCGAACCCACCAAGCCAGCCGACGAAAACCTCGACTGGCGCAACGTCTAAGGATCAATTATGGTCGCAAGTCTTTCCGCAATCCAATCGGCTGGCGCCGCCGCCAGCTATTTCTCGCAGGTTGATGATTACTACCGAGGCACGGAACACGCCCCGACCGCCTGGCAGGGCAAGGCGGCGGAGGCCTTGGGCCTCACCGGCGCCGTCGACGCCGAGGCCTTTCAGAACCTGCTCGCCGGCAAGCTGCCAGACGGCCAGATCCTTGGCCGCGTCGGGCAGGACGGTCAGATCGAGCACCGACCGGGCTGGGATCTGACCTTCTCTGCGCCCAAGAGCGTCTCACTCATGGCCCTGGTGCAAGGCGACGAGCGCCTGATCGACGCGCACGAGCAGGCAGTAAAGGAGACACTGGCCTGGATCGAGGCCGAGGCCGCCGTGACGCGCGTCAAGGAGCGTGGCGGCGAGGCCAAGATCGTCCAGACCGGAAATCTTGCCGTGGCGAGCTTCCGGCATGCCACCAGCCGCGAGCAGCAGCCCCAGCTGCACACGCATAACGTCATTCTGAATCTGACCCGGCGCGAGGATGGCCAATGGCGCAGCCTGGAGTCGCGGACGTTCTACCGGCTGCAGCTCGAGGCCGGCGAGCGCTACCGCGCCGCGCTGGCCTACCAGTGCGCGCAGCTCGGCTACCGCATCGAGCGAACCAAGGTGGCCGAGATGGTCGGCTTCGAGCTGGCCGACGTGCCCAAGGAGCTGATGGAGCACTTCTCCAAGCGCTCCGCCCAGATCGAGGCGGCGCTGGCAGCTCGCGGCAAAACGCTCGAGACTGCAACCCCCGACGAGATCGAGATGGCGAAGCTTTCGACCCGCAAGGCGAAGGAAGCCGTCGACCATGCCGCGCTGCGCGGCGGCTGGCAGGAACAAGCCAAGGCGCTGGGCGTGGATCTGAACCTGATCCGCAGCCAGGCATCACTGGAATCGCTCAACCTGGACGGGCAGGAGGCGGCAGGGCGGGCCGTCGCCGAGGCGGCCGAGCACCTCAGCGAGCGTGACGCCCGTTTCTCCAGCGATGCACTGTTCCAGGAGGCGCGGCGCCTGGCGATGGGATCCGCCCATGATGAGCAGATCGAGGCGGCCATCCAGCAGGCCGCGCTGTCCGGCGATCTCGTCGAGCGGCAGGCCAGGAGCTACGACTTCCGCACCGGGCAGATCATCGAGGGCGCGGGCTTCGCGACGCGCGAGGCGGTCGAGATCGAGCAACGGATACTCGACTCGGCCGCGCGTGCCCAGGGCGCCGTCCAGTCGCTTTCGGTTGATACGGCCGCCGTCCTCGTTCGCCGGCGGGTGGAAACCGGCTATGCCTTCAACGAGGGGCAGGCGAAGGCGGTCGACGGCATCCTGACCAGCAAAGACCGGATCAACCTGGTGCAGGGTTTCGCCGGCACCGCCAAGACGAATTCCGTCCTGGCAGCCGTCGCGGCCGAGGCCCGCGCCAAGGGCGAAACCATCGTCGCGATCGCGCCGACTGCCAGTGCGGCCGAGACGCTGGGCAAGGCCATCGGCGGCGATGGCCTGACCGTGGCCAGGCACATCAGCCAGAAGGAACGCGCCGGCGGACTCTGGATCGTGGACGAGGCTTCGATGGTCTCCGCCCGCGACATGGCCAGGCTGCTCCAGCAGGCCGAGAAAGCCAACGCCCGCGTGGTGCTGGTCGGCGACGCCAAGCAGCTGGGATCCGTCGAGGCCGGCGCGGCCTTCCGCCAGCTGCAAGGCGAATCCAGCCTCAAGACGCACGTCCTGGACGAGATCGTGCGCCAGGACAACAAGGCGACGCGGGCAGCCGTCTACGCGGCGATTCATGGAAACGCCACGGCCGCCCTCGAAAAGCTCCAGCAAGGCGGCGGATCCGTCCGCGAGCTGGCGACGCGCGAAGAGCGCATCGCGGCGATCGCAGACGACTACTGCCGCCAAGACCCGGAGGATCAGGCCAAGAGCATTGTGATCGCGCCCGGCAAGGATGATCGCCTACTGCTCAACGAGGCGATCCGCGCGCGGCTTCGAGAGAACGGCGTTATTTCCGGCCTGGATGCCAAGACAGAAACCCTCACGGCCAAGGATCTGACGAGGACACAGGCAAAGCGTGCCGAGAACTACCAGGAGGGCGACGTGCTCAAGGCAGGGCGGGCCTACAAGAAATTCGGCCTGGAGAAGGGCGATTACCTGACCGTCAAAAGCGTGGATGCCGCGCGCAATGTGATCGTGGCCACGGCCGGGGATGGCCGGACCGTCGAGATCAATCCGCGCGTCAACAAGCAATTCCAGACCTTCGAGGCCGAGACCCGCGAGCTGCAGCAGGGCGATCGCATTGTCTTCAAGCAGAACGATGCATTGCTGGACCGGAAGAACGGCCAGCAGGCAACGGTAGAGTCTGTCCATCCAGACGCTGGCTTAGCAGTGATCCGCACCGAGAACGGCGCGCTGCAGGCGCTCGATCTGCTTGACCGCCAGCATGGGCACTGGACGCATGCCTACGCCCAGACCGCCCACGAGGCGCAGGGCCGGACGTGCGAGCGGGTCTTCATTCATGCCGAGTCTTCACGGCTCAACCTGACCAACCAGCAGAGCTTCTACGTCGCCATCAGCCGGGCGAAGGAGCAGGCGCACGTCTACACCGACAGCGCCAAGGATCTCGGGATGGCGGTTGAGCAGCGCAGCGGTCAGAAGCACCAGGCGCTGCAGACAAGGTTTGAGCGCACCCAACAGCAGGCAGGGATGAGCCTTTAACGAGACAAGGAGCAAACGCAATGTTGATCGATATCTGGGTTGGTGATGATCTGTACCTGATTGATAACGAGGCAGGGGAGGGTGAGACGCTGTCTCTTGAGCGAATCCTGGCGGCCGGCATTCGATCCCTGTACCCGGTCGCGGATGCAGATCGCGCGCGATGCGCGGTACAGATGTATCGCGGACGGCTGGAAGAAGAGCGGCGGCGACGGGATCAGATTCAAGACGTGGTTCTGAGCTGCCGTGAGGATGCGGTCATGTTCGAGTCAACCGAAGGGTTTGTCCATCTAAAGCAGGTTGCTGCATACATCGACGCTGCAACGTCGTTGAAAGATCAGAAAACGACACCCTGCGCAGCAACTGTCTTGATGGATGGCTTGATCAAGGCGAGTTAGGCACTGCTCCCCCAGGGGCTTCCAGTAGGTCGAGAGTCTGGCCGCCCTGCGGCATCTATAGGCAAGAGCAATCCGCTCTTGTCTATAGGAGCCGACATGAAATTCAAAACCGCAGTATTGATCGTAACCCTTTCCACCGCTCCCTTGTTGGGCGGCTGCGCCGCAGGACTTGTCGTGCCTGCCATGGCAGGCGTGAACTTGGCCAAGAACGGCCCCATTGCCATGAAGATCGAGGGCAAAGGCGATGGCATCACGGCATTCCGGCGTGCCGTGGTGGAGGCCGGCGGCACCGTGCCGCGCGCCGGCGACGGCTATGCCGAAGGCCAATTCTCCGCCAAGTCCGTTCGCGTCGAGCTGCAGCAGATCGAGCGCGGGCTGTGGGCTGTGGCAGTCACCACGACCGCGGCCAGGTCCTGGGACTTCGAGGATGGCATCGCCAAAGTCGCCGACGCCATCAGCGCCGGCATGGGCAAGGCCGGTTTCGTGACGAGCAGCCGCGAACGGACGAGCGGACTTTGACCGCCCGCAACCATCTATCAGTAACCGGCGAAATCCTCGCCGGCCTCTTTAATCAAGAAAGGAACCACATGAACTCAAAACTTCTCATCGCCATCGCCACCCTGGGTGCGCTTTCCGCGATGCCGGCCGCTGCGACGGCCGAGACCCCGAAACTCGATCCAATCATGGTCAAGCTGCAGGGCCAGGGTGACGCGATCCCGGCATTCAAGCACTCAGTTGAAGCCGCAGGCGGCACCATGACCTATACCGGGTCGCGATCCGCGATCGCTGGCTTCGGCGCGCGCCAGGTGGGGGCAAGCATCTCTATGCAGGGGGCCGGAAACTATGCCCTGCGCGTCATCGCCGACCGGGAAAAATCCCCCGGCGGCGATGACGACATCGCACAGATCGAGGCCGCCATCACTGACGGCATGACCAAGGCCGGATTCACTGCCCAGGAGCGTCGGCGCGGCGACTGACCGCGCAGGGGCATCTATCAATAACCGGCGCAACCGCGCCGGCTCAACAACCGAAAGGAAACCAGATGGAAAACGCAAGCACCGCCACCGAACGCCCGCCTCTCGATTCCGAGACCCTCGCCAGGGTCAAGGAGGATCTGCGCAGCATCAAGAGCACCGATCCGCGCCTGACCGAATGGGAGCGCGATTTCATCAAGGAGCAGAAGGAGCGCTTCAAGAAGTGGGGCGATGAGACCTACCTGAGCGACAAGCAGATAGACATCATCCACAAGATCGCGGAGCGCATGAAGATCGAGGGCGAGGATCGCGGCGAATGAATACCGAAATCTCGCGCGATCGCGTCATCCTGGACCTGCGCACCCGCCTTGCTGCCGCCGAGAGATCGGCGTCGATCTGGAAGTGGATTACGCTTGTTTTGCTCTTTGGTCCGGCCGTCCTGACGATCTTTCTGCTGGCACTGGGTTGACCATGGCGACCGGGCAGCAGTGCGGCTCGTGCCTGCTGTTCTACACCAGGCTGGACGGGAAAACCGTCTGCCTGGTGGGGAAGCCAGTTCCTGTTGCTGGTCCTTGCCCTCGCCATCGGCCTCTTTAGCTGGAGAGGTTGTGATCTAAATTCAGAACCATCTACCGCTTTTCTTCGCGAGGTGGCATTCCTAGCGCTTTCCGTGATCTGTCGCTTGCGGCACGCGTTTCTTCAATGTATTTGTCACGTATCTGCTGCTGTTTCGCGGTGAGTTCAGTCTCGCCGTTCGAGCATCCATTGAGTATGGAGGGCATGCCGACGATGGCGATGGCAAGTAGCGTTGTGGGTTTCATGAGTTCTCCAGTGTTACGCCGTTTGGCAGAGCGTCATGTTGGACTCAGTGATTGATGCCAAGATTAGCGAGCATTTTGAGCCGCTAGAGCCTTCTCAATCTTTTTGTCAGTCTTGTATTGGCCTAGTGCATACACTGACCAAATAGCCGCAGGCAACCAACCAATTATGGTTATTTGAAGCAGTAAGCAAACGATGCCTGCAATAGGACGGCCAATGGTAAAGAACTGAAGCCAGGGTAGAAAAATTGCCAACATCAAACGCATGGTTGTCTCCAAAGGGTATCAATGGATTGGATAAAAGGACATGAAGCGGTGGGAAAGTGAAGTTCCTCTTTTTCGAGTGTTACAAGAGTTACTTCTGGTCGACTAGATTAAAGGCAAATGTGCCGGTTTCATGGGCGGACTCAAACACTCCGGCCAAAGAGTCGGGGGTTACTTTCCCGTTGAACTTGAGTGTCGTGCTGGTCGTGCCGTCGGGGTATTTGAAGATCGGGATGCCCAAGAGTGTTGGCAACTGAGATACCCCGCTTCCTGTTATTCGATTACCACCGCCTTGCAGGAAACGTCCTTTGAGAGTAACCCCATTGTTTCCCTGATACTCGAAGTCTCCTTGTTCCTTCAGGTTCAAGGTGCCGTTGATCTTTTCTCCCTTGTTAAGGGTTGAGGTAATGAAGCCCGTGAAACTGCCATTTGGCAACGAGGTGATCGGTGAGGCATCATCAGTGCTATGCCTCATTTTCTGGGGCGATTGAACCGATTCAGGGGTTGCCACAGAAGAGAAGCCTGATAAAAGAGCCATTATCTCCTTGTCATTCCCCGCATAAAGATCCAGTGGCGTCTCGCCTTTCTTGTTGCGAATTCTGGGATCGGCATTCCTCTTTGTAATGAGATACCTGATTGCATAGCCAGCCGAAGAAGAACCTCCAGCAGCCAAGATGTGCAGAATTGTGTCTCCACCGCCCGTCCTATGCTCGGGATCCTTTGTATTGACATGTTTGACCTGATCGAGAACGACGGGAATGAATTTCTCAAGCGCTGCTTGCTTGATACCTTCGTCGAACTCCAGGCTGTCTTTTTTCCGCGCTTCGGAAATATAAAGTGAGCCGACGGCTGCATGCAGAACGCGTTTCCATACAGAGGCTGGATTATCTACCTTTCCAGTTGATATTGGTGGCGCCTCAAGCACTGCCCCATTGTCAATGAGGAGTTGCAGCAATTCTCGATCAAGACGTGATGCAGGAATGATTGCAAGCTGCGTTGCAATACTTCCCCTTGCATACCGCTTTAGAAGTGGCTCGCACTTCTCGAGATGAGCAATATTCTGTTGCTCGATTTCATTCAGCAATTGGATCTCTTGCTTGTGCTCAAACGTTCCAGCACGGAACTTATGGCGCTCCTTGGCGACTTCTATTTTTCGGAGAGAGTAGCGATCGTCAACGGCTTCTTTCAGTGCCTGCTCCGCAACAAACTCAACTTCCTGTTTTCTCAGGGGGGCAAGAAATTCAATTGCTTGTTGATCGCAGGAAGGAAATGCCTTGAAGAGTGGAGTCCGAATATTTGAACTCCAAGCTGAAGCAGAAGAGGCAATAATAATTGCCGCTATCAGACTCACTTTTTTCCCGCACATTGGCCTTGCCCCTTTGTCATGTAAATCGGCTGGGGGAGTATCCAATAGCTATCAGGATTTATCAATCTGTGGATAACTTGCCACAATCTTGCCACAATGAATTGTGGCGGCTCTTGATAAATCCTGATAATCTCTGGTTGCGTATGTATCGCAGCACATTGATATTTATGTAATCTGTGGCGCCCAAGTCAGGAATCGAACCTGAGACCTACCGCTTAGGAGGCGGTCGCTCTATCCACTGAGCTACAAGGGCGAAGAGGGGAATTCTAGCGATTAGTTGCCGTGCTGTCCGTCGGTACGGCGGGCAGATCGAGCCCCAAGCGATGCATCAGGGTCTCATGGCTGATGTGCAGCAGTTCTTCGATGGCCCGGTAGTCGTCGGGCAGGGCGGCATCGTCCCAGCCGTTCGCGGAATGGCGGGCGAGATCGACGGCCAGTTTGACGTTCCGAACGCGCGGGTGTTCGGCGTTCTGCGGATCCATCAGTGTCATCAGTAGCTGCGGCAGATGCCAGGTCTGGGCGAGTGCCTGCTTGATCTGGAAGAGCGGGACGCCGAAGATTTCGCTCTGGATGGCGACCGAACGCAGGGTCCGATCTGCTTTTTGCCGGTCGGCAACCTGCAGGGCCAATCCCGGTGCGAAACACCACATGAGGATCTCGGTGAAGTCGTAGAGCAGGGTGGCGACGCTGATTTCATCCGCGTCGAGGTCGTGGCGATGGATGGCCCACTCGCGCGCCCAGTGAGCTGCCTTGCGGGCGCGGCCGATCACCTTGAGCAGGCCGAGCAGGGCGCGCGGATGGCCCTTGAGGTGATCTTCGACCATGGGCAGGTTCTCGAAATCGTTGAAGAACGGTTCCATGCCGATCATCATCAGAGAACGCTCGATCGTGGTGATGTCGGTCAGCCGCGTCTTGCTGCGCTTGGCTTCGATGTAGGCAAGCACGCGCAGGGTCATCAACGGATCCTGTAGGATGACCGACGAGATCGTGCGGGCATTGGCCTTGTGTGCCTTGTCGCGCAATTCAGCCAGTTGCTGTTCGGTATGTCGCAATACCGGGATGTTTGCCGCGCCGAAATAGGCAACCCAGCCTGCGAGGTCGAGGACGGGACGGGATTGGTCACTCATGCGCGCATTATCGGCGACTCGTGGTGATGACTGTAGGGAATTAGACTGCTTTCAACGGGCGAATTTGTCTTGTATTTCAGTGCATCCCAAGATAGAATCATGCCCCTTTCCATCCTTGCTCCACCCGAACCGCATGCGGGGGGGCTCAACCTGAACCAGAAGGAGAGTACATGCGACATTATGAAATCGTTTTTATCGTCCATCCGGACCAGTCCGACCAGGTGCCGGCCATGATCGAGCGTTACAAGGCGCTCGTGGCCGGCAGCAATGGCGCCATCCATCGTCTCGAAGACTGGGGCCGCCGACAGCTGGCCTACCCGATCCAGAAGGTGCACAAGGCGCACTACGTGCTCATGAACATCGAGTGCGACAGCCCGACGCTGGCCGAGATCGAGAATGCCTTCAAGTTCAATGATGCGGTGCTGCGACACCTGACCGTCAAGATGGATCGTGCCGAAACCACGCCGTCGCCGATGATGAAGGAAGAGAAGTCGCGTTCGCTAGGTGCCCAGGGGCAAGCCGAAGGCAAGCCCGCCGAGGAGGCCGCGGCTGCCGCCTGAGGCTGAAAGTGTGGCTGCCGGCAGCGCTGCGGCAATGGCTACAAATTGCACCGAGCTGACAGGGACGCTGCAGGAACGCGGCCATCTGCGCTACACGCCGGCGGGCATTCCGGTCATCGAATTCCGGATCGCCCATCGGTCGGAGCAGAACGAAGCCAGCATCTCCCGCCGTGTCGAGTGCGAAATCGCCTGCACCGCCCTCGGCCCGACCGCACTTTTGTTGCAGGAAGCGTCACCCGGCATCGGCGTTGCAGTGAGCGGCTTTCTCGCTGCGCGCAGCCTCAAGCAGAAAACGCCCGTGCTGCATGTGACCCAGATCGAATTTGCAGAGAATTTTAGGAAGGGATATTGAATATGGCTTTCAAGCCCAGCAACAAAAAGAAGGACGACCGCAACAAGAACCGCAACCTGTTCAAGCGTCGCAAGTTCTGCCGCTTCTCCGCCGAGAAGATTCCTTACGTCGACTACAAGGATGTCGAATTGCTCAAGGACTTCGTCACCGAGAACGGCAAGGTGATGCCCGCGCGCATTACCGGCACCAAGACCCGTTACCAGCGTCAGCTGTCGACCGCCATCAAGCGGGCGCGTTTCCTGGCGCTGCTGCCCTACACCGACCTGCACCAGTAAGCGAGGAGACAGCCATGCAAGTGATTCTGATGGACAAGGTGGTGAACCTCGGCAACCTCGGCGACGTCGTCAAGGTCAAGGAAGGCTACGCCCGCAATTACCTGATCCCCAAAGGCTTCGCCAAGCGCGCCACCGCCGAGAACATGAAGGTGTTCGAAGCCCGTCGAGCCGAGCTTGAGAAGCTGGCCGCCGAGAAGCTGGCCGCGGCCCAGGCCGTGGCCGCCAAGCTCGAAGGCTTGCGCGTCGAGATCGCCCGCAAGGCCGGTGTCGATGGCCGCCTGTTCGGCTCGGTGAGCCCGGCGGATGTGGCCGAAGCGCTGACCGCGCAAGGCATCGCGATCGAGAAGAGCGCAGTGCGCATGCCGGAAGGCCTGCTCAAGTCGATCGGCGAGGTCGTCCTTGAAGTCGCCCCGCACGCCGATGTCGTGGCGAACGTGACCATCGCGGTCGTCGGCGAACAATAAGCTGCGCTTCACCATAAAAGGGCCGCCGCTTCGGCGGCCCTTTTATCGTTGACGGGCATCCACAGCATTTACACAGGCTGTCCACAACTTTTGCACTGCATTTCCACAGCTTGTTCACTCCCAGCGGAAACGTGGCGCGAGTAGACTCGCGCCTGGAGGAAAACAAAACATGGCCCAAGTCCAAGCGGGGCAACCCTATTTGCAGGCGGTTGCCAACGACCCGCAAGTCGCGGCGCTCAAGCTGCCGCCCCATTCGATCGAAGCCGAGCAGTCGCTGATCGGCGGCCTGCTGCTCGACAACAGCGCCTGGGACCGCATTGCCGACATCGTCAGCGAGTCGGACTTCTATCGCGACGACCACCGGCGCATCTTCGCGCACATCCGCAAGCTCGTCGAAACCGGTCGTCCCGCCGATGTGGTGACGGTCTACGAGTCGATCGAGCATGCCAACCAGGCCGAGCAGACCGGGGGCTTGGCCTACCTTGGCGAAATCGCCAATGCAACACCCTCGGCGGCCAACATCCGCCGCTATGCCGAAATCGTGCGCGAGCGCGCGGTGCTGCGCAAACTGGTGACGGTCGGCGACGAGATCGCCGCGGCCGCCCTGAATCCGGCCGGACGCGATGTCAAGGTGCTGCTGGATCAGGCCGAACAGAAGGTCTTTGAAATCGCAGAGGCGGGCAATCGCGTCGGCCAGGGTTTCCAGGCGATCACGCCGCTGCTGGGTGACGTGGTCGATCGCATCGAGAAGCTCTACAACCGCGAGAATCCTTCCGACATCACCGGACTGGCGACCGGTTACAACGATCTTGACCGTATCACTTCAGGCCTGCAGCCGGGCGACATGATCGTCGTCGCCGGGCGGCCGTCGATGGGCAAGACGGCCTTCGCGCTCAATATCGCCGAGCATGTCGGCATGGAACTGCGCAAGCCGGTCGCGATCTTCAGCCTGGAAATGTCGGGGCCGCAGCTGGCGATGCGGTTCCTGTCGTCCGCCGGCCGGCTCGACCAGACGCGCATCCGCACCGGCAAGCTTTCCGACGAGGATTGGGAGAAGATGTCGGTCGCGCTCGGCAAATTGCACGAGGCGCCGATCCACATCGACGAGACCGGCGCGATCAATGCGTCCGACCTGCGTGCCCGTGCGCGCCGGTTGCACCGCCAGTTCGGCCAACTCGGCCTGATCGTGGTCGATTATCTGCAGTTAATGACCTCGATCAAGGATAACGAAAACCGCGCCACCGAGATTTCGGAGATTTCGCGATCGATCAAGGCGCTCGCCAAGGAGCTGCAGGTGCCGGTGATCGCGCTGTCGCAGCTGTCGCGTAAGGTTGAGGAACGCAACGACAAGCGTCCCTTGATGAGCGACCTGCGCGAATCGGGCGCCATCGAGCAGGATGCCGACATCATCCTGATGATGTACCGCGAGGAATACTACAAGCCGGACACGACCGAGAAGGGCGTCGCCGAGGTGATCATCGGCAAGCACCGCAACGGCCCGACCGGCGTGGTGAAACTTACCTTCCTCGGCGAGTACACGCGATTTGAAAACTTCGCACAGCCCGGCAGCTACTGAAAAGTCGGCGCTGGCAGGACGGCATTAAAGTACCTCGGCGGCGTGGTCGGCCAGCCGCGAGCGTTCGCCGCGCTGCAGGGTGATATGGCCGGAATGTGCCCAGCCCTTGAAGCGGTCCACGACGTAGGTCAGGCCCGAGGAGCCTTCCGTCAGGTAGGGCGTGTCGATCTGCGCGATGTTGCCAAGGCAGACCACCTTGGTACCCGGCCCGGCGCGCGTGATCAGCGTCTTCATCTGCTTCGGCGTGAGGTTCTGCGCCTCGTCGATGATCAGGAACTTGTTGAGGAAGGTGCGGCCGCGCATGAAGTTGAGCGACTTGATCTTGATGCGGCTGCGGATCAGGTCCATCGTCGCGGCGCGTCCCCAGTCGCCGGTATAGCTGCCCTTGTCGCCTTCCTCGGCGGGTTTGTTGAGCACATCGAGGTTGTCCTCGAGGGCACCCATCCAGGGCGTCATTTTTTCTTCCTCGGTGCCCGGCAGGAAACCGATGTCCTCGCCGACCGGCACGGTGACGCGCGTGATGATGATCTCCGCGAAGCGCTTCTGCTCGAGGGTCTGCGTGAGCGCCGCGGCGAGCGTCAGCAGCGTCTTGCCGGTACCGGCCTGGCCGAGCAGGGTGACGAAGTCGATCTCCGGATTCATCAGCAGGTTGAGTGCGAAGTTCTGCTCGCGGTTGCGGGCGGTGATGCCCCAGACGGCGTTCTTGGCATGGCTGTAATCGGTCAGCGTCTCGAGCTCTGCCGTCCTGCCGGCGCCGACTTTCACCCAGGCCTGCAGCGGCTGCGGTCCCTCCTGCCAGACGAATTCATTGACCAGCAGGTCGGGGCAGAGCGGGCCGGTGACGCGATAGTAGGTGCGGCCGTCCTTCTTCCACGATTCCAGGCCCTTGGCGTGCGTGTCCCAGAAGTCGGCCGGCAGTTCGAGGCTGCCGCCGTAAAGGAGGTCGGTGTCCTCCAGTACCTTGTCGTTGAAGTAGTCCTGCGCCTCCAGGCCCAGCGCGCGGGCCTTGATGCGCATGTTGATGTCCTTGGTGACGAGGATCACCGGCCGCCTGGGATGCAGTTCGCGCAGATGCAGGGCTACCGCGATGATCTGGTTGTCGGCGCGCGAGGTCGGCAGCGACGCCGGCAGCACGCTGCTGATCGCCTCGGTCTGGAGGAACAGGCGGCCGCTCGCCAGTTCGCGCGAGGGTGCGGTCAGCGGGATGCCGTGCTGGATGTTTTCCTCGCTGCCGCTGACGATCTCGTCGAGCAGGCGGCTGGCTTGGCGGGCGTTGCGGGCCACCTCCGACATGCCCTTCTTGTTGCCGTCGAGTTCCTCGAGCGTCATCATCGGCACGAAGAGATCGTGCTCCTCGAAACGGAACAGGCTGAGCGGATCGTGCATCAGCACATTGGTGTCGAGCACGAAGATCTTGACGGGTTTTTTCGTCTTGGTCGGTTTGCCTGGTTTTGCGGCTGGTTTGGCGTTCATGGCTCTTGGTCGGGTGGGAGTGATCACAGGGCCTGCAGGGCGGCGAGCACCTCGGCCGCGTGGCCATCGACCTTCACGCCGCGCCAGGCGCGCGCAACGCGGCCCTGGCGGTCGATCAGGAAGGTGCTGCGCTCGATGCCCCGCACCTGCTTGCCGTACAGGGTCTTCATCCTGATCACGTCGAACAGCGCGCAGGCCTGTTCATCGGCATCGCAGATCAGCTCGAAGGGCAGATCCAGCTTGGCCTTGAAGCTTTCGTGCGACTTCAGGCTGTCGCGCGAGATGCCCCAGACGCTGCCGCCTGCGTTGACGAAGGCGGCGTGCAGATCGCGGAACTGGCCGGCCTCGGTGGTGCAGCCTGGTGTGCTGTCCTTCGGATAAAAATAGATCACTACAGGCTGGCCGCGCAGTGCGGTCAGCCGGAAGGTCTGGCCGCTCGTGGCGGGCAGGCTGAAATCGGGGACAGCGAGGCCGAGGATGGAGGGTGAAGAAGCATCGTTCATGCGGGACATCTCCAGGCTGATAAGAATTCATCCCCCTGCAACAGCACGGTGTCCTTGCAGCCGGGCACCTGGCCGCTGATCACTTCATGCCGGGGCAGTTTATCCATGTCGAGAGGGTTTGCCAGCGCGTGAACAGAGATGACTTCATAGCCCTGTTCACGCCAGCCCGCGAGCAATTGCCTGATGGGTGCGGGGTCTTTGCCGAGCGCTGCGCTGGCCTGCAGGCTGAACACATGCCCGTGGAGAGGCGGGTTGGCGGTCAGTGCCAGCAGCGCGGCAACGGTCTCCGCCGGATCCTGGCGTGGCGAGGTGCTCAGTTCGTCGAGCGTCGGCAAGGTGGTCGGGATTTGCGGACAACGGACGATTTCGCCGTTCCAGACGGGAACGAAGGGGTGACGGCCGCGCGTGTCGCTGGCGCAGGCGTAGGCAAAGCGCTGCGTCAGGCGCAGCGCATGGGGGTTGGAGCGCCAACCGGGAGCGGCATGCAGTGTCGGCGCGGTCTCGAAAATCCCTGCGAAGTGCTCGGCCATCAGCCGGAACTGGGCCTCGGTCCAGTCGGCATCGGCACGTCCGACCTGTTTTGCCCAGCGGCCCGGCTGCCAGCCGAAGGTGCCCAGGTCGAAACCGGCGTCGCGCACCTGCTTGAGCGTGCCGGCGCAATGGCGGGCGAGCGAACGGCCGAGCCAGTCCGGGCCGAGCGCGAAGATGAAGCTGGCGCCGGCACCGTGCGCCTGCAACAGTTCGGTAAGTACCGGCAGGGCGGTGCGTGCCCGGTAGCCGGGCACCTCGATTCTCAAGGCCAGTCGGGATTTCATGAGCGCGTGATGAGCCAGACGCCGAGAATGATGAAGCCGATGCCCAGCAGCTTCTGCGCCCCCAGCGTTTCGCCGAACCAGGCCCAGGCGGCCAGAGCATTGAGCAGGTAGCCGATCGACAGCATCGGGTAGGCGACGCTGACCGGCACGCGCGACAAGGCCATGATCCAGACCACGAGGCTGATGACGTAGCAGGTCATGCCGCCGAGGATCGCCGGGTTGGCGGCGAGCTTCATGCCGACGGGCAGGGCGTTGTCCCAGTGGAATTCGAAGTGGCCGACGGCATTCGTGCCGGCCTTCAGCAGCAACTGGGCGACGGCGTTGAGGAACACGCCGGTCAGCACGAGGGCGAGGCTGACCGCGCTCATCCGGCGGCCTGCTCGATGATCAGCGCCGCCAGC
Source organism: Pseudomonadota bacterium (assembly GCA_021849505.1). GTDB lineage: Bacteria > Pseudomonadota > Gammaproteobacteria > Burkholderiales > Rhodocyclaceae > Sulfuricystis. The sequence goes on from JAJZSW010000001.1 coordinate 59,486, forward strand.
ACCAGGCGGCCTTCGGCGACGATGATGTTGTAGGTGCGGCAGGCGGCGGCGGTATCCATGATCTCGAAGCCGCGGCCGGCTTCGATCAGCGGCCGCAACAGCGCAGGCGCGGGGAAACGTTGCCGGATGCCGGTGCCGATCAGCACGACATCGCAGGAATACGCCGTCAGCGCGCTGAGGTGCTCGAGCGCCAGCCTGTCGTAAGCCACGGGCCCCCACTCCTCGTCGAGATGGTCGGGCATCAGCAGCAGGCTGCGCGTCAGCTGCCGGCCATTGATGACGATGCGGCCGGCTTCGTAGGCGGTGACGATGTGCTGCTGGGTGCCGGGTTTGTCGGGATGCAGCTTCAAGGGTTTGCGGCAGGTCGGGTCATTCGGTAGGATTATATCTTTTCAACCCGACCGCTTCCCCGCGCCCACTGCCATGCAACCCGTCCTCAAATCCACCAAGCTTGCCAGCGTCTGCTACGACATCCGTGGTCCCGTGCTGGCGCGAGCTCGCCAGATGGAGGAGGAAGGACATCGCGTCATCAAGCTGAACATCGGCAATCCGGCCGCATTTGGGTTTGAAGCTCCAGAGGAAATCGTCGTCGACGTCATCCGCAACATCCGCGACGCGTCGGGCTATTCCGATTCCAAGGGCCTGTTTGCGCCGCGCAAGGCGGTGATGCATTACTGCCAGCAGAAGCGCATCGCCAACGTGAGCATCGACGACATCTACCTCGGCAACGGCGTATCCGAGCTGATCGTGATGGCCATGCAGGCCCTGCTCAACAACGGCGATGAAGTGCTCGTACCCGCCCCGGACTACCCGCTGTGGACCGCGGCCGTGAGCCTGTCCGGCGGCACGCCGCGCCATTATCTCTGCGACGAGGGCGCCGGCTGGCTGCCCGACCTCGCCGACATCCGCGCCAAGATCACGCCGGCCACGCGCGCCATCGTCATCATCAACCCGAACAACCCGACCGGCGCGCTGTACCCTGACGACCTGCTCAAGGAGATCGTCGAGATCGCGCGCCAGCACGAGTTGATCGTCTTCGCCGACGAGATCTACGACAAGGTGCTTTACGACGGCCGTACCCACACCTCGCTGGCGAGTCTGGCCGACGACGTGCTGTTCATCACCTTCAACGGCCTGTCGAAGAACTATCGTGCCTGCGGCTTCCGCGCCGGCTGGATGATCGTCTCCGGCGAGAAGCGCCATGCTTCCGACTACATCGAGGGGCTGGGCATCCTCGCCTCGATGCGCCTGTGCTCCAACGTGCCGGGCCAGCATGCGATCCAGACGGCGCTGGGCGGCTACCAGAGCATCGACGACCTGGTCGCGCCGCAGGGCCGGCTCTGCAAGCAGCGCGACTTGGCATACGAGATGCTGAACGCGATTCCCGGCGTCTCCTGCGTCAAGCCGAAGGCGGCTCTCTACTGCTTTCCGCGCCTCGACCCGAAGATTTACCCGATCGCCAACGACCAGCAGTTCATCCTTCAGCTGTTGGAAGCCGAGAAGGTCCTGCTGGTGCAGGGCAGCGGCTTCAACTGGCCGGCCCCCGACCACTTCCGCGTCGTGTTCCTGCCGAACGTCGATGACCTCGGCGAGGCGATCGGCCGCATCGCGCGTTTCCTCGAAGCCTATCGCAAACGCCACGGCACCTAGCCTTACCCGATTCACCTCACATATTTCTGGATTTTTTATGAAACCAATACAAGTTGGTCTGCTCGGCATCGGCACCGTCGGTGGCGGCACCTATACCGTTCTATCCCGCAACGAAGCGGAGATCACCCGCCGCGCCGGCCGGCCGATCCGCATCGTGCAGGTGGCCGACAAGAATCTCGAACTTGCCAGGCAGGTTACCGGCGGGAAGGTGGCCGTGACCGACGACGCCTTCGCCGTCGTCAACAATCCCGAGATCGACATCGTCGTCGAACTGATCGGCGGCTACGGCATCGCCAAGGAACTGGTGCTCCAGGCGATCGAAAATGGCAAGCACGTCGTCACCGCCAACAAGGCCCTGCTCGCGGTGCATGGCAACGAGATCTTCGCCGCCGCGCAGAAGCAGGGCGTGATGGTCGGCTTCGAAGCCGCCGTGGCCGGCGGCATCCCGATCATCAAGGCGCTGCGCGAGGGCCTCACCGCCAACCGCATCCAGTGGATCGCCGGCATCATCAACGGCACGACCAACTTCATCCTTTCCGAGATGCGCGACAAGGGCCTGAGCTTCGAAACCGTACTCAAGGAAGCCCAGCGGCTCGGCTATGCCGAGGCCGACCCGACCTTCGACGTCGAGGGCGTGGATGCCGCACACAAGCTGACCATCATGGCGGCGATTGCCTTCGGCATTCCGATGCAGTTCGACAAGGCGCACATCGAGGGCATCAGCAAGCTCGAAGCGGCGGACATCAAGTATGCGGAACAGCTCGGCTATCGCATCAAGCTGCTGGGCATCACCAAGCGCCGCTCCAAGGGAATCGAACTGCGCGTGCATCCGACGCTGATTCCGGCCAAGCGCCTGATCGCCAATGTCGAAGGCGCGATGAACGCGGTGCTGGTGCAGGGCGATGCCGTGGGGTCCTCGCTCTTCTACGGCAAGGGCGCCGGCGCGGAGCCGACCGCCTCGTCGGTGATCGCCGACCTCGTCGACATCACGCGCCTGAAAACATCGGACCCGGAAAACCGCGTGCCGCATCTCGCCTTCCAGCCGGATGCGGTGTCCGACCTGCCGATCCTGCCGATGGCCGAGGTCGAATGCGGCTATTACCTGCGCATGCGGGTCGAGGACAAGCCGGGCGTGCTGGCGGACATCACGCGCATCCTCGCCGACCAGCAGATCTCGATCGACGCGATGATCCAGCGCGAACCGGCCGAGGGCGAGAAGCAGACCGACATCATCATCTTGACGCACATCGCCCGCGAAGCCCTGGTCGATGCCGCCATCGCGAAGATCGAGGCGCTGCCGGTCGTGAGCGGCAAGCTCGTGCGCCTGCGCCTCGAAGAACTGAACTAGGCATTCTGCGCGGATGCTGGTCTGGCTCGGCATCTGCGCGGTTCTCGCCTTCCTTGCGGCGTTGCTGGCATTGTTCAATGCCGTCCTGCCAGCGCCGACTTTCCACATCTTCTTCGCAGCCGGCGCGCTGCCCTTGATCTTCGGCGCGATCATCCACTTCGTGCCGGTGCTGACGCGCAGCGGACCGCCAGCCAGTGTGATCCGCTGGCTGCCGCTGGTCGTGCAACTCGCGGGTGTGGCGACGCCGTTCGGTCTGGCGGGCAGCTTGCCGCAATGGAGTTTGCATGCGGCGGCAACGACCGTTTCCGTCGCAGCCCTGGTCCTGCTTTCCTGGACGACACGGCGACTGCGTGTCACGCTTGGCACGCCGCATCCCGGTGCGCGCTGGTACGGCGCTGCCTTGCTGTGCCTGTTCCTCGCGGTGAGCGTGGTGCCCGTCTGGCTGGTGCTTCCCGAATTGCGGCCGGCTTTGCGGCTGTTCCATCTGCACCTCAACATGCTGGGCTTCATCGGTCTCGCCGCGCTTGGCACTTTGCCCGTGTTGTTGCCGACGATACTGGGGCGTCCCGAACCGGATGCGGGCAACCGTTTGCGCCGCGATCTGCCGATCGCGGTGAGCGGGGCAGTGCTGGTTGCGGCCGGAGCGGCCAGCTCAGCCTGGCTTGCGGTAGTCGGTGCGCTGCTGCTCGGCTGGGTCACTGCCCGCACTTTGTTCGCCTGGCAGCGCGTTTCCGGTGTTCATTCCGTTTCCGGTGTTCATTCAATAGTCGGCGCTGGCCATACGGCATCGGCGGCATCGGCAGCATCCCTCGCCGGGGCAACGCTGGGTTTGCTGTTGCTGATGGCGCTGGGGATCGTTCATGGCTTCGGCTGGGTCGAGGCACGGCCGGCTCTCGCGGCCTACGTAGCTTTGTTCCTCCTGCCTCTGGTCACCGGCGCCTTGTCGCATCTGCTGCCGGTGTGGCGTCATCCGGGAGTCGTGTCTTCCCGGCGTGCCGCGATGACCCAAGGTCTTGCACGGGGCGGACAATGGCGAGCACTGCTGTTTCTCGTGGGTGGCCTGCTGCTTGTCTTCGATCAGGCGGGCGGCATCTATCCGGTGGCGGCAGGACTGCTGTTGTTCGCTGCCGCGCTCTTGCGGGCATTCTGGCTGGACAGGGCAGGATCCAGCGACGATAATTCCCGCCCAATCCCGTAAGTCTTCACCTCCCCCTAGCCATGAAATACATCTCCACGCGCGGCGGCGCTGCCCCGCAATCCTTCTGCGACATCCTGCTGGGCGGACTGGCGCCCGATGGCGGACTGTATCTGCCAGAAAGCTATCCGCAGGTCTCCCCCGCCGAACTCGCCGAATGGCGCGAGCTGCCTTACCACGCGCTCGCCCTGCGCATCCTGACCAAATACATCGACGACATTCCCGCCTGCGATCTGAAGGTACTCGTCGATCGCACCTACACCGAGCGCACCTACTGCTGGTGCCGGCCCGGCCGCGATGCGGCCGACATCACGCCGCTGACGACGCTGGCGCCGGGATTCCACCTGCTCGAACTGTCGAACGGCCCGACGCTGGCCTTCAAGGACATGGCGATGCAACTGCTCGGCAACCTGTTCGAGTACGTGCTGGCCAAGCGCGGCGAGACGATCAACATCCTGGCCGCGACCTCGGGCGACACCGGCTCGGCGGCGGAGTACGCGATGCGCGGCAAGCAGGGCGTGCGCGTCTTCATGCTGTCGCCGCACGGCAAGATGTCGGCCTTTCAGCGCGCGCAGATGTATTCGCTGCAGGACGAGAACATCATCAACATCGCGATCCGCGGCATGTTCGACGATTGCCAGGACATCGTCAAGGCGGCGTTCAACGACGCGCCGTTCAAGGCGCAGTACAAGCTCGGCGCGGTGAATTCGATCAACTGGGCGCGCGTCGTCGCGCAGGTCGTCTATTACTTCAAGGGCTATTTCGCCGCGACGGAATCCAATGACCAGCAGGTGGCCTTCTGCGTGCCGTCGGGCAACTTCGGCAACATCTGCGCGGGCCACATCGCCCGCATGATGGGCCTGCCGATCGCGCGGCTGGTCCTGGCGACCAACGAGAACGACGTGCTCGACGAGTTCTTCCGCACCGGCGTCTATCGTCCGCGCGGCACGATGGATACCTATGTGACCTCGAGCCCGTCGATGGATATCTCCAAGGCTTCGAACTTCGAGCGTTTCATCTTCGATCTGGTCGGTCGCGATCCCGCGATCGTGCGCGAGCTGTGGAGCAAGGTCGATGCCGGCGGCAGCTTCGACCTGCGCGGCACGCCCTATCTGGAGAAATTGTCCGGCTTCGGCTTCGTGTCAGGCAAGAGCACGCATGCCGATCGCCTGGCGACGATCCGCGAGGTCTGGCAGAAGCATCAGGTGATGATCGACACGCACACGGCGGATGCCGTCAAGGTGGCGCGCGAGCACATGCTGGCTGGTGTGCCAATGGTGGTACTGGAAACCGCGCAACCGGTGAAGTTCGCCGAGACGATTCAGGAAGCGCTCGGCCGCGAGCCGGGGCGGCCGCAGGAACTGGAAGGCATCGAGGATTTGCCGCAGCGCGTCATCGTCATGGACGCGGATGCCGAAGGCGTGAAAGCCTTGGTGGCTAAGACCTGCTAGAGGTAGATGACGGCCGGGAAGACGGTCACTGCGAGGACGAGCACCATCCACTCGAGATTGTGGCGGGCGAGGAAGCCGGTGAAGTGCAGCACCAGAATCGTGATCGCGACGATGTAGTAGAGAATGAAAAGCATCAGTGAATCTCCTGCTGCTCCGCAGCGGAATGGTGCACGGTGGACGCGATTATAGGCATAAAGCGTTGCGACGGCCGTCCCATGCGGGTCTCGAAGAAAAAAGTTTGCTAAAACCCCTTGACGCCAAGGCCGGATATCCAGTTAGAATCGTTTCGGCAATTTAGCCTTTCAACTTGAGGAGCAAATCAATATGAATAAAGGGGATCTCGTCGAAGTCGCCGCCAAGGAAGCCGACATCAGCAAGGCCGCAGCCGGCAAGGCACTGGATGCGATGATCGATGCCGTCGTCAAGTCGGTGGCCAAGGGCAATGCCGTGACGCTGGTTGGATTCGGTACGTTCAAGGCTGCCAAGCGCGCCGCGCGTACGGGCGTCAACCCCAAGACTGGCGAAAAGCTGAAGATTGCCGCCACCACCGTGCCGCGCTTCACCGCCGGTGCCGGCTTCAAGGCCGCTGTCGCGGGCAAGAAAAAGGCCGCCAAGAAATAAGACGGATGAGTTTGTGGCGATAAGGGGTACGGCATGCCGTACCCCTTGTTTTTTCATGCGTTGACTTTCATCCGGCGGCGATAGAGCAGGCCGGCGAAAAATGCCAGCAGGCCGCAGACGAACAGGGTCGGGCGCACATCGAGCATTTCGCTGATGAGGCCCACCGTCAGACTGCCGAGCGGCGCGATGCCGAGAAAGGCCGTCGAGAAGATCGCCATCACGCGACCCCGGTACTCCTCTTCCACATCGATCTGGATCAGCGTATTGCTGCCCGCCGCGGTAAGCACGGCCGAAAAGCCAAGGATCATCAGGAGCGGATAGGCAAGCTGGATCGCCGGCACGAAGGCGAAGCAGGCGAGCGCGATGCCGCCGGCCAGCGCCGTGCGTCCCACCAGCCGGTCGAGACCTTCTGAAGCATGCTTGCCGCCGCGCCAGGCGAGGAACAGCGCGGCGCAGAGCGATCCGAAGCCGGCGCTGCCGATCAGGAAGCCGTAGGTCTGCGCGGTGCCGTGAAACAGGTCGCGCGCATAGACCGGCATCATCACCACGTAGGGCGTGACGAAGAAACTGAAGCCGGCGACGAGGAACAGCGTCAGCCGGATGCGCGGGTGGGCGAAGGCGTAGTCGAGGCCGGCGCACAGTGCCGACCAGGCCGACTGGGCTGCCGGCTGCTGCCGCGGCGCGGTGCGGATCGCCGCCAGGGCGGCTAGCACGGCCAGATAGGAAAGCGCATTGAGCAGGAAGCAGGCCGCTTCACCGGCGAGTGCGACGATCAGTCCGGCCAGCGCCGGGCCGATGAAGCGCGAGCCGTTCATCAGGAAGGAGTTGAGGCCGATTGCGTTGGGCAGTGCCCGTCGGTCGGGCACCATCTGTGCGACGAAAGCCTGCCGCGCCGGAAGGTCGACGGCGTTGATGCAGCCGAGCGTAAAGGCCAGCAAAAGCAGCAGTGCCGGCGTGATCGTCTCCGTCGCCGTCAGCGCGAACAGCGCGATGGCCTGTACCATCGCCAGGAACTGCGTCAGCAGCAGCAGGCGGCGGCGGTCGAGGCGGTCGTTCCAGACCCCGGCCGGTATGCTGAACAGCAGGATCGGAATCTGGCTGGCGAAGCCCACGAGGCCCAGCATGGCGGTCGAGTCGGTGAGCCGGTAAGCCAGCCAGGTCATCGCGATGTGCTGCATCCAGGTGCCGATCAGCGAAATCAGCTGGCCGGCGAAAAACAGACGGAAATTTCTGGATTGAAATGCGGGAAAACGGTCAGGCAGGACAGGCATGCCGCAATGCTACGGGATGCCGCCACGGACGGTCACGCTAGAATGCGCGCTTTTTCAGGCGTAACCGTCATGACTGTCCGTACTCGTTTCGCACCCAGCCCGACCGGCTATCTGCACATCGGCGGCGCGCGCACCGCGCTGTTCGCCTGGGCCTACGCGCGCCGCCATGGCGGACAGTTCATCCTGCGCATCGAGGACACCGACATTGCGCGCTCGACCCCCGAGGCGGTGCAGGCGATCCTCGACGGCATGCGCTGGCTCGGTCTCGCGCACGACGAAGGTCCGTTCTACCAGATGCAGCGCATGTATCGCTACAAGGAAGTGATCCAGCAGATGCTCGCGGCGGGCACCGCCTACCACTGCTATACATCGAAGGAAGAGCTCGACGCGCTGCGCGCCGAGCAGGAGGCTCGCAAGGAGAAGCCGCGCTACGACGGCCGCTGGCGCCCGGAGCCGGGCAAGACGCTGCCGGTACCGCCCTCCGGCGTGCAGCCGGTGGTGCGCTTCCGCAACCCGGCCGAGGGCGTGGTCGCCTGGGACGATCAGGTCAAGGGTCGCATCGAGATCGCCAATGCCGAACTCGACGACTTCATCATCGCACGCGCCGATGGCACGCCGACCTACAACTTTTGCGTCGTCGTCGACGACTGGGACATGCGCATCACCCACGTCATCCGCGGCGACGACCACGTGAACAATACGCCGCGCCAGATCAACCTGCTGCAGGCACTGGGTGCGCCGGTGCCGCGCTACGGCCACCTGTCGATGATCCTCGGCGACGACGGCACCAAGCTCTCCAAGCGCCACGGGGCGGTGTCGGTGATGCAGTACGACGAGGACGGCTATCTGCCCGAGGCGGTGCTCAACTACCTCGCGCGGCTCGGCTGGTCGCACGGCGACGACGAGATCTTCACGATGGAGCAGTTCGTCGCGTGGTTCGACCTCGACCACATCACCTCGTCGGCTGCGCAGTTCAACACCGAGAAGCTCAACTGGCTCAATGCGCACTACATCAAGCTGGCCGATGATGCGCGCTTGGGACAGGAGATTCGGCGCCGCCTCGCGCGCGAAGGGGTGGCTGATACGGTCGTGCCCGATCCGGCCGAGATCGCCGCGCTCTACAAGGATCGCGTCAGCAGCCTCAACGAACTGGCCGATTCCGCGCATCCGTTCTATGTCGCCCCGCATCCTGCGGCGGAACTGGCTGCCCAGCATCTGACCGACGTCGCCAAGTCCGCCTTGCGTGACTTGAGAAGCCGCCTCGCCAAAGCCGACTTTTCAGCCGAAGCGTTGGCGAAGATGCTGAAGGAAACGCTGGCTGCTACGGGACTCAAGATGCCGCAGGTGGCGATTCCCCTGCGTGTCGTGCTGCTCGGTCAGCCGCAAAGCCCGGCCATCGACCGCGTGCTTGCGGTGATGGGCCGGGATGAAGTGCTCAAACGACTGGATGCGCTGATCGCCTAGTCTCGCACCAGCGTGCCATTCTCGATGCGCACGCGCTCGCCGACCTGCCAGCCGGGCACCATGTCCATCATCACCGAGCGGGTGGCGCCGTCATTCATGCGCACGAGGACTTCGTAGCGCGTGGTCTTGCGCTGGGACTTTTCGAGTTGATGGCCGGCGTAGGCGCCGCCCGCTGCGCCGGCGACCGTGGCGATCTTCTTGCCCGTGCCGCCGCCGATCTGGCTGCCGACAATCGCGCCGACCACGCCGCCGGCCACGGCGCCGAGGCCGCTGCCTTCGCCGGGCTGGGTGATTTCACGGATTTGATCGACGACGCCGCAGTTGTGGCAGACCGGCGCTGGCGCCGCGGCGGGCGCGGCCTGCGCGACTTGGACGGGGGCAGGCTGTGTGGCCGGTTCCGGCTTGGGGGCCACCTTGACGACCGGCTTCGGCGTGCTCTGCTCGACCGGCTTGGCAGCGGTTGCAGGTTTGGGTTCGGAAGTCGACGCCGGCGCGACGGCAGGGTCCGCGGCTACGGCAACCGCTTCGCCCGAGGCGGCCTTGCCGGTTGGCAGCCAGCCGGCAATCGCGGCGATGCCGGCGAGCGAAAAAATCGTCACGGCCACGGCGGCGGTCGCGACCAGGGGGTGGATGCGCTGGACATTGGGGGTGTTGGCGTTCATGTAGTCCTCCTTCGGTGGGTTGTCGCATCGATTAACGCGCGACGTGCCAGAGTGTAGACGAGAGTAACAGCCGGTTACAAAATTCCCTTCCAGGCAAAACGTGCGGGATCGACGGCGGCGGCCAGTTCGTTCTCGACCGGCAGCGGATCACCAGTGATCTGGCTCGCGAGCAGTTCGCCCATCAGTGGAGCCCAGACGAAACCGCGCGCGCCGTAGCCGCTGGCGACATGCAGGCCAGGCCAGCGCGGCCATTCGACGTGGGCGGACGGGCGCGGCTCGCACGACGGCAGCGGCAATGCCCCGACCATCGGCAACTTATCGGGGGAAACCGGGCGCAGGCCGACGCGCCCCGTCAGTGTCTCTGGGGCGAAGCCTCCGTCCCATCCTGGCAGCATCGCGGCCAGGCGGTTCAGGTTGGACGCATGGTCCTCCAGCGTGGTCGTCAGATCCCTGCCGCGCTGGAAGGTGGCGCCGAGACCGGCGAAACCGTCGTGTGGGGGCGCGAGGTAGCCCTCGCGACAGACCACGCTGCGCGGACCTCCGGCGAGCAGCTCGGCAGGCAGATGCGTGACCTGGCCGCGGAAACAGCGCAAGGGCAGGTGGGCCGACTGCGGCAGGCTGTGCAGGCCGTGCGCATGGGCGAGCAAGACCGTATCGGCGTAATCGTGGCAGGTACCGTCCGGTCCGCTGAGTTTCCAGCGTCCGCCGGCGTGTTCCAGCGCGGCGATGTCGCTGCCGAAGCGACATTCGAGTCCCGGTCCGGCGGCGTCGCGCAAGGCGGCGGCGAACGACACGGGCGACAACCAGCCCGCCTGCGGAAACCACCAACCACTGCCCGCCACGCGCGCGCCGACGAGGCTCTCGGCGGTATCGGCAGCCATGAATTGCACGAAATCATCCGGCAGCATCTGGTCGCGGACGATGGCAGACTGCTTTCGGGCATGGTCGGCGTCGCGGGCGATCTGGAACACGCCGCAGGGTTGCCAGGTGACCGGATGGCCCGCGTCTGCCAACGCCTGCAACTTGCGCAAGACGTAGAAAAACGCCTCCTGATTGAGGCGTGACAGGCGCGTCAGGTCGACGGCCAGCACGGGCAGCAAAATGGCCTGGCGGTTGCCGGAGGTTTCGGCTGCCAGGCGGTCGCGCCGGTCGAAGAGCGTCACCTCGCAGCCGCGCGCGGCCAGGCGTTCGGCGCAGGCGATGCCGGCGATGCCGCCGCCGATTACGGCAATGCGTCCGGGGGACGGCGGTGCCGAGGGTGCGAGTGCGTTGCCGGGATGATTCGCCACCAGCATCTCGCGCTTGAAACCGTAGCCGGGACGGCGCTCGATGTGAAAGTCGGCGCTGGCAAGACGGCGCCGAAGGTCACCCGAGATGGTCCATGTGGACAGTGTCGCCCCCGGCGCAGCCAGCCAGGCGAGATGGTCGATCAGTTCCTGCGACCACATCTCCGGATTTTTCGCTGGCGCGAAGCCGTCGAGATAGAAGGCATCGAAGCGGCCGTCGATGCTGCCGGTTGCAGAGCGGGCGTCGCCGAAGATCAGCGTCAGGCTGAGCTGGCCCGCTTCGAAATGCAGCCGATGGAAACCGGGCACCAGGCTCGGCCAGGCAGTGCGCAGCTGTGCGGCGAGCTCGGCCAGTTCGGCATCCTGGGGCAATTGCAGGTGCCAGCGGGCCAGGTCGGCGACCTGGAAGGGGTGCTTCTCGATGGAGAAATAGTGCAGCTGGCGCGGCCGTTGGGGATCGGCGCGCCAGGCCTGCCAGGTGGCGAGGAAATTGTTGCCGAGCCCGAAACCGGTTTCGAGGATGGCGAAGCGCTCGCGTTTTTTCCAGCGCGCCTGGTCGCCGAGCAGGTCGTTGCCGCCGAGGAAGACATGGCGCGCATGGGCGAGCGGGTCGCCAACGCCGTGATAGACGTCGTCGTAGATCGACGAGTAGGGGTTGCCCGCCCCGGCGAAGGCGAGCTCGGCCGGGATGAGTGGCACGAGGGACCTTATTCCGGACGCATTTGGGGGAACAGGATGACGTCGCGGATCGAGGGCGAGTTGGTCAGCAGCATGACCAGCCGGTCGATGCCGACGCCGCAGCCGCCGGTCGGCGGCAGGCCGAATTCGAGCGCGCGGATGTAGTCGGCGTCGTAGTACATCGCTTCCTCGTCGCCGGCCTCCTTGGCCCTGGCCTGTTCGAGGAAGCGCGCGGCCTGGTCCTCCGGATCGTTGAGCTCGGAGAAGCCGTTGGCGATCTCGCGGCCGACGATGAACAGTTCGAAGCGCTCGGTGACCTCCGGATTCTTGTCCGAGCGGCGCGCCAGCGGCGAGACCTCGGTCGGGTAGTCGATGATGTAGGTCGGATCCCACAGTTCGGCCTCGGTGGTCTCCTCGAACAGCTGCATCTGCAGCGTGCCGAGGCCGGCGAGCGGCTTGACTTCCACCTTGAGGTCGGCGAGTTTCTGGCGTACCCAGCCGGCATCGCCGAGCATCGTCAGGCTGTAGCCGGGATGGTGGTAGTGGATCGCCTCGGCGATGGTCATGCGGCGGAACGGCTTGGACAGGTCGAGTGTGCGGCCCTGGTAGTCGAACACCTCGGTGCCGAGCGCCTCGCGCGCGGCCTGGCGGATCAGCCCCTCGGTGAAGTCCATCAGGCTCCGGTAGTCCGCGTAGGCCTCGTAGAACTCCATCATCGTGAATTCGGGATTGTGGCGCGGCGACAGCCCCTCGTTGCGGAAGTTGCGGTTGACCTCGAAGACCTTCTCGAAGCCGCCGACGACGAGGCGCTTCAGATACAGCTCCGGCGCGATGCGCAGGAACAATTCCATGTCGAGCGCGTTGTGGTGGGTCGTGAAGGGCTTGGCCGCGGCGCCGCCGGGGATCGGGTGCATCATCGGCGTCTCGACCTCGAGGAAGCCGTGGTGCGTCATGTAGTTGCGGATCGACTGGATCATGCGGCAACGCGCGACGAAGGTGAAGCGCGATTCGTCGTTGGTGATCAGGTCGAGGTAACGCTGGCGGTACTTCTGCTCAATGTCGGTCAGGCCGTGGAATTTTTCCGGCAGCGGGCGCAGGCATTTCGAGAGCAGGCGGATCTCGCTGCACTGGACAGTCAGTTCGCCGGTCTTGGTCTTCATCAGCGTGCCGGTCGCGCCGACGATGTCACCGAGGTCCCACTTCTTGAAATCGTCATACACGGCCTCGCCGAGGTTGTCGCGGGTCACGTAGAACTGGATGCGGCCGGAGAGGTCCTGGATCGTGATGAAGCTGGCCTTGCCCATCACGCGCTTGAGCATGATGCGGCCGGCGACCGTCGCCGCGATCGGCATCGCCTCGAGTTCTTCCTTGGTTTTCTCGCCGTAGAGTTCGTCGAGGCGCGCCGCGAGGTTCTCGCGGCGGAAGTCGTTCGGGTAGGCCTTGCCGCTGTCGCGCCAGGCCTGCAGTTTCGCGCGGCGCTCGGCGATGATGTGGTTTTCGTCGGCTAGGGGGGCGGTGTGCGGGAGTTCGCTCATGGCAATGCTTTCAATTAAACGCCCTGTTTCAGGCTGGCTTCGATGAAGGCGTCGAGGTCGCCGTCGAGCACCTTCTGGGTGTTGGAGATTTCGACGTTGGTGCGCAGGTCCTTGATGCGGCTTTGGTCGAGCACGTAGCTGCGGATCTGGTGGCCCCAGCCGACGTCGGTCTTGCCGGCCTCGAGCTTGTCGGCCTCGGCCTGGCGCTTGCGCAATTCCAGTTCGTAGAGGCGCGACTTCAGCATCGCCATCGCCTCGGCCCTGTTGCGGTGCTGGGATCGGTCATTCTGGCACTGCACGACGATGCCGGTCGGCGCGTGGGTGATGCGGATCGCCGAGTCGGTCTTGTTGATGTGCTGGCCGCCGGCGCCGGAAGCGCGGAAGGTATCGATGCGCAGGTCGGCCGGGTTGATTTCGACTTCGATGCTGTCGTCGATCTCGGGATAGACGTAGAGGCTGGCGAAACTGGTGTGACGGCCGCCCGAGGAATCGAAGGGCGATTTGCGGACCAGTCTGTGCACGCCGGTTTCGGAACGCAGGAAACCGTAGGCATAGTCGCCTTCGACTTTCAGGCTGGCGCTGCGGATGCCGGCGACGTCGCCGTCGGTCTGTTCGAGAATCTCGGTCTTGAAGCCCTTGCGCTCGCAGTACTTGAGGTACTGGCGCAGCAGCATGCTGGCCCAGTCGCAGGCCTCGGTGCCACCGGCGCCGGCCTGGATGTCGATGAAGCAGTTGTTCGGATCGGCGGGGTTGGCGAACATGCGGCGGAATTCGAGGTCGGCCACCTTGGCTTCGACGCCGGCGAGGTCGCCTTCGACCGCGACCAGCGTGTCCTCGTCGTTCTCTTCCTTCGCCATCTCGAACAACTCGCGGGCGTCCGTAAGGGTGCTCTTCACGCCTTCCAGAGTCATGACGACGGCTTCGAGGGATTTCTTTTCCTTGCCCAGGCTCTGGGCACGCTCGGCATCGTTCCAGATGCCGGGGTCTTCCATCAGCTGATTGATTTCAGCAAGTTTCTCCGACTTCGCAGCGAAGTCAAAGATACCTCCGGAGTTGATCGCCGCGAGCTTCGAGGTCGGCGATGTGGTGGGCGATGGCGTTGAGGCGTTCTGCTTCCATGGTGTGCTGGCGAAATGAATTAACTGGAAATTATACCTGCTCGGTCTGGTGCGGCTTGGACAAAACCTGCACGCCGACGATGCAGGCGAAGATCAGGACGCCTCCCGCCAGCTGGATCGGCGCGAGGCGCTCGCCCAGATACAGGGCGCCAGCGAGCGCGGCGAACAGCACTTCCGAGCTGAGCAGGATCGCCGCTTCGGCGGGACGGGTATGGCGCTGGGCGACGACCTGCAGGGTGAAGCCGATGCCGACGGACAGCAGGCCGCCGTAGAGAATGGTCGGCAGGGCCGTCTGCAGGCCGGTCAGCGTCGTGGCTTCCAGCGCCAGCCCGGCGCCGGTGGCGAGCAGGCCGCAGACGACGAACTGGGTGAACGCCACGAGGATCGGCGTGCCCTTGCGGGCCGCGACGCGCCCGACCCACAGCACGTGGGCGGCCCAGAACAGCGTGCTGGAAATGACCCAGAAATCGCCGGCATTGAAGTCGGTGAATGTCCCGCCGCCCAGCAGGAAGGTGCCGACGAAGCAGCCGAGCGCCGCCGGCCAGAGCGACAGGTGCGGAACTTGTCGATGGATGACCCAGCCCAGCAGCGGCACCAGCGGCACATACAGCGCGGTCAGGAACCCCGCGTTGGACACCGAGGTGCCGGCGATGCCGATCTGCTGCAATACCACGCCGAGGCACAGCAGCACGCCGAGTCCGCAGGCCGCCAGCAGGTCAGGCCGTTCCAGCCGGACCCCGTGATCGGCCAGCCGGGTGCGCTCGCGCAGCGCCAGCGGCAGGATGACCAGCGCACCGAGCAGGAAGCGCACGCCGGTGAACATCAGCGGGCCGACGCCGGCCATGCCGAGCTGTTGCGCGACGAAGGTGGTGCCCCAGATCAGCGCCGCGATCAGCAGCAGCACATTGGCAAACCCCCGGCTCATGCGGTAGGAGCGATCAGGAAGGCGCTTTTGATCCCGGAAATGAGCATCTGGACGGCCATCGTCGTCAGCACGAGACCCATCAGCCGCTCCATTGCCGCGAGACCGGGCTTGCCGAAGAGGCGGGCGAGCCGCTCGGCGGCGAGCAGGATGAGCGTGTTGAGCAGGATGGCGACGAGGATCGCGCCGATCAGCGACATCACCTGCGGTTCCTGGCGCGAGGTGAGCAGCACGGTGGCGAGCGCGGCCGGGCCGGCGATCATCGGCACGGCGATCGGGACAATCAGGGGTTCGCCTTCGCGACCAGCGTCGTCCTCGTGATGCCCGTGCGACGGGAAAACCATGCGCACCGCTATCAGGAAGAGGATCAGGCCGCCGGAAATCTCCAGTGCCGGCGCGGACAGGCGCAGCGCGGAGAGCAGCCAGTCGCCGATGAACACGAAAACGATCAGGAGCAGGGCCGCGACGGCATTCTCGCGCAGCACGACGCGCTGGCGGCGTGCCGGCGCCAGCGGGCGCAGCAGTGAAATCAGCAAGGGGATGTTGCCGAGCGGATCCAGCAGGATCAGCAGCAAGATGACGGTGGCAAGGAATTCGGTGGCCATGCGCCAGGCTAGTAGCCGTGCTTGACCTGCGACAGGAAGGCGCGGGCCCGGTCGTGTTCCGGATTGCTGAAAAAGGCCTGCGGTGCGGCGTCCTCGAGAATCGCGCCATGGTCGAAGAAGATGATGCGGTCGGCCACCTCGCGCGCGAAGCCCATCTCGTGCGTGACGACGAGCATGGTGATGCCGGTGTGCGCCAGCTCGCGCATGACGCTCAGCACCTCGTTGACCATCTCGGGGTCGAGTGCCGAGGTCGGTTCGTCGAACAGCAGCACCTTCGGGTCCATCGCCAGCGCGCGCGCGATGGCGACGCGCTGCTGCTGGCCGCCGGAGAGTTGCACCGGATACTTGAGCGCCTGGTCCTTCAGGCCGACCCGTTCCAGCAGCGCCATGGCTTTTTCTTCGGCCTCCTTGCGACCCATCTTGCGCACGCGCATCGGCGCCAGCGTGAGGTTGCGCAGCACGGACATGTGCGCGAACAGGTTGAAGCTCTGGAACACCATGCCGACCTCGCGGCGGATCGCGTCGAGGTGTTTCAGGTTGTCGTCGAGCTCGATGCCGTCAACGCGGATGCTGCCGGAGTCGTGTGGTTCCAGCCGGTTCAGGGTGCGCAGGAAGGTCGACTTGCCGGAACCGGAGGGGCCGAGGATGGCCGTCACCTGGCCTTCGTAGAAGGTCGCCGAGACACCCTTGAGCGCATGGAAGGCGCCGAAATGCTTGTGCACGTCCTGAGTTTCGATGATGGGCTTGAGTTCCATCGTCTTACCGTTTTCTTCCGACGTCGAGCTGGCTTTCGAGCGCCGCCGTCAGCGTGGTGAACGCCGTCGTGAGGATCAGGTAGATCGTCGCCACGGTGAGGAAGACGGGAATCGGCTGGTAGCTTTCGGCCTGGATGCGATAGCCGACCATGGTCAGCTCCACGACGCTGATGGCATAGGCGAGCGAGGAATCCTTCACCAGCGAGGCGAGGTTGTTGGCCAGCGCGGGCAGGGCGACACGCATGCTCTGCGGCAGCACGATGTCCATGAAGGTCTGGAAGGGCGACAGGCCGAGCGCGCGTGCGGCCTCGACCTGGCCGTGCGGCACCGCGAGGATGCCGGCGCGTACGCATTCGGTGTTATAGGCGCCGACGTTGAGCGCCAGCGCGATGGCGGCGCAGGCGAAATCGGAGATCTCCACCGATTCCGGCAGGATCTGCGGCACGACCAGCCAGATGAACAGGATTTGCAGCAGCAGCGGCGTGCCGCGGAACAGCCAGACATAGAAATTGCAGAACCAGCGCAGCGGCAGGAATGCGGAAAGCTTGCCGAGTCCTGCCAGCACGCCGATCACGATGCCGGCCGAACCCGCGACCAGCGTGAGCATGACCGTGACGCGCGTCCCGTCGGCGAACAATCCGGCCGCCGGGCCGATCGGCGCGGGTGCCAGGGAGAGCGGGATGGCCATGCCCCATAGAAACAGCAGGAGACCGACCATCGCGGCGAACATCGTCCATGCCGGATGCTCCCTGGCCCAGCGCATAGTGCTGCGGATGCCTGCTTACTTGCAGGAGGCGTCGGTCTTGAAGTACTTCTGGGACAGCGCCTGATACGTCCCGTTCTTCATGATCTCGGCCAATCCACGGTTGAGCTGTTCCTTCAGTTCCGGGTTGTTCTTGCGCAGGATCATCGAGACGCGCTCGACGAAAACATGCTCGCCCGCGACGATGCCGGCTTCGGGGTTCTTCTGCAGCGTTTCATGGATCAGCCAGCGGTCGGAAATCCACGCATCGGTCTTGCGCGCCTTGAGCGCGGCGTAGGCTTCCGGATCGGCCTTGTAGGTCTTGACCGACTTGACGCCGGGAATCTTCTTGGCGTTGTCGAGATAGCTGGTGCCGATCTGCACGCCGACGGTCTTGCCCTTGAGCGCGGCGACGGTCAGCGGGCCGTCCTTGCGGGCGGCGATCTGGCCGCCGGTGCAGTAGTGCGGGTCGGTGAAGTCGACGGCCTTGGCGCGTTCTTCGGTATAGCCGTGCGAGGCGATGGCGAAATCGAAGCGGTCCTGGCCGAGCGAGGCGATCTGCGCGTCGAAGGGCACGACCTTCCATTCCATCTTTAGGCCCAGCTGCTTGACGATCGCTTCGGCGATATCGACCTCGAAACCGGTCAGCTTGGTGCCCTCGTAATAGTTGAACGGAGCGAAGGCGCCCTCGGTGGCGACGACCATCGTGCCCGAGGTCTTGATGGTGTTCCAGTCGCGTGCCTGCGCGGCGCTGATTGCGAGGAGCGAAGCCATCGAGGCTACGCCCAGCCATTTCGCGAAAGTGTGCATAAACCCTCCTGAAAAAAGTGGCCGGATTCTACCCTTGCGCATGCCGCACTGCATCAATGGATTTCTCGGGTTTCCAGAAAGACGATGTCGGGGTGGCGCTCCTGCGCCATCTGGAGGTTGACGCGGTTCGGCGCCAGGTAAACGTAGTCGCCCGCGCCATCGAGCGCGAGGTTGGCGGCGGCACGATCTTCCAGTGCTTTCAGCGCGAGGTCGGAACCGCGCAGCCAGCGCGCGGTGGCGACGTTCACCGGCTCGAAAAAGCAATCCACGCCGTATTCGAATTCCAGCCGGTGGGCGACGACGTCGAACTGCAGCAGGCCGACCGCGCCGAGAATGAGATCGTTCGAGCCGATCGGCTTGAAGAGTTGCGTCGCGCCTTCCTCGGCAAGCTGCTGCAGGCCCTTCTGCAGCTGCTTCATCTTCATCGGGTTGCGGATTTGTGCGCGGCGGAAATGTTCCGGTGCGAAGCAGGGGATGCCGGTGAATTTCAGATCCTCGCCCTCGGTGAAGCTGTCACCGAGCACCACCGTGCCATGGTTGGGGATGCCGAGGATGTCGCCGGGCCAGGCTTCGTCCGTCGTGCTGCGGTCCTGCGCCATGAAGGTGATGGCGTTGTTCACCGCCAGCGTCTTGCCGGTGGACAGTTGCTTGAGTTTTATTCCGCGCGTGTAGTGGCCCGAGCAGACTCGCACGAAGGCGATGCGGTCGCGGTGCTTCGGGTCCATGTTGGCCTGGATCTTGAAGACGAAACCGGAGAACTTGGGTTCGAGCGGCTCGACCTGTCGTGTCGCGGCGGGCCGGTGCTGCGGTGCGGGCGAGAGGTCGACGATCGCGTCGAGCAGCGACTGCACGCCGAAGTTGTTGATCGCCGAACCGAAAAAGACGGGGGTTTGTTTTCCGGCGAGATAGGCATCCTTGTCGAAGGTGTGCGAAGCGCCTTTCACAAGCTCCACTTCGGCGCGCAACTCCTCCGCCTGGTAGCCGAGCAGTTCGTCCAGTTCGGGATTGTCGAGGCGCTCGATGGTGCGCGAGGTGCCTTTCTCGGCCTGCGGGTCGAAGAAGTAGACGCAGTCGTCGTAGAGGTCATACACGCCGCGGAAGCTCTTGCCCATGCCGATCGGCCAGGTCATCGGCGCGCACTGGATCTGCAGCACGTCCTCGATCTCGTCGAGCAGGTCGATCGGCGCGCGGCCCTCGCGGTCGAGTTTGTTGATGAAGGTGATGATCGGCGTGGCGCGCAGGCGGCAGACGCCCAGCAGCTTGATGGTCTGCGCCTCGACGCCGTTGACCGAGTCGATCACCATGGTCGCCGAGTCGACGGCGGTCAGCGTGCGGTAGGTGTCCTCGGAGAAGTCCTCGTGGCCAGGGGTGTCGAGCAGGTTCACCATATGCTCGCGGTAGGGGAACTGCATCACCGAGGAGGTGACCGAGATGCCGCGCTGCTTCTCCAGCTCCATCCAGTCGGAGGTGGCGTGGCGCGCGGCCTTGCGCGCGCGCACCTCGCCGGCGACCTGGATCGCGCCGCCAAACCAGAGCAGCTTCTCGGTCAGCGTGGTTTTGCCCGCATCCGGGTGGGAGATGATGGCGAAGGTGCGGCGACGGGCGATTTCGTGGGCGAGCTTGGACACGGCATTAAGGGGAAACGGAGAGGCCGCGGATTATACGAGCCGCACGAAAGTCGGCGCTGACAGGACGGCACGGTTGCCTATTTCTGGCGGGCGAGGAAGCGCCGGACCGCTTCGAGGTGTTCGGGTGCGTTGTGGCACATGCCCTGGAAGACGGCGCAGAGATCGAGGAAGTCCCTGAGTTCCATGCGCTGCGCCTGCTGCATCAGCCGCTTGGTGAGCCGCAGCGCTTTCGGCGGCTGGGCGGCGAAGCGCGTCGCATGCGCCAGGGCGCGCGGCAGCAATTCAGCCGCGGGCACGACTTCGAGGACCACGCCGAGGGCGAGTGCCTCTGCAGCGTCGATGATGCGCCCGCTCAGGGTCAGCTCGAAGGCGCGCTGGTAGCCGATCTGGCGCTGCATGAACCAGGCGCCGCCGTCGCCGGGGATGATGCCGAGGTTGAGGAAGGTTTCGCCGAACTTCGCCTGTTCTGAGGCGATGCGCAGGTCGGCCATGTTGGCGAGGTCGAAGCCGGCGCCGATGGCCGGGCCATTCACGGCGGCGATGATCGGCACTTCGACATCCTGCAAGGCGAGGGGAATGCGCTGGATGCCTTGCCGGTAACGTGCGGCGACTTCCGCCACATCGCCGGCGAAGTCGCCGCCGCGTTCGGCCATGTCCTTGACGTTGCCGCCGGAAGAGAATGCGGTGCCCGCGCCGGTGATGATCAGCGCCGATACGTCGTCGCAGCGGTTGACCCAGGCGGCGACCGCGACGATATCGTCGATCAGCGCGGTGCCGGTCAGCGCGTTGCGCACGTCGTCGCGATCGAACGTCAGGGTCGCGATGCGGCCTTCGAGGACGAGACGGGCGTCCTTGAGGATGGGTGGGTTCATGGCGCTATCGTGCGCGCAGGCGCTTCAGGTCGGCAATGATTTCTCCGGCGTGCAGCGCGGGCTCGACATCGCGATAGACCTTGGCGATGTTGCCGTCTGGATCGATCAGGAAAGTGTGGCGCTTGGCGAACTTGACGACGGCGAAATCGTTGAGCGTGCCGTAGCGGCGCGAAACCTTGCCGTCGGTATCCGCCAGCAGAGGGAAATTCAACCCGAAGCGGCTGGCGAAGGCGCGGTGCGAATCGACACTGTCCACGCTGACGCCGACCACCTGCGCCTTCAGCGCCGCGAGTTCGGGCAGGCGCTCGTTGAAGGCCTTGGCCTCGGCGGTACAGCTGGGCGTGTCGTCGCGGGGATAGAAATAGAGGATCAGCCAGCTGCCGCGCCACTCGCTCGACTGCCGCATCCTGCCTTCGCCATCGGCGAGCAGGAACTCCGGCGCCTTGTCGCCCGCCTGCAGCTGCGTGCTGGCCCAGGCAGGGAACGCGAACACTAAAGCCATCAGCAGCGCGAACCCGATAGCCACAGGCCTGCGCATGCCGGAAGTTTCAGCGCGCCACTCTGCCCACGGCGTTGATCCCCGAATGGTGAGATAAGTCATGAAGCTCCTCCTGTTCCCATGGTCGCGATCCAAAGGTCAATCCGCAAGCGCGGCCTGCAAGGCGGCGACCAGCCTTGGCAGGCGTTCGGTGAGCAGCGCCAGGGCTTCTTGTGCCGCAGCGCGGTCGCCACGCTTGAGAGCGGCATCCAGTGCGCCGGCGAGTTCGTGGATGGGCAGCGCGCCGACATTGCCGGCCGTGCCCTTGAGGGCATGGGCGAGCTTCTCTGCGCCGGCCAGGTCGTCTTGTCCGATCAATGCGCTGAGGCCTTGCGCGTCATTGCCATGCCCATCGACGAAGAGTTTGAGGAGACTCCGATAGCTGTGCAGCTTGCCGCGCATCACCCTTAGCCCTGCTTCAATGTCGAGATCGGGAATCGCCGCCAGGCGGGCGCGCAGCGCTGTGTCGGCATCGTCCGCCGGCGGCGCCTCTGTGGGTGCCGTCCCGCCAGCAACGATTTTTGCCGCGCAGGCCGGGAGCCACTTGAGCAGGGTGACAAAAAGTGTCCCGGGATCGACCGGCTTGGCGACGTGGTCGTTCATGCCCGCCAGTTTGGCCGTGAAGCGGTCTTCGTCGAAGGCATTGGCGGTCATCGCCAGGATGGGAATGTCCTTCCAGCCCGGCAGGGCGCGGATGGCGCGGGTGGCATCCAGCCCGTCCAGGTGAGGCATCTGGATGTCCATCAGCACCAGGTCGTAACGGTGCTGGCGCGCCCGTTCTATCGCTTCAATTCCATCCTCGGCGACATCGACCGCCAGGCCGACGCTATGCAGCAGTTCGAGCGCGACTTCGCGGTTGATGGGATTGTCTTCGGCGAGCAGCAGGCGGGCGCGTTGCGCGCGTTTGCGCAGGCGCTGGCCGGCGTCGGCAGTCATCGTTTCAGCCTGCGGCAGGATGCCGCGGCCGCGTTGCAGGCGGGCGGTGAACCAGAAGGTGCTCCCCCGTCCCGGCGTGCTCTCCGCGCCGGCGGTGCCGCCCATGAGCTCTGCCAGGCGCCGGGTGATGACGAGGCCGAGCCCGGTGCCGCCGTGTTTGCGGGTGGTGGAGGTGTCGGCCTGGGCGAAGGACTGGAACAGGCCGCTGAGTTGCTCCGGGGCAATGCCGAGGCCGGTGTCGCTGACTTCGAAGCGAACCAGCAGGTCGTCGCCCTTTTCTTCGAGCACTTTGACGGCGAGGGTGATGTGGCCGCGCTCGGTGAATTTGAGGGCGTTGGTGGCGTAGTTGAGGACGCCCTGGCGCAGGCGCATGACGTCGCCGCGCAGCCATGCGGGCACAGCGTCGGGATCGATGCGGATTTCCAGTCCTTTGGCGCGGGCGGCGTCGCCGAGCAGGGAGCGCACATGGTCGAGCACGGCGGAGAGGGCGAAATCGCTATGCTCCAGCTGCAGTTTGCCGGCCTCGATCTTGGAGATGTCGAGGATGTCATTGATGATGGAGAGCAGGTGCTTGCCGGCGGCGTCGATCTTGCCCAGCCGCTCGGCTTGCGCCGGCGTGGCCTCGGCGCGCAGCAGGTGGCTGAGGCCGAGGATGGCGTTGAGCGGCGTCCTGATCTCGTGCGACATGTTGGCGAGAAAGCTGCTCTTGGCCTGGTTAGCGGCTTCGGCGGCGTCCCGCGCCGCCGCCAGTTCCGCATTGGTGTCCTGCAGGGCGCGCGTGCGCTCTTCCACCATGTTTTCGAGATGCGCCTGGTAGCGGGCCAGTTCCGCCTCGGCATCCTTTTTTGCCG
Organism: Pseudomonadota bacterium; assembly: GCA_021849505.1. Classification (GTDB taxonomy): domain Bacteria; phylum Pseudomonadota; class Gammaproteobacteria; order Burkholderiales; family Rhodocyclaceae; genus Sulfuricystis. The sequence goes on from JAJZSW010000001.1 coordinate 82,424, forward strand.
TGATGTCGGAAGCGATGCCAAGGAAGCCGATCACGCTGTCGTTGGCATCGCGGATCTGGCTGATCGAGAGCATGACCGGAAACCGCCTGCCCGATTTGGCGATGTAGTTCCATTCGTTCTCCTCGGCCTGCCCCAAGGTGGCCCGCGCGACGAGAGCTTCGAAGCTTGGCTTGATTTCCCGGTCCAGCTCGGCGGACAGTCGCCGCGCCCGCGCCGCGATCTCTTCGTGATCATGCCAGATCGCCGGCGTCTGCTTGCCGACCACCTCGCCGGCCGCATAGCCGAGCATCCGTTCCGCGGCATGGTTGAAGCTGGTGACGCGACCGTCCAGGTCGGTCGCGATGATGGCGTAGTTGGCGCCATCCAGGATCGCCTGGCGCGCGGCCGTCAGCCCGCGAATTTCGCTGTCGGCATGCAGTTGCTGGATCTCGGTGCGGCGAAAGACCGCCAGACCGATCAGCACCATCACCGCAAGCAGCGCAGAAGGCATGAGGATGCGTTTTTTCCAGGCCGCCAGCACGGTTTCGCGTCCCACGCCCACCACGGTCCAGAGTTCATGCCCGTCCATGTATTCAGCGCTGACCAGCATATTGTCGTGTGGCAGCAGGCGGCTTGCCTTGGTCTGGATGAAACCGAATCCCTCGCCCAAATCGCGGAACGCCTGGATATGGGCACTCCCCTCGGGTGCGCCAAAAAACTTGTGCAATTCCTCCGTGCTGAAATCCGTCGGCAGCGGTGCCGCAAACACGCCATGGCCGTCGTCGCGCAGGATTAGAACGTGCAGGTCCGCGGGCAGCTTCATGTTGGCCCAGGCCACGCTGTCGCTTTGCAGGCTGTAGCCGGCCGCCATGACGGCGGCAACCTGGCCGTCCGGGCCGATGATCGGAGCGCGGATCGGGATTACCCACTGGCCGAGCTGCTTCATCAGGTAGGGGCGGCCGATGATGAAACGCCGGGTGCTGACGGTCTTCTCGAAGGAATCGCGCACATCGGGATTCGCCATCAGGTTGGGCAGGCGCGTTCCGGCCGGAAGCCCGCTGACGAGCATCAGCTGCCCGTCCGGCCGTGCCAGGCCGAAGCCGACAAACCCGCGGTCCACGCCGTGCATGCGCTCGATCAGGGCGCGGCCCTTTTCCGGTTCCTCGAGGGCTCCCTGCGCCACCAGCTCGCCGCCCATGCCGACCAGGATAGCCTCGTGGTGCTTCACCGTCATGCGCACGCTTTGCGACAGCAGAGAAACGTGATGCTTCAGATCCTTCTCGAAACCGCTGACCGTTTCCTGCCAGAGCATGACCAGCGTCACGACATAGACCGTGACGCCGAGCATGACAAAGATCCCGAACAGCCTGCGCAGGTGATGGACGCCTTGCGATGCAGGCTTGTCCGGGTTCCGGGCGATCAGCGTGTCAGCAGAGGATTCGTTATCCCGAGGCATAGGTAGTGTCGCGCTTGCTCAACCCTTTTTACTTGAGCGCATGCTACACGAATCCCTAAAACGCCATGTAGCGGCCGGGCTTGTGATTGACGGCGAGCGCGAAGTTGAGCAGCACGGCGCCGAGCACCGAGGCGGCCAGCACGAGCGGTGGTACGACGAAGGTTCCGCAGAGCAGGATGGCGATGTCCAGCCCCATCTGCAGCTTGCCGGCGCGCCAGCCGAAATGTTCCTGCAGCCAGAGCACCAGCACGTTGATGCCGCCGAGGCTGGCGCGATGGCGGAACAGGATCACCATGCCGACGCCGATCAGCAGCCCGCCGGCGATGGCGGCGAAGAACGGATCGATGCGGGCGATCGAAAAGACCTGCGGCAGCAGTTCGCTCGCCAGCGCGACGAGGCAGACGGTGGCCAGCGTCTTGAGCGTGAACTCCATGCCCATGCGTTTCACGGCGAGCCAGTAGAAGGGCAGGTTGATGAGGAAGAGCGTGAGGCCGAAGTTCGCGCCGGTGGCGTAATGGATCAGGAAGCTGATGCCGACGGCGCCGCCGGTGAGCAGCCCGGCGCTCTTGAAAAAGCTGATGCCGATGGCGACGATCAGGGCGCCGGTGAGGATGCCCTGGAAGTCATCGAAACGGGAGTGCTTCGCGGCCCGCGTCACCCGAGCAGTTCGTCCGTATGGCGGGCGAGCATCCATTCCTCGTTGGTCGGCAGCACCAGCGCGGCGACGCGGCTGGTCGGGCTGCTGATGCGCCCGGCCTTGCCGGCGGTGGTGGTATTGGCGACGGCATCGAAGTCGAGGCCCAGCCAGCCAAGTTGCTGGCACACCATCTCGCGCACCGGGGCGGCATGTTCGCCGATGCCGCCGGTGAACACCAGCGCGTCAAGTCCGCCGAGCGCGGCGGCGAGCGAACCGATCTCGCGCACGATGCGGTAACAGAACAGGTCGACGGCTTCCTTCGCCTCGGGTTTGTCAGAGGCCAGCAGCACGCGCATGTCGGACGAGATGCCCGACACGCCGAGCAGCCCCGACTCCTTGTAGAGCAGGTGGGTCAGCGCCTTGACGTCCATGCCGTCGTAGTCCATCAGGTAGAGCAGCACGCCGGGATCGAGCGCACCGGTGCGCGTGCCCATCATCAGCCCTTCGACGGCGGTGAAGCCCATCGTCGAGGCCTGGCTCTTGCGGCCGACCATGCCGCACATCGAAGCACCGTTGCCAAGATGCGCGACGATCACCCGGCCGTTCGCGCGCTCGGCATCAAGATGCTGCGGCAGCACGTCGGAGATGAACTCGTAGGACAGGCCATGGAAGCCGTAGCGCCGCACGCCCTGGGCCGTGATGCGGCGGGGCAGGGCGAACAGCTGCGCGATGGGCGGCTGAGAACGGTGGAACGCGGTGTCGAAGCAGGCGATCTGGGGCACGCCGGGCATGGCGGCGCGCATCGCCTCGATGCCGGCGAGGTTGTGCGGCTGGTGCAGCGGGGCGAGCGGGATGAACTCCTTGAGACGGGAGAAATGCGCATCGTCGATCAGGATCGGTTGGGAGTAGCTTTCGCCGCCATGCACGACGCGATGGCCGACACCAGCGATCCGCCAGCCCGATTCGTGATCGCGCAGCCATTTCACCAGGAAGCCCAGCGCCTGGCGGTGCTGGCCATCGCCGGAGAGCCGCAGATCGTCATCGTCGAGCGACTGGCCCTGGGCATTCATGGCCTTGATGTGCGGACGGGCGCCGATGCCGTCGATCTGGCCGACGAGTTCGGGTTTCGCCGGGACGCGATGATCGCGCCGGAACAGGGCGAACTTGATCGAGGACGACCCCGCGTTGAGGGTCAGCAGCGCTTCAGCCATGGCGACCTCACTTGCCGGGCTTGCGTTTGGCGTGCGCCATCACGACGGCGATGGCGGTCGAGGCGGTGCGCGTCTGCGCCGAGTCGGCGCGCGAGGTCAGCACGATCGGCACGCGCGCGCCGAGCACGATGCCGGCGGAGAGTGCGTCGGCGAGGTACTCGAGCTGCTTGGCCAACATGTTGCCCGACTCGATGTCCGGCACGAGCAGGATGTCGGCCTGGCCAGCGACGACGGACTTGATGCCCTTGGTGCGTGCGGCGACGACCGAGATCGCGTTGTCGAAGGCGAGCGGGCCGTCGAGCAGGCCGCCCTTGATCTGGCCGCGGTCGGCCATCTTGCAGAGCGCGGCAGCGTCGAGCGTGGCCGGCATCTTCGGGTTGACGGTTTCGACGGCGGCGAGGAGCGCAACCTTCGGCTCGGCGATCTTCAGCATGCGCCCGAGGTCGATGGCGTTCTGGACGATGTCGACCTTGGTGGCGAGATCGGGGGCGACGTTGACGGCGGCATCGGTGATCATCAGCGGGCGCGGGTAGGTCGGCACGTCCATCAGGAAGACGTGGCTGATGCGGCGCTCGGTGCGCAGGCCGGTGGCCTTGTCGACGACCTCGCCCATCAGTTCGTCGGTGTGCAGGCTGCCCTTCATGAGCGCCTCGACGAGGCCTTCGCGCGCCAGCGCGACGCCCGATTCGGCGGCGGCATGGCTGTGCGGCACGTCGAGGAACTGGCAGCCGTAGAGATTCAGGCCCATTTCCTCGGCGAGCTTGCGGATCTTGTCTTCCGGGCCGACCAGCGTCGGGTCGATCAGCCCGCGATCGCGTGCCTGCAGCGCGCCTTTCAGGGACTCGGTATCGCAGGGGTGGATCACCGCCATCGGGATCGGCGTCAGGCCCGCCGTGATTTCGAGCAGATGCTCGTAGCGCGCGGTCTTGGTGGTCGACAGCTTGATCTCGGGCAGGGTGACCTTGGCGCGCTTGATCTTCTCGATTGGCGCGATGACCTCGGCGCTGCCGTGGATCACCTGTTCGCCATCCTGGTTCTTGCAATGGCAATCGAAGATGATGTGGTCGTTATGGTCGAACTTGCGCTTGCAGGTGACGGTGACGGTGAGCGTGTCGCCGATGCGCACGGTGCGGTCGAAGTGCAGGCTCTGATCGACGTAGACGGTGCCGGGACCGGGAAACTGCGTGCCGAGGATATTGGAGAACAGCATGCCGCCCCACATGCCGTGGCCGACGACTTCGCGGAACTGCGACGAGCGAGCGTACTCGGGATCGACATGGGTCGGATTCATGTCGCCGGAGATGATCGCGAACATCTGGATGTCTTCGGGTCGCAGCGTGCGCGTCAGGCTGGCACTGTCGCCGACCTGGATTTCGTCGTAGGTGCGGTTTTCGATGGTGTCGACGGGATCAAAGCTCATGGCGTGGGTCCTGTAGTGGGTTCCATATGGCGCAGTATTTTCACCCTACTTATGTTGCAATGCAACAATATCAGGAGTTGCGAGAGGATCCTGGCGGTAAAAAAGTCGCAATTGGCGATAAACCGCCGGATACTCGTCGTGCAGGAGGTCAGGGGCCTCGAAAAAGACTTCGCTGGCGACGGCGAAGAACTCCGACGGATGTTCGGCGGCATAGGGATCGATCTCCGTCACCTCGCCGCGTATTTGGGCTACTTTGACACGGCGGCAGAAATCCTCGTAAGCCGCTGAAAATGCGGCAGTCCAGTCTTCACGGCGCATGTCGGCATGCAAGGCCGGCATGCCGTCGACCGCGCCGTTCGCCATGTCCAGCTTGTGGGCGAACTCGTGAATGACGATGCTGACGTCGCCGATCTCGTCCAGGTTCGGAAACCACGACAGCAGCACCGGCCCGCCTTCCCAGGCCTCGCCGAGGACCGGGTCCTCGTATTCATGGACGATGCCATCTTCATCGACGACCTGGCGCGGGATCACGAAATCGCCGGGATAGACGACGATGCCCACCCAGCCGCGGTACCAGTCGAGGCCGAGGTTGAGGATCGGCAGGCAGGCCTGCAGGGCGATGGACAGCTGGATGGCGGCCGTGAGCTGCAGGCCCGGGGCGGCGCTCCATTCCTTTTCGGCGATGAAGGCGCGGGCCAGTTCGCGCAGGCGCAGGCGCTCGTCGTCAGTGAGCCGGTCGAGGAAGGGCAGGCAGTATTCGGCGTCCTGCCACTGGGCTGCGGTGATTTCGAGCTGGCTGGCGGCACGCTGCCGCCGCCAGTTGCGCCAGGCGCCGAGCAAGGGGGCGTCCTAATGGTGGCGGCGAGCCGGCCGTGCCGTCCCGCCAGCGCCGACTTTCGGCGGATTATTCGACCTTGGCCTTGGCGCGCAGGTCGAGGATGTGCTTCTCGACGGTCATCTGGCGCATGCGCTGGACGATCTGCGGCTTGACGTCGTCGAAGTTGGGCGCCTTCAGTTCGCGCACGTCGTCGAGCTGGATGACGTGCCAGCCGAAGCTGCTCTGTACCGGGGCTTCGGTGTATTTGCCCTTGGCCAGCTTGGTCATCGCCTCGGCGAACGGCGGCACGTAGCTCGACTTGTTGGCCCAGCCGAGTTCGCCGCCCTTGTCCTTGGAGCCGGGGTCCTTCGAGGCCTTGGCCAGCTCCTCGAACTTTTCGCCCTTCTTGAGCTTTTCGATGATGCCCTTTGCATCCTCTTCCTTGTCGACGAGGATATGGCGGGCCTTGTATTCCTTGTCGCCGAGCGCGCCCTTGAGGTTGTCATATTCCTTCTTGACGTCGTCGTCGCTGATCTTGACGCCGCGCGCGAACTCGTTGAGGTAGGCGCCAATCAGCACACCCTGGCGCGCCAGTTCGACCTGGGCCTGGACATCGGATTTCTTGTCCATGCCCTTGGCGACGGCGGCCTGCGCGAGGACTTCGCGGCGCACCAGTTCCTCCTTGACGGCGGCTTCGAGCTCGGGGGTCTTGGCCTGACCCTGCGCCAGCTGGTTGGCCATCAGGACTTCCGCTCGGTTGGCGGGAATGGCCTTGCCATTGACCTTGGCAATCTGGGCATGGGCGATGGCGGGAGCAGTGGCGAGGGCGAGCAGCGACAGGGAAATCAGGGCACGTTTCATGGGTTTTCCGGAAATGAGGTTAGGGTTTGATCTCGTCGGGGGTCTTGGCGGTAATGCTGAGCGCATGGATGCGCTGCTGTGCCAGATCGCCAATGGCATCATACACCAGGCGGTGGCGCTGCATCGTCGACAGGCCGGCAAAACGCGGCGCGACGATGCGCACGGCGTAATGGCCGCCTTCCCTGGCGCCGGCATGCCCGGCATGTTGGGCGCTGTCGTCACGGATGTCGAGCTGGCTGGGCTCCAGCACGGCGAGGCGGGCGCGGATCAGTTCGACCGTGCTCATAGCAGCACTTTCTTGAAGGGCTTGACGACTACATTGGCATAAACGCCGGCGGCGACGTAGGGGTCCGCGTCCGCCCAGGCCTGCGCGTCGGTCAGCGAGGGAAACTCGGCAACGATCAGGCTGCCGCTGAAACCGGCCGGGCCGGGATCCGGGCTGTCGATGGCCGGGCAGGGGCCGGCCAGGACCAGCCGGCCGGCGGCAGCCAGTGCCTGCAGGCGTTCGAGGTGAGCGGGGCGGGCGGCCAGGCGCTTGTCCAGCGTGCCGGGGTTGTCGAGACCGTGGATCATGTAGAGCACTAAGAAGTTTCCTTTTCAAGGCCGACTGGGGTTTAACTGAAATACTCCTGCAGGCCATGGCCAGTGAGTTTTTCTGTTGCGCGGGATAAATAATATATGGCAAAGATCATCATCGCCATTGACGGTAGTGCTATGAATGGATAACTGAGCAAGGCCAGTCGGCCAAGCTCTTCGTTGAATGCGGGTGTTCCAGCTGGGCTGACGACTATGTAGGTGGCCAGGAAGTAATTCATGACCGATGAAAAAAAGAAGGTTCCGCTCAACATCCATGTCGCATGCATCAGGCGGGTTTCGAATGCCTGGATTGCTCCATGACTTTCCAGTCTTTCCTGCAAGCGTGCCAGATCAATGATGGACGGATTGAGCAGAATGGTCTTGACCAGCGGATAGCGCGTATAGGTCGAACCCAATACGGCCAGGCCGATCAGGCCGGGAACGGCGGCTTCTTTGACGGCCAGCCAGCGAGTATCCAGTTCCAGCAGTCCGATACCGCCGGTAAGCAGCGTGCTAACGATACCCAGTACAGCGAAGACATTGATCTTCCGGCGCTTCCAGAAGTCGCGAATCCCCCAGCCAAGCGGAAAACTTAACGCTAGCAGCAAAGCGTTCACCGGGCCCAGATCTGTCGGGTCTGACAGCTTCATAAGTATCAGCGCAGGAATGATCAGGGTGATCGTCAGCTCAACCAAGGGGTTGGACTTAGCAGTATCCGCCATATTATTTAGATCGAATTACTTTGTAGGAGGGGTGGCACTGAATGGAGCGGCCGCGGGTCAGCAAACAGGGGGGGCAACGGGGAAGGCAGTTTACCCGGCTTGAAAGGTCAGGGAGGCCGAGTTGATGCAGTAGCGCAGCCCGGTTGGCCGCGGGCCGTCGGGGAAGACGTGGCCGAGGTGGGCGCCGCATTGCTTGCACATGACTTCGGTGCGGATCATGCCATGGCTGGTGTCGCGCGCCTCAGTGATGTTTTCCGGCACCTGCGGCTGCCAGAAACTGGGCCAGCCGCAGCCGGCGTCGAATTTGTGCGCGGCGTCGAACAGCGGGGCGCCACAGCAGACGCAGAGATAGGTGCCGGGGTCGGTCGTGTTCCAGTACGCTCCAGTGAAGGGGCGCTCCGTGCCCTTCTCGCGCGTCACGTAATACTGCTCGGGCGTGAGTTTGGCCTTCCAGTCGGGGTGCTTATAATCGTTTTCCATTTTTCTCTCTGTATGTTGGCATGCGCATTGTAGTGCTCGGAGCCGGTTTGATCGGCGTCGCCACGGCCTGGTTCCTTGCCGAGGATGGCCATGAGGTGATCGTGGTCGATCGGCAGCCCGGACCGGCGTGCGAAACCAGCTTCGCCAACGGCGGGCAGATTTCGACGAGCCATGCCGAACCGTGGGCGAATCCGTCAACTCCCCTGAAAGTTTTGAAGTGGCTGGGCCGCGAGGATTCGCCGTTGCTCTGGCGGCTGCGCGCCGATGCCGCCCAATGGGCCTGGGGCCTGCGCTTCCTGCGCGAATGCACACCCGGCCGCACGCGTGCCAACATCCGCGCGATCCTGGCGCTGGCGCTCGACAGCCGCGCGCGGCTCAAGGCGCTGCGGCGGGCACTGGGCCTGGAATACGACTGTCTCGAGCGGGGCATCCTGCACTACTACACCGATGCGGACGAGTTCGCGCATGCGCAGCCGCAGGCCGAGTTCATGAGTCAGTTCGGCTGTGACCGCGTCGTCAAGTCGGCGGCCGAATGCCTCGACATCGAACCGGCTCTGTGTGATTCAACGCTGCCGATCGTTGGCGGCACCTGGACGGTCGAAGACGAATCGGGCGATGCGCAGCGCTTCACCGCGCTGCTGGCCGAGCGATCCGCCGGGCGCGGCGTGCAGTTTCGCTACGCCAGCGCCGTGGCCGGCATCGAGCAGGCGTCGGGTCGCTTCGCGGCGGTACGTCTGAGCAGCGGCGAGCGTCTGGCCGCCGAAGCCTGCATCGTCGCGCTGGGCAGCTATTCGCCCTTGCTGCTGCGCCCGCTGGGCATCCGCATTCCCGTCTACCCGGCGAAGGGCTACTCGATCACGATTCCGCTGGCGCCTGAGTCGCCCGCACCGAATGTGAGCCTGACCGACGACGGGGCGAAGGTGGTGATCTCGCGGCTCGGGCAACGATTACGGGTGGCCGGGACCGCCGAATTCGCCGGTTATGACACGCGTATCAACCCGCGCCGCGTCGCCCCGCTGCTGCGCCGCGTGAGGCAGATCTTCCCGCGGATCGAGTTCCATGCCGATGCCGTCGAACCCTGGACCGGCCTGCGCCCGTCGACACCCAGCAACGTGCCGCTGATCGGCCCGACGCCCCTTGCGGGGCTGTTCATCAATACCGGCCACGGTACGCTGGGCTGGACGCTGGCGGTCGGCTCCGGCCGCCTGCTGGCCGACCGGGTGGCAGGGCACGCCCCGGCCATCGATCCAGCGCCTTACGGGCTCGGTGGCCAATCTCTGCGATAATGCGATTCCCCCAGGCCCTCAGGCCGTATTTTTAACCTGCCTTCAGGCAGGCTTGCCATGACCCAGACCATCGAATCCTTTGCGGCGCTGCAATTGCCGGCGCCCCTCCTTTCCGCCTTGACCGACGTCGGCTACGAAACGCCATCGCCGATTCAGGCGGCCTGCATTCCCCATCTGCTGGCCGGCAGGGACCTGCTCGGCGAAGCCCAGACCGGTACCGGCAAGACGGCCGCCTTCGCCCTGCCGCTGCTGGCGCGGCTAGATATCGCGAAGAAAGTGCCGCAGGCACTGGTGCTGACGCCGACGCGCGAACTGGCGATCCAGGTCGCCGAGGCCTTCCAGAAATACGCTCATCACATGCCGGGCTTCCACGTGCTCCCGGTGTATGGTGGTCAGAGCATGGTGATCCAGTTGCGCGCCTTGTCCCGCGGGGCTCATGTGATCGTCGGCACGCCCGGCCGCATCATGGATCACCTGGAACGGAAGAGCCTCAATCTCGATGGCCTGCAGACGCTGGTGCTCGACGAAGCCGACGAGATGCTGCGCATGGGTTTCATCGAGGACGTCGAGTGGATTCTCGAACATACCCCGGCGACGCGCCAGACGGCGCTGTTCTCGGCAACCATGCCCGATCCGATCCGCCGCATCGCCCAGCGTTACCTGCGCGAGCCGCAGCAGGTCAAGATCCGCTCCGCCACGACCACCGTGGCGACCATCAGGCAGAAGTACTGGCAGGTGCGCGGTGCCGACAAGATCGAAGCGCTGACGCGCATGCTCGAGGTCGAGGAGGATTTCGACGCGGCGATCATCTTCGTGCGCACCAAGACGGCGACGGTCGAACTGGCCGATCGCCTCGAGGCCCGCGGCTACGAGGCGGCGGCACTCAACGGCGATATGACGCAGGGCCTGCGCGAACAGGTGATCGAGCGGCTCAAGTCGGGCTCGCTCGACATCGTCGTCGCCACCGACGTCGCGGCGCGCGGGATCGACGTGCCACGCGTTTCGCATGTCATCAACTACGACATTCCCTACGACACCGAGGCCTATGTCCACCGCATCGGCAGGACCGGGCGCGCGGGACGGGCGGGCGTCGCGATCCTGTTCGTCTCGCCGCGCGAAATGCGCATGCTCAAGGCCATCGAGCGTGCCACGCGCCAGCCGATCGAACCGATCGCACTGCCGACGCGCGGCGAGGTCGCCGAACGTCGCGTCGCACAGTTCAAACAACAGATCATGGATACGCTGGCCGAGGAAAACCTCGATTTCTTCTTCGAGGTGGTGCGGCGCATGGAAAGCGAGGACAACCTTGCGACCCGCCAGATCGCAGCCGCACTGGCCTTTCTCGCCCAGCGCGAACGGCCCTTGCGTCCGGATGGGCTGGAAGAATCGGTTCCGCCGGCCCCCCGTACTGTACCGACTTCACGCGAAACTTCAGCAAGTGCCGTCCCCAAATCACGCGGCGAGCCGGCGAGTGCCGTCTCGCCAGCGCCGACTTTTGACAAGCCGGAGCGCAAGTCGCGCGCCGCGCCTGCGGCGAAACGCGACTTCGGCAATGCACCGTTGGTGCGCTATCGCATTGAAGTGGGCAAGAACCAGGGCGCGCTGCCGAAGGAAATCGTCGGCGCCATTGCCAACGAGGGCGGCATCGACGGCAAGCTGATCGGCCAGATCAACCTGTTCGACGACTACAGCACGGTCGAACTGCCCGAGTTGCCGGCGGAAGTTCTCGATGTCCTCAAGCGCACGCGCGTGCGCCAGTTCGCGCTGAAAATCCGCCACGCCGTACCGGGTGAAGGCGACAAGCCCGCGTTTGCCAAACGTCGTCCTGCCAGCTCCGACTATTCGAAGAAGCCGGCACCACGAGGCGACAGGAAGCCGGCTGGCGAATGGAAAGGCGGATCACCGGCCGGCAAGCCGAAAAAACGCTGATTGCTGCCCCCGCCCCGGTCATGCCGACGGGAACGGGGGTGTTCATGCGCGCTATTCCTTGAACGTAAATCCGCCGTCCTTGGCGATGGCGACGTTGGCATTCAGATACCGGCTGTCGATACTCAGGTTCTTCAGCAGATTGAAGGCCATCTCGGCACGCACACCGGTTTCGCAATACAGCACAGGCTTCTTGTCCTTCGGCAGTTCGGTCACCCGGTGCGCCATTTCGTCGAGCGGAATATTGACGGCGTTCTTGAGCTTGCCGGTCGCGACCTCGCTGGGACTCCGGACATCGATGATCACCGTGTCGGCCGACGCTTTTTCGGCGACGTCCTTGAATTGTTCTGGCGTTACCGTACCCGGACGCGGCTTGGGCACATAGGCGATGGTCGTTTTCGCATCGCCCGTCGCGACCGGGTTGCCGGCCTGCTTCCAGTCCTCGAAGGAGGACGGCAGCAGCCGCACGTTGCGGTAACCCCAGGCGATCAGCTTGCGGGCGGCTTCCTCCTTGTTGTCGCCATACAGGATGATCGGCGCACTCTTTTGCGCGGGGAACTTGGACTGAGACTTGTCGAAGTCGGCGAACGGAACCGAAACCGCCGACTGGATGTGGCCGGCCCTGACGGCATCGGTCTGGCGCAGGTCGACCAGGACGAAGGCGAAATCCTTCTCGATCGCGGTCTTCAGCCAGCCCGGGGTGGTCGTGGCATATTCGGCCTGCATCCAGTCGGGGAAGCCGCCGGTATAGACCTTGACGTTCGTGTAGCCCAGTGCCTTGATGCGCATGAAGTTGGTCGGGCTCAGGCAGCCGCCGACGCAATAGACGACCATGGGCGTGGCCTTGTCCAGCGGCAGGACCTGTGCCTGGAACTTGTCGAAGGCCGGGGCGGGCAGCAGCTTGGCACCCGGGATATGGGCTTCCTGATAGGGCTCGGGCGGCCGGGCGTCGAGCACCATCACGTTCTTGTTGTCGGCCAGGAACTTCCTGAATTCATCACGCGTCAGCTTGTCGCCGGACTGGATGGTCTGCAGGATGTCGAAGCGCGTGATCAGCACCGCGTGCTTTTCGCCTTTCCTTTCGACGTAGTTGATGCGGAAGCCCTTGCCCTTGTAGAGCTTGAGCTCCTCGATGTCCTTCAGGTTCTGGATGGCGACGTCGTCTTCAAACCGGATGATCTCCTTGTGCGTGCCGACATCGAGCTGGAGGGTCTGCGAGGCCATCGAGAAATTCTCGAGCGACCCGCGCATCATGTTGGTGTCGAGCTGGTGACAGTTGCGGCACAAGGGGTGCATCGGTCCGGCCCCCTTGATGTTGATATTTCCAACTTGCGCCGTGGCCCCGCCGGCAGCCAGAAACAAGGTTGAACATGCGGCCATGCAGATCAGCTGTTTCATCATTAATCCCCCTTGGTGACGAAAACGAATGCAGAACGGGGGAATACGCTACGCCTTTCCAGGGAAAAAATCCATGTTCCCGTAGCCAACCGTCAGGCGCGGGGTAGCGCGACGAATCCCCACTGACGGTTGCAAACCAGCGCATTGCCGCGGTCGGCGTGCCAGTCGCCGAGCACCCAGCGCTGACAGGTTGTCCCGGCTGCCAAGTGTTCGTGTCTTCCCTGCCGGTGGGTATGGCCGTGGATCATCGCCTGCGCACCATGATCGGCCAGCGCGACGGCGACCGCTTCGGGATTGACGTCCATGATCGCCAACGGCTTGATCTGCTTCTCGGCTTCGCTGCGCGCGCGGAGCGCCTCGATTTTGCGCTTGCGTTCGGCGAGCGGCCGGGCGAGGAAGGCCGCACGCCAGGCCGGGTCGCGCACCTGCGCGCGGAAGCGCTGGTAGTCGGCATCGTCGGTACAGAGCGTATCGCCGTGCGTGAGCAAGGTTTTCACGCTGCCAATGTCGCGGATGCATGGGTCGGGCAGCAGGGTCAGCCCGGTGGCGGCAGCGAAATCATCACCGATGAGAAAGTCGCGGTTGCCGGCCATGAACTCGAGCCGGACGTCGCCATCGGACAAGTTGCGCAGGGCCACGACGACGCGTTTATTGAAGGGGTCGGCGAGGTCGTCGTCGCCGGCCCAGTAGTCGAACAGATCACCGAGGATGGTCAGGCGAGCGGCTTCACGCGCCGGACCCGCAAGGAAGTCGAGAAACAGCTGCACCGTTCCCGGTTCCCGGGGGGAAAGGTGCAGGTCGGAGATGAAGTATTCCGTCAGACGACTTCCGCCTTCTCGATCACGACGTCCTCGACCGGCACGTCCTGATGGAAGCCCTTGTTGCCGGTCTTTACACCCTTGATCTTGTCGACGACGTCCATGCCCTCGACGACCTTGCCGAAGACACAGTAGCCCCAGCCCGAGCCGGACGGCGCACGGAAGTTGAGGAAGTCGTTGTCCTTGACGTTGATGAAGAATTGCGCGGTGGCGGAATGCGGGTCGTTGGTGCGCGCCATGGCGATGGTGCCGCGATCGTTTTTCAGCCCATTGCCGGCCTCGTTCTCGATCGGCGCGTTGGTGGCCTTTTCCTTCATGCCGACGCCCATGCCGCCGCCCTGGATCATGAAGCCGTCGATGACGCGGTGAAAGATCGTGCCGTCGTAATGGCCGGATTCGACGTAGGCGAGGAAGTTGGCGACGGTCTTGGGGGCCTTTTCGGCATCGAGTTCGAGGGTGATGGAGCCGTGGTTGGTGGTGAGCTTGATCATGCTGAGGTTCCTTATTTCTTTTCGATGATTTTGGCCGACTCGATGACGACCGGGCTGAGGGGGACGTTCTGGTGCATGCCGGCATTGCCGGTGGCGACTTTTCCGATCTTCTGGACGACGTCCATGCCTTGCACGACCTTGCCGAACACGGCGTAGCCCCAGCCGTCCTGGCCCGGATAGTCGAGGAAGCCGTTGTCCTTGACGTTGATGAAGAACTGCGCGGAAGCCGAGTGCGGGTCACGCGTGCGCGCCATCGCGATGCTACCAACGACGTTGCGCAGGCCGTTCTTGGCTTCGTTCTGGATTGGCGCACGCGTCGGTTTTTCCTTCATGTCGGGCGTCATTCCGCCGCCCTGGATCATGAAGCCGTCGATGACGCGGTGAAAGATCGTGCCGTTGTAGAAGCCATCCTTGGCGTACTGCAGGAAGTTCTCGACCGTCTTCGGCGCCTTGTCGGCGGCGAGTTCGATGACGATGGTTCCCTGGCTGGTCTTGAGTTCGACTTGCGGGTTGGCAGCGAAGGCGGGCAGTACCAGGCAAAGCGTGGACAACAGGGCAAGCAGTTTCTTCATGGTCGTTAGGTATAAAGAGAGGGTTAAACGGCGTCTTCGTGGACGATCTTCCAGCGCCCGTCTTCCTTGATCCAGTACTGGCGCTTTTGCGTCCGGTTGTTCAGGTTGCTGCTCTGGTAGTCCTGCTCGAAGGTGACGACGACGTATTCGTCCTTGCCCGGGTTGCGGAACATGCTGACGTTCCCGGTGGTGACCTTGATCCACTGCTTGCCGGCATTTACCTTGCGTTTCTGGGCGATCCAGGTGGCGCGATCCTTGCGGTCGCTGGCGAAGTCGCGGGCGTAGTGGCGCGCGTAGCGTTCGATATCGAGGCTTTCCCAGTCGCGGCGCCACTCGTCGATCATCGCCAGCAGCGCTTGCCGCTCGGCCTGCCAGTTGTCGAGCGACAGCCATTCGATGCTGTTGCTGATGATGACGGGCGTAGTGCCGAGCTGGAGGTTCTTCGCCAGGGCGTCGAGGTCGGTATTGGCGAGTACCACGCAGCCGTCCGACGACTTGGGCGGGCGCGAGAAGGTGTCGGACGGCGTGCCGTGCAGCCAGATGCCATAGCCATTGCGCCCCTGCTTCTTGTCCCACTCGTTTGGATAGTTGATGGGGAAGGCTCCGCTACCGTAGAAGTCCGGCAACTTCTGGCGCGGAATGCTGGAGGTGACGTGATAGACGCCGATGGGAGTCTTCTTGTCACCTTCCTTGATCTTCTCGGCGCCGAGCTTGCCGTGGGCGATGTAGTAGTCGGCGACGAAGCGCGGCGTGCCATTGTCGTTCTGGTAAAGATAGAGGCGCGCCCGCTGGGTATCGACGACCACGGCGTGCTTCTGGTCCGGGCGCATCTGCAGCAGGTAGCGCGGCACCTGAGTCTCCGCCGGTTTGCTCTTGTAGGCGCGCAGGCGGGCGATGGCTTCCTCGCGCAGGTCGGCGATCTGCTCGCCGGCCTCCTTGCCGCCGCCCTCGCCGAAGCGATTGAGCGGACGGGTACGCGCCAGCAGCAGATCGCCCTTGATCAGGTGGCCGAGGCGAAAATTCGGGTAGGCCTTGAGCAGAGATTCGGTTTCCCTGTAGGCCGTTTCCCAGCTGTTCTGGTCGATCTGCTCGAATATCCGGGCGAGCAGGGGTTCGGGGCCGGAATCGGTATAACGCGCCGGCGGCGCCGCCAAGCCGGCTTCAGCGCCGATCAGCGCGGCGGCGACGACGCCAAGGAGAAATCCGGTCGACTTCTTCAATTCACGAACTCCTGCTGGATCTGCCACTTGCCGTCACGCTTGACGAGCTGCAGTGTCTTGTTCGACGAGGCCTTGAAGCTGGTCGAGAGATAGCTCTGGCGGAAGCTGGCCGTGGCCTTGTCTTGGCCGCTCAGCTTCACGGTGAGCTTGCCGCGGCTAACCTCGATCTTGCCCGGCTTGCCGACCTTGAGTGTGCGTTCGGCTTCCCAGTCCTTGCGCGAGGCCTTGCCCGGGGTTGTGAAGTCGCGGGCGTAGTAACCCAGATAGCGTTTTACGTCCTTCTTCGACCAGGCGGCGAGCCAGTCGTCGATCGCCGCGGTGATTTCGCCCTCGAGGTTCGCGGGCTCCGCTGCCGCAGAAGCCGGAGGGGATGCAGGCACCGGAACCGGCTTGGGTTCGGCCGGCTTTGCGTCCGAGGCGACCGGCTTGGCGATGGTGGGTGCTGGTTTGGCAAGCTCAGTGGGTTTGGCTGGTTCGGCGGGTTTGGCACCAGCGAGCACGGTCGGGGCGGGCGCGGCGGCAGGGGCGACAGCCCCTGCCGACTTGTCGGTACCAACGAGGTCATTGATCATCGCCAGCTTGGTTTGCGCCGAGGCGTTCGACGAGTCGATCTGCAAGGCCTTGCCGTAGGCCTGGCTGGCGAGACGGGAATAGATGTCGCCGAGGTTCTCGTGGGCGGTGGCGTAGGCCGGATGGGTGCGGAGCGCCTGCTCGAGGGCGTCGCGCGCCTTGTCGTACTGCTTCTGCTGGGCGTAGATCACGGCGAGATTGTTGTAGGGCTCGGGCAGTTCCGGGTAGTCTTCGGTGAGCTTCTTGAAGGTTGCGATGGCATCGCCCTGCCTGTTCATGCCGGTGAAAATCAGTCCCTTGAGGAAGCGTCCGCGGGCGTCTTTGGGTTGTCCGGCGAGATGCTTATTCACCAGGTCGAGCGCCTTGGCATGCTGGCCGGCCTTGAGGGACTGGCTCGCATCCTCGAGCGGGCCTGCCTGCGCAGGCAGGCTCCCCGCCAGGGCAGCCACGACTGCGAACGACTGCAGCAGGAGGCGGGCTCGTTCGGCAAACGGATAAACGGATTGACTCTGCATTTGGCGCGCTGGAATGGCTCTTCGATTAACGTATCATTCTAACAAAGACGCGGGCTGCGGCAGCGTGCCGCGCCGGTTATGAATGAATTAATACAACGAACTAACTCTCCTTGTTTGACCTTTTGCGGTCATCGGCCCGTTTGCCAGCCATGCTGAAAATCCATAACACCCTCACCCGCACGATCCAGGAATTCGTCCCCATCGAACCCGGCAAGGTCCGGCTCTATGTCTGCGGCATGACAGTCTACGATTACTGTCACCTTGGCCACGGACGCGTCATGGTGGTCTTTGACATGGTGACGCGCTGGCTGCGCGCGAGCGGATTCCAGGTTACCTACGTGCGCAACATCACCGACATCGACGACAAGATCATCAAGCGCGCCGCCGAGAACGGCGAGTCGATCCGTGAGCTGACCGACAGGTTCATTGCCTTCATGCACGAGGATGCCGATGCGCTCGGTGTGCAGCGGCCCGACCACGAGCCGCGCGCGACAGAGTTCGTTCCGCAGATGCTGGACCTGATCGGCAAACTCGAAGAGAAGGGCTATGCGTACCTTGCCGGCAACAATGACGTCTGCTATTCGGTGCGCAAATTCGCCGGCTACGGCAAGTTGTCCGGCAAGTCGCTCGAGGACCTGCGCGCCGGAGAGCGCGTCGATGTCATGGAAGGCAAGCAGGACCCGCTTGACTTCGTGCTCTGGAAACACGCCAAGCCTGAAGAGTCCGCCGAAGTTAAGTGGGAATCCGCCTGGGGTACTGGCCGGCCCGGCTGGCACATCGAGTGCTCGGCGATGAGCTCGCAACTGCTGGGCGACCATTTCGACATCCACGGCGGCGGGCAGGATCTGCAGTTTCCTCATCACGAGAACGAGATTGCACAGTCCGAAGGTGCCATGGACGCAAACGAGGGGGATACCTTCGTAAACTACTGGATGCACAACGGCTTCGTGCGCGTTGACAACGAGAAGATGTCGAAATCGCTCGGCAACTTCTTCACCATCCGCGACATTCTCAAGAAGTACGATGCCGAGGTGGTACGCTTCTTCATCCTGCGTGCCCACTACCGCAGCCCGCTCAACTATTCCGACGGCCACCTCGACGACGCGCGCGCGGCGCTGACGAGGCTCTACACCGCACTCAAAGGTTTCGCTGTCGCGCCGTCGATCGATTGGAACGAGGCCCATGCGCAGCGCTTCAAGGCGGCGATGGACGAGGATTTCGCCACGCCCGAGGCTATGGCCGCGCTGTTTGATCTCGCCAATGAGCTGAACCGCACGAAGGATGCGAAGACTGCGGCCCAGCTCAAGGGACTGGCGGGCGTGCTCGGCCTGCTGCAGCGTGATCCAGTCGAGTTCCTGCAGGCCGGACCGGCCGCCGAGGGGCTTGACGATGCCGCCATTGCTGCACGGATCGCCGCGCGTGTCGCAGCGAAGAAAGCCAAGAACTTCGCCGAGGCCGACCGCATCCGCGACGAACTCAAGGCTGCTGGCATCGTCCTCGAGGACGGCCCGGGCGGCACTATCTGGCGCAGGGGCTGAGAGCTGCCGCCCGGCGGGTCAATCGCCGTACGCGGCGAGGTCTCCGTAGATCAGCGTGTCGTTGGCGATGACGAAGACACCGGGGCCGGCGTCTTCCGGTACGAAACGTGACTTTTTGCCAATGGTCGCCGTTATACCGCTGTAAACGCGCCCGCTCACGACGATCCTGGCCTGGTCGGCGACCTGCAAACGCGCCTTGAGGATTTTCTCCTCCTTAAGGGCCTCGGCGATCTCCTCATTCACTTTCTGCAGCGTCAGGCGTGCCTTGGCGGCGATCTCGCTCTTGTCCGGGCGCGTCGCCAGCAACTTCAGCACCTTGGTCAATTCGCCGCTCTCCTTGAGTTTGCCCTCGATATGTTCCCTGCGCTCTTCGATGGCGCGCTGCAGCAGCGGATTGACGCCCACATAGATCCGCGTCTGGCTGCTGCCCGGACCGCCGAGCACGTTGGCCCGCACTCGCGCGGTGGCCCGCACGGTCCCGCCAACGATGCTGCCCTTGCCGTTGCCTTCGCTGCCGACAAGGACCTGATCGATTGCCGTCACATCGCACTGGATCATCGCCTCCTCGACCTCCACCGTCTGTTCCGCCAGGACGATGCAATTCTCCAGGTAGCGCGCCTTGATGCTGCCCTTGGCGGTGAGTATGGCCGTATCCACCCGCTGGACATCCTTGCCTTCCTGGGGCGAGTGACCGATGACGCCCCCCTTGACGACGATGTTGCCGCCAGCGATCAGTTCGGCCGCCTCGACGATGCCACCGACGGTGATATCGCCACCGGCCTTGACCCGCATGCCGGTCTGGACGTCGCCGTGAATCTCGACGCTGCCGATGAACTCGACGTTGCCCGAGGCCATGTCGATGGTTTCGAGCCGCAGGATCGGTTCCACCGTAATGCCGTCGCTCACGAGGATCGGTTGCCCGGCGACGGTGGCGCGCAGGAGATCGGGATCGTCCGGGGCGACCTCGACGCCTTGCAGGCGCACGGAAAATTTGGCGGCCTTCGCTGCTGCCACCGGCAACACCTTGCCGGTGACGCCCTGGCCGCTGGCGCCGGGAACCGGCGGATGGCGGCGCATCAGCGCATCGCCGGGGTTGACACTGGGTGTCGCGCCGCGGTCGCGAAAGTCCACCCGGCCTTGCGCGTCCGCATGGGCAAGGCGCTGCTGATTGACGGCGACCAGCGGCTCCAGCCAGCCATCCTTGCCTGGTTGCGGCGGCGTGCCGCGGGCCACTTCGGTCTGGCTGCCCAAAGCCGGTCCGAGGGCATTGGCAATGGCCGGCTCGTCTATGCCGAAAATCACGCCGGCCTTTTCCAGCGCGGCCCGCGCTGCAGCCGGGTCAGGCGCGGCACCGCCGTTTTCCGGCGGCAGCACGGTGAGCCATGCGGTCAGGGAGTTGGCAGCGACCGCTACCTGGTATCTGGTATCGACCGCTTTTGGATTGGCATCTTCCATCGGGCTGAGATTGGCGTCAGGGAGTCAGACTTCAGGGGCGTCGCAGCGGGAAGGCGGCACGGCAGGATGTTGCAAAAGCATCACAATGTCTTGATCCAGAGCATGCCCAGGTCGTACCCGGTTGTCAGCTTTCCCCGCAGGGTGAGACCGGCGATGGCGAAATCCTTCTGCTGGGTATCGCGCCGCAACGGCTTCATGTAGGGATTGCCGGCACCGTTGATGATGCTCGCCACCAGCGGGGCGTTGGCGGCCGCGCCGCGGCGATGAACCACGGCAATCTCCCCGTTGGCGAGCTTGACGAAGGTGCCGGGCGGGAACAGGCCGAGTACCTTGGTCAGCGCTCCGGCAAGCGTAGCCCATGGTCCACCTCCCTCCTCGGCGAGCAGCGTGCGCACGGCCTGGGGGGGCGGCAGCGCCTTGCGGTCGGCACGGGGAGATACCAGGGCGCCGAAGGTATCGGCGATCCGCACCAGTTGCCCGGCGTCGCCCGGTTGGGCTAATCGGCGCGGATAGCCGGTGCCGACGTCACGCTCGTGGTGCTCCAAGACGGCGGCAAGCCACATGGGAGACTCCAGGCCGGCCTCGCGCAGCCGGCCGGCTGCGGACTCCGGGTGGACGTGTACCAGGGACTGTTGCTGGGAACTCAATGCCTCGGCCTGGTCAACCAGCTTGTTCTGCAGGTCGAGTATCGCGACGTTCATCGACAGCGCAGCGCACACGACATCCGAGCGTTTCTCCGCAGGCCAGCCGAGCAGCGTGCCAGAGAGGTCACAGAGGATGGCCGTCAGTACGCTGTGGCGGATCGAATAGCTTTCGTCGCCGTCGAGCAGGCCGGCGGCGATCGCGCCTTCCGGATCGGTGCCGGCCAGTTCATGGACGGCGGTGGCGATTTCCCTGATTTGCCCGACCGCATCCGGTTCCCGCCCCAGGCCGCGCAATGCCCGGTTCAAGCGTTTCTTGAGCGAATCCCGCAGCAGGAAAGGATCGAACTTTCTTGCCGCGGGCACGGCCGCGGCAGGCGCATTGCCGAAATGCGTCTGAAAAGTTGCGATATCAACGTAAAGGCCCCGCGCAAGCAATGTGTCGAGCAGGGTTGCGCTTTCAACGACGAAGCCGGCGGAAAGCAGGAGGCGTCCGTTTTCGTCATAGACGTCCCCCGGCAGTGCGCGGCCGACCTTGATGTGGCTGGAAGTCAAGCGCTGCGTCTTGACGTCCATGGCCGCGGCTGGCTGCCTCGAGTTCCCGATGTCTTCTCGCCGGGCTTGTCGGGCACGGGACGGATGCGGGCGTCAAGGCGGGAGCGACTGGATTCCATCTGGAACAGTCTAGCATCGCTGCGTCTCGGCAAGTGGCTCAAGTGGCATGCAGTACGACCGGGATGCGTCGCGATCCGAAGGCTTTCTCGAAGTGCGTGAAACGACCGGCGATGGCAGTGCCGCAGTGTTTGCAGTGGCCAGTGTCGTCCAGCGCGTAGTCGAGGATCTCGTACCAGTCGCGCTCGATCACCGCCTTGCCGCAACTCGGGCAGTAGGTCGCGGCGCCGCTGCGATCGTGCACATTGCCCGTGTAAACGTAGCGCAGGCCAGCGTCCAGCGCGATCTTGCGGGCGCGTGTCAGCGTGGCGGGCGGGGTAGCGGGGGCGTCGAGCTTGTAGTCAGGGTGATAGGCCGAGAAATGCAGAGGCACATCGGGGCCAAGCTCCTTGAAGCACCAGTCGGCGAGTTGCTTCAGTTCGGCATCGCTGTCGTTATGGCCGGGAATCAGCAGCGTGGTCAGCTCGATCCAGCAGTCGGTCTCGTGATGCACCATCGCGATCAGGTCGAGGATCGGCTGCAGGTGGCCGACGCAGAGCTTGAAGTAGAAGTCGTCGGTGAAGGCCTTGAGGTCGATGTTGGCCGCGTCCATCTTGGCGTAGAACTCGCGCGCCGGAGCGAGATGCATGTAGCCGGCCGTCACCGCCACCGTCTTGACGCCGAGCGCATGGCAGGCATCGGCGGTGTCCATCGCGTACTCGGCGAAGATCACCGGGTCGTTGTAGGTGAAGGCGACGCTCTGCGCGCCGTAGCGTTGCGCCGCCTGCGCGATGGCCTCCGGGCTGGCCTCGTCCATCAGGGTATCCATCTCGCGCGATTTCGAGATGTCCCAGTTCTGGCAGAACTTGCAGGCGAGATTGCAGCCTGCCGTGCCGAAGGAGAGGATGCTCGAGCCGGGATAGAAGTGGTTGAGCGGCTTCTTCTCGATCGGGTCGATGCAGAATCCGCTGCTCCGGCCATAGGTAGTGAGGATCATCTGTCCGCCTTTGTTCGCTCGGACGAAACAGGCGGCGCGCTGGCCGTCGTGCAGCTTGCAGTCACGCGGGCAAAGGTCGCACTGGATGCGGCCGTCCTCGAGAGCGTGCCACCAGCGGGCTGGCATGCCAGTCAGTTGTTCTCTGGTTCTTTCCATTTCTGCACCTCGTAACGGTAGAGCTTGACGTCGGGCGACCAGAAGTCGGGCGAGAAACCGGCCTTCTGCTTCAGGTGGCTGAAGAACCGGTGCGGGTCGGGCAGGCTTTCCCAGACTTGCGGCAGGAAGGTGCCGCGCTGGCCGTAGCATTCGAAAATCATGCCGTCGATGCCCGGCTGCATCTGGCGGATGGCGTCGGCTTCGTCGCTGAAGACCAGCGGCACGGCGGGCGTCAGCAGCGAGACTTCGACGCGGGTGCGCGCAAGTTCGGGCTCGGTAAGCGGCGGGAAGCGCGGATCGTGGAAGGCGGCGAAGCGGGCGTTGGCGGTGACGTCCGCGGCGAGCGGGCGATGGGCTTCGAGCGAACCGATGCAGCCGCGCAACTGGCCATCCTGCGTCAGCGTGACGAATGCGGCTCCCGGTTCGCGCAGCGCCGGATGATCCGGCTCGGGCTGCGGCGCGATGCCGAATTCGCCAGCGATGGCGTTGCGGGCACGGGTGAGCAGGGCGAGGCCCAATGCATTATCCATGATCTTCCGTGAAGGCGAAACTCGCATAACCGACGACGCGCGAGCGGTCGCCCGCCGTGTCGCCGGAATTGCGCAGGTCGAGCAGGTGCGGCTGCAGGCCGCGCCGCCGGGCGAGTTCGATCAGGCCATTGATCGGCGTCGCGCCGCAGGCCTGCTCGTGGTCGACGAGCAGACGCAGATGGGCGATCTCCTCGGCAGTATGGCGATCGCGGCGTTGCGCGTCGGCGTAGGCGTGGTAATGCGACAGGTCGGAGCTGATGACGATCAGCGTCTCCGGTCCGCCCCAGAGCAGGTCGAGGACTTCGGCGACCTCGTCGGGCGTGGCGTAGCCGACCGCGAAGGGCACCAGAGTGAAGTCGTCCAGTACGGCCTGGAGGAAGGGCAGCTGCACTTCGAGCGAGTGCTCCTCGGCATGTGCGGCATTGTGACGGATCACCTGCGGCAGCCTCAATGCAGTGTTGATCGCCTCCTGATCGAGCGGAATGTCGCCGAGCGGCGTGGCGAAGGCGGTAGCGTGGGGTACCGCCAGTCCGCGCACGGCAACGCGATGGCAGGGGCCGAGCAGCACGATACGGCAAATTGTTTGCGCGTAAGGCCTTAGCAATGCATAGGCGCTCGCGGCGATCGGGCCGGAGTAGATGTAACCGGCATGCGGTGCGATCAGAGCCTTGGGCTGTGCGAAAGTCGGCGCTGGCGAGACGGCATTTGCCTGAGCCAGCATCATGTCAACTTCACCGGCCAGCGCGCGGGTGTCGCCGGGATAGAACATGCCGGCAACGGCGGCTGGGCGGATGCTTTGCATTTCCATGGTGACGCTCCTTTCTGTCCGGGCAAAGGGACTGAACCAAGCGAAATCAAGTCAGCAAGCTGATTCCTGCAATGAATCCTACGCCGATTGCGGCGAGTCCGGGCAATACGCTTTTTGCCAGTGTCTTGCCGCCGATGGCGATGACCAGGCCGGACTTGAAGGCGAGATTGGACAGGACGGCAAGTCCGATCGCGGTTACTGCCGGCGCGGCATTCAGGGTTTGCTGGTTGAACAGACGCAGGGTCGATAGGGTGATCGCATCGACGTCGGTCAGGCCGGAGGCGAGGGCGACGAGATAGAGCCCCTGGCTGCCGGCGATATCCTGCAGCCAGGCGGCGAGCAGCAGCACGACGCCATAGAGCAGGCCGAAGGACAGTGCAGTACGAATCTCGGTCGGGTTCTTCACCTCGGGCATCGGCAGATCGCCGCCTGCGGTCAGTGTGCGCCAGCGGAACAGTGCGACGGCTAGTCCCAGCAGGAGTCCAATGCCGAGCACACTGGCCAGCGGCACGAACAGGGAAGGCGCCAGCACGACGGCGACGATGCCGAGGCGCACCGTCACGACGAGGTTGGCGATCAGGATCACGAGCGTGGCCGTGGCGGTGAGCTGGATGTCCTCGCGGGCATTGCGCGCGAAGACCATCGTCGTCGCCGTCGAGGACACCAGTCCGCCGAAGAAGCCGAGCAGCGGTGCGCCGTGGCGGTTGCCGACGATGCGCAAGGCTGCGTAACCTGCCAGCGACAAGCCGGAGATCAGCACGACCATCCACCAGATCTGGTGCGGGTTCAGCGCGTTGTACGGGCCATAGTCCTGGTTCGGCAGGATCGGCAGCACGACCAGCGACAGCACCCCGAACTGCAGGATCGAGATCAGGTCCTTCGGGGTCAGGCTGCGTGTGACGCCTTGCAGCTGAGCCTTGAAATACAGCAGTACGGTGACCGTGATCGCGAGCATCACCGCCAACGTCGCCTGCTCGAACCAGACAAGAGCACCCAGCCCGTAGCAGACCATCATTGCGACGACCGAGGTCGTGCCGGGATCGCCGTCATCGAGCGGATCGCGCGCCTGCGCGACGATCATCATTCCAGCGACCATCAACAGGCCGACCGCGATGATCCAGCCACTCTCCGCTTGTTCGGCCAACAGGGCTGCGAGGCATCCCAGCACGGCGGTTAGCGCGAAAGTGCGCAACCCGGCCTTTGCATCGGGCTTGCGTTCGCGTTCGAGGCCGATGAGCAAACCGATCCCCAAACTGACGGCAAACGCCTGTACGCTCTGATATGCGGCGGGATCGAAGGTATCCATAAGCCATTATAGAATCGCGTCATGACTTGTTATGCCCTGATACCCGCTGCCGGAGGCGGTTCCCGCATGGGTGCGCAATTCCCGAAGCAATACCTGCTCCTTGCCGGTAAGCCTTTGATCTGGCATGCGCTGAAGACACTGACCGGAGTGCCGGAAATAGCACAGGTATTCGTTGTGCTGGCACCCGACGACGCACACTGGGACGGCTGCGATTGGAGTGCATTTGCCGGACGCTTGGCGGTGTTGCGCTGCGGCGGCGCGACGCGGGCGGAAAGCGTGACCAATGGCTTGCGAGCCATGGGCGAACAAGTGGCTGCAAGCGATTGGGTGCTGGTGCACGATGCCGCACGCTGCTGCCTGACGCCGGCGCACGTCGAAAAGCTGATATCCGAGGTTGGTGACGATCCAGTCGGCGGCCTGTTGGCCGTGCCGGTGGCCGACACGCTGAAGCGGGCTCAGGACGGCCAGCGCGTCGCGGCGACCGTGGCGCGCGAAGGACTCTGGCAGGCACAGACGCCCCAGATGTTCCGGCACGGCATGCTGCTGGATGCACTCGAATATGCGCCGGCGGTGACCGACGAAGCGAGCGCGATCGAGGCGCTGGGCCTGCGGCCGAAACTCGTCGCGGCCGACGCGACGAATCTCAAGGTGACCTGGCCGCTCGATCTGCAGCTGGCCGGATGGATTCTGGCGAACCGGGGGCAATGATGGAATTCAGGGTGGGACAAGGGTACGACGTGCATGCGCTGGTGCCGGGCCGCAAGCTGATCCTCGGCGGCGTGACGATCCCGCACTCCGCTGGCCTGCTCGGCCATTCGGATGCCGATGCGCTGCTGCATGCGATCACGGATGCGATCCTCGGCGCGGCGGGGCTCGGCGACATCGGGCGCATGTTCCCCGACAGCGACGAACGCTGGAAAGGTGCTGACAGCCGCGTCCTGCTGCGGGGTGCGGTTGCCGCCGTACGCGCGGCGGGTTGGCGGTTGGGCAACGTCGATAGCACGGTGATCGCCCAGGCGCCGCGCATCTCCCCGCACGTTCCCGCGATGCGGGAGAACATTGCCGCCGATCTCGGCATCGCGGCGGACTGCGTCAATGTCAAGGGCAAGACGACCGAACGGCTGGGCTTCGCCGGACGCGGCGAAGGCATCGCCGCGGAAGCGGTGGCCCTGTTGTTGCGTGACTGAACCCGCCCAGCGAAGGGTTTTCTTCGCACTCTGGCCACCGGAGCAGACGCTGCAGGCTCTCGATGCCCTCGCCGACGATGCAGCCAGTCGATGCGCGGGGCGGCGCGTCCGGCGCGACAGCCTGCACATGACGCTGGCCTTCATCGGGGCGGTATCGCCTCCCCAGCTTGCGGCTCTCCGGGATATTGCCGGTAAGGTCCGTGGCGAAGTCTTTGACCTGGAAGTCGACCGCATTAGCTGCTGGCGGCACAACCGCATCGTTTGGGCCGGTTGCAGCCGGGTGCCGTCCCGCCAGCGCCGACTATCCGATACGCTCGGCAGCGCATTGGAGCAAGCCGGGTTCGTGCTGGACAAGCGCCCCTCCACACCGCATGTCACCCTCGCACGCAAGGCCCGCTGCGACAATCTGCCGGAACTGGCGCAGGCAATTCCTTGGCGCGTCGGCGATTTCGTGCTGGTTGAGTCCTCCTTGCTGTCCTCCGGCGCGAACTACCGGGTGCTCGATCGGTGGCCCTTGCAAACGGCTACCGATAAAAAAATCTCAAAAGGGTGTTGACGGAACTTTTCGGCTAGCTATAATCGCTGTCTTTCCTCGATGCACATCGGGGCGTTCTTTAACAAACTAACAGCCGATAGGTGTAGGTGCTTGCTGGGTTGGCTGGTGGATTTGGGTGGTGGTAGCGAGATCGAAGCTACTGCTGTGGGGTCTGAGGGGAACCGAGGGCTCCGACCGGA
>JAJZSW010000112.1 GCA_021849505.1 Pseudomonadota bacterium
CCAGCGAATCATTGGCTAACCCGGATCACCCAGATCGTGGCGCGCGATGTCGACCGGCCGGGGCGGACTGCCGACGCAGCCGGCCAGCAGCAAGGCACACAGAAAGACAGTGAGACCACGCATGGCCTATTCCTTCGCCGGCGGGGGCACGAAGCCGGTTTCGCCGGGTCCGGGACGCGGCGGCGTGCCGCCGAACAGCAGCGCCTGCGGGGTGTCGTTGAGGGTTTCGAGGAGCCGGTCGAGCCGCCGCGTGGCGGCCGCCACGTCGCGCATCAGCGTTTCGGCGCGCGGCAGGGTTTCGGCATGCAGCCGTTCGCCGACGTCACCGGCATTCAGCGCGAGCTTGTCGAGTCGCTGGGCGAGCTGGTTCAGGGTCGTCACCAGCTCCCGGGCCTCCTGCGCCAGCGGCGCGGCCGCCCCGGCGGTCTTTTCGAGGTGGACCAACAGGGCGTTGAGGCGGGCGAGATTGGTCTCGGACAATGCGGACTTCAGGCTGGCCATCAGGGCCGGCAACTCCTTCAGGCTCTCGGACGCCGCGGCGAGATTGTCGAGCGTGCGGCTGACGTTGCCGAGATTGCGCTCGTCGAGCAGGCGATTCAGCCGGAGGGCCAATTCCTCCATCTGTGCGCCGATGTCGGCCGCGTTCTCGCCCAGCTGCTGCAGCAGTCCCGGCTGGACCGGCAAACGCGGCGGATTGTCCTCGTCCAGGGGCAGCGGCCGGCCGTTGTCCCCGCCCTCCTCCAGCATGACATAGGAAATTCCCGTGACGCCCTGGGAGTTGAGCTTCGCGACGGTCTTGTCGGTCAGCCGGTAATCGTCGCTGAGCAGGATTTCAGCGAGCAGGATCGCGGGATCGGCGGGGTCGGTCCGGATCTGCCTGACCTTCCCGGCGCGGATGCCCCGGTAGCGCACCTGGGCGCCGACGTTGAGGCCGACCAGGTTGCCGCGCGTCTCGATCAGGTAGACGTTCATCCTTTCATGCTTGCCGGCGAACCACCAGAGCGCAAGCGTGGCGGCGGCCAGGAAGGCGAGGACGAACAGACCCGCCAGCAAGGCATGGGAGCGATTTTCCATGGTCAGGATTCAGAGGACATTGGCGAAGGCGTGGCGGCCACGGCCGGAAAGGAAAAAATTATGCACGAAGGGGTGGTCGATGCGCACGGCTTCCTCGATCGGAGCATAGGCGATGATGCGCTGCTCGGCGAGGATCGCCACCCGGGTCGCCAGGGCGGCCAGCGTGTCGAGATCGTGGGTGAGGATCACCACCGTCAGGCCGAGTTCCCGCTCCAGGCCACGGATCAGCTGCTCGAAGCTTTCGGAACGGTCGGGATCGAGGCCGGCGGTCGGCTCGTCGAGCAGCAGCAGCTCGGGCTCGAGCGCCAGCGCGCGCGCCAGCGCCACGCGCTTGACCATGCCGCCCGAAAGCTCGGCCGGCATCAGCCGGGCGTCGCGCGGCAGCAGCTCGACCATGTCGAGCTTGAGCATGACCAGGTCGCGGATCGTCGCCTCGTCGAGAAGCTTCAGCTCGCGCAGCGGGAAAGCGATGTTGTCGAACACGTTGAAAGCCGAGAACAGGGCGCCGTGCTGGAACAGCACGCCGAAACGCTGGCGCAGCGCGCGCTCGCGGCGCAGGCCGCCGCCGAACAGCGGCTCGCCGAACAGGCGGATCGCCCCCTCGGTCGGCGTCAGCAGGCCGATCATCTGGCGCAGCAGGGTGGTCTTGCCGCTGCCGGAATCGCCGACCAGCCCGACCAGGTCGCCGCGCCGGATCTCGAGATCCAGGTGGCGGTGCACCCAGCGCCCGCCGAAGCGGGTGGAGAGGTCGCGGATGGCGACGACGGCGTCGGTGGTCATAGCCTGGGTACCCCGATGCCGCGCATGGCGACCGCGAAGATGGCGTTGATAACGATCACGACCGTGATCGCCGTCACCACCGCGGCGGTGGTGTTGCGGGCAAGGCTCTCGGTGTTCGGCTTGACGCGCAGGCCGAAATGGCAGGCCGTCAACGCGATCGCGGCGCCGAAGCAGACGCCCTTGGCCAAGCCGATCCACAGATTGGAAACCGGCACGACCTTGGACAATGTATCGAAGAAGGCCAGGTAGCCGATGCCCAGCTGTGCCTGCGCCGCCACCATCCCGCCGGCGAGCGCGATCGCCGAAGCCCAGACGATCAGAAGCGGCAGCGTGACGGCAAGCGCCGCCACCTTGGGGAAGACCAGCCTCAGGCTGCGCGGCACGCCCATCGCGGCGAGCGCGTCGATCTCCTCGGTGACGCGCATCGTACCCAGCTGCGCCGTCATCGCCGAACCGGAGCGGCCCGCCACCAGCACGGCGACGAGCATCGGCCCGAGCTCGCGAATGATGCCGAGGCCGAGGATGTTGACGATCAGCATGTCGGCGCCGAGCCGCCCCAGCTGCAGGGCCGACAGGAAGGACAGCACGATGCCGATCAGGAAGCCGACCAGCGCGGTGACCGGCATCGCCCGCACGCCGGTCTTGTAGACGTTGGCGGAAATCTCCCGCGCCGGCACGTCGGCGGGGTGGCGCAGCAGATGCAGGACGTCGAGCGCCAGTTGGCCGAGCAACGCGACGAAATCGCGCAGCTGGCGCTGCAGCGCCAGCGCTGCAGCGCCGAGCCGCTCCAGCCGGGCGCAGCGTGGTGGCGCCGGCTCCGCCTCCGGGGGCGCCACGGCGGCGATGCGTTCGAAGACGGGCCGCTGACCAGGGGCGATGAGCGCGCCGGCGGGATAATGCCGGCCCCAGGCATGCCACAGCAGAAGCGCCCCGGCCGAGTCGAGCGCCTCGATGGCGCGGCAGTCCCAGCGGAGATCGGGCCGGCGGGCGGCGAGCTGCAGCCGCGCGCGCCAGTCAGCGCCGGCAGCCGCGATGGAACGCAGCGTCCAGCGCCCGCCCAGCACCAGTTCTGCCACGCCGTCCGGGCCGCGCTGCTCGACGAACCGGGCGTCGCTCATCGAGGCATCAAGCGGGGGGCCGGTGGCCGCGCACCCTGAATTCGATGCCGACGTTCGCCCATTGCTGGATTTCCTCGTCCAGTACGGCGGCCGTCAGCGGCGCGGCAGCCAGCCAGTTGCGATCGACCTGGAGTTCGTAACCCCGGGGGCTGGCCCGTACGCGGAATTCGGGCAGCGGTGCGTCGTCGCGCGCGCGGTGCAGCAGCGCAGCGGTGCGCAGGCAGTAGATCAGCAGCCACTCGGGAGATTCCTGCTGCTGCCGCGTCAGTACCTGCACGCGTTCGAGCTTGCCGCGATGCGCAAGCACCAGCCGCGCCAGCAAGCCCTGGTCGCGTTTCGAGAAGCCCGGCATGTCGGCGTTGGCGAGCATGTAGGCGCTGTGCTTGTGGTAGCTCGAATGGGCGATCGAGACGCCGACTTCGTGGAGACGCGCCGCCCAGGCGAGAAAGTGCGCGGCGGGAGACTCCTCGAGATCGTCCTGCGGCCGCAGCTGCTGGTAGAAATCGAGCGCGGTCGCGGCGATGCGCGCCGCCTGACGCCGATCGACCTCGTAGCGCTGCATGAAGCGGCTGACCGTGGCCTCGCGCAAGTCGTCGTGGTGGTAACGGCCGAGCAGGTCGTAGAGGACGCCGAGCCGCAAGGCGCCCTCGGAAAACGCCATTTCCTCGAGCCCGAACTCCTTGAACACGGCGGACATGATCGCCACGCCGCCGGGGATCACCGGGACGCGTTCCGGCCGCATGCCCGCCAGGCCGACCTTGCCGGCATGGCCCGCCTGGACCAGGCGCTCGCGCAGGCGTTCGAGGCCGGCGGCGGTGATGCTGCCGCTGGCGAAACGGTTGAACTCGAGCAGGTCGCAGATCGCCTTGGCGGTGCCCGACGAACCGACCGCGACATCCCAGCCGGTGGCGCGAAAGGCATGCACGATGGTCTGCAGTTCGCGGCGCGCCGCAAATTCGGCCTCCTTCATGCTGCGCTTGTCGATGCGGCCGTTCGGGAAGTACTTCAGGCTGTAGCTCACGCAGCCCATGTAGAGCGATTCAAGCTGCAGCGGATTGATGTTGCGGCCGATGATGAACTCGGTCGAGCCGCCGCCGATATCGACCACCAGATGGCGGTTGTGCTGGTTCGGCAAGGTATGCGCCACGCCAAGGTAGATCAGGCGCGCCTCCTCGCGGCCGGCGATGACCTCGATCGGGAAGCCGAGCGCCTCCTCGGCGCGGACGAGAAATTCCGCTGCATTCTTCGCGACGCGCAGGGTGTTGGTCGCCACGGCGCGCACCGCGTCGGGAGCGAATCCGCGCAGCCGTTCGCCGAAGCGCGCCATCGCGATCAGGCCGCGCTCCTGGGCGGCCGCGTCGAGCATCTTGTCGGCCGTCAGACCGGCGGCGAGCCGGACCGTTTCCTTGAGTCCGTCGAGCGGATAGATCTGGTTGCCGACGATCCGTCCGACCTGCAGGCGGAAGCTGTTGGACCCCATGTCGACAGCGGCGACGTGTTCATGAAGCACGATGAGCAATCCAGTCAGTGATTGACGGTGCGAGGATTCTAGGCGAAAGTCGGCTTTGGCAGGACGGCATGCGGGATGTCATACTTATAAAAATCGAATCTGCCAGAATGGCCTTTTTCGCCTCCCGCACAACAATGAACACTCTCGTCTTGCCCCACGAATTCCCCGCCGACCATTTCCTCAACCGCGAACTGTCGCTGCTCGCCTTCAACCGCCGCGTGCTGGCGCAGGCTGCCGATGCCCGCATGCCGCTGCTGGAGCGCCTGCGCTTCCTGTGCATCGTCTCGTCCAATCTCGACGAATTTTTCGAGATCCGCGTCGCCGGCATCAAGGAGCAGATCAAGCTGCGCACCAACGTCACCGGCGCGGACCGGCGCGGCGCACAGGAGGTTTTCCGCCTCGTCACCCAGCAGGCGCACGCGCTGATCGAGGAGCAGTACGCGCTGCTCAACCAGGCGATCCTGCCGGCCCTGCGCCAGGAAGGCATCTTCTTCTACAAACGTTCGGAATGGAGCGAGGCGCAACAGGACTGGATCCACGACTACTTCCGCCGCGAGGTGATGCCGGTGCTGACACCGATCGGCCTCGACTCGGCCCACCCCTTCCCGCGCGTCCTGAACAAGAGCCTCAACTTCGCCGTCGAGCTCGAAGGCAAGGACGCCTTCGGTCGCAGCTCGGGCGCGGCGATCGTGCAGGCGCCGCGCGCGCTGCCGCGCGTGATCCAGCTGCCGCGCGAGCTGGCTGGCGTCGCTTACGGCTTCGTCTTCCTGTCGTCGATCCTGCACCGCCATGTCGGCGCACTGTTCACCGGCATGAACGTCCTCGGCTGCTACCAATTCCGCGTCACGCGCAACTCCGACCTGTTCGTCGATGAAGAAGAGGTCAAGAACCTGCGCACTGCGCTGCAGGGCGAACTGCCGCAGCGCCACTTCGGCGACGCGGTGCGTCTCGAGGTGCCGGACAACTGCTCGGAGACGATGCGCGAATTTCTGCTCCAGCAGTTCGGCCTGACCCACGCCGACCTCTACCAGGTGCGCGGCATCGTCAACCTCGTGCGCCTGATGTCGGTACCCGACCGCGTCGACCGCCCCGACCTCAAGTTCAAGCCCTTCTCGCCCGGTCTGCCGAAGCAGCTTGTTGGCCGCTACGACCTGTTCGACGCGATCAAGAAGGGCGACATTCTGCTGCACCATCCCTACCAGTCCTTCACGCCGGTCATCGAGTTCCTCAAGCAGGCCGCCGACGACCCGCTGGTCGTCGCGATCAAGATGACCGTCTATCGCACCGGCACCGACTCGGTGCTGATGGAGCACCTGCTGCGCGCCGCGCAGAAGGGCAAGGAAGTCACGG
>JAJZSW010000113.1 GCA_021849505.1 Pseudomonadota bacterium
TGCGTGTTGCGGATCGGCGGCACGAAGCCGGCGCCAATGCCCTGGATCGGGTGCGGGCCGCGCTGGCCGCCCGAAAGCACCGGGCTGGCATCCGGCTCGACGGCGACGATCTTCATGCCGGGCTTCTTCGCCTTGAGTACCTCGCCCACGCCGGTGATCGTGCCGCCCGTGCCGATGCCCGAGACGAAGATGTCGACCTGGCCGTCGGTGTCGCGCCAGACTTCCTCGGCGGTCGTCCTGCGGTGGATCTCGGGGTTGGCGGGGTTATCGAACTGT
This sequence comes from Pseudomonadota bacterium, assembly GCA_021849505.1. Taxonomy (GTDB): domain Bacteria; phylum Pseudomonadota; class Gammaproteobacteria; order Burkholderiales; family Rhodocyclaceae; genus Sulfuricystis. The sequence continues at coordinate 277 of JAJZSW010000113.1, forward strand.
TGCGGGATGAAATAGCGCGAATCAGCCGCGGCAAGCTCGTTCGCCTTCTTGATCGCGCCGGGCATGCCTTCCGGACCCGGCGTGAGGATCAGCTCGGCACCGAAGGCCTTGAGCATCAGCTTGCGCTCGCGGCTCATCGTCTCGGGCATCACGAAGGTCGCCTTGTAGCCGCGCGCCGCGCAGACCATCGCCAGCCCGATGCCGGTGTTGCCGGAGGTCGGTTCCAGGATGATGGTGTCGGGCTTGATCTTGCCGGCCTGCTCGGCCGCGTCGAGCATCGCCGCGGCGATGCGATCCTTGACGCTGTGGGCCGGGTTGAAATACTCCAGTTTCAGCGCGATCGTCGCCTGGGTCGTGTTCAGGCGGTTGAGCTTGACCAGCGGGGTGTTGCCGATCAGTTCCGTGACATTGTTGGCGATCTTCATGGCGTCTCTCCAGATGCTTGATTAGTTTTATCGGGATTGAATCTTATCAATGGATATCTTCGGTGTGTGCCGAAAATCTAGATTGATACATATAATCAGACGAGAAGTTTAGCTTATCAACAACAAAACCACGCAGGGGAAGCCAATGAAAATCGAGACACTCGCCGTCCATGGCGGCTTTTCGCCCGACCCCACCACCAAGGCGGTGGCGGTGCCGATCTACCAGACCACCTCGTACGCGTTCGACGATACGCAGCATGGCGCCGACCTCTTCGACCTGAAGGTCGCCGGCAACATCTACACGCGCATCATGAACCCGACGACCGACGTTCTGGAAAAGCGCATGGCCGCGCTGGAAGGCGGGGTCGGCGCGTTGGGGTTGGCCTCGGGCATGGCGGCGATCACCTACGCGATCCAGACCATCGCCGAGGCCGGCGACAACATCGTCTCGGTGGGCACGCTCTACGGCGGTACCTACAACCTGTTCGCCCACACCCTGCCGCAGTATGGCGTGGAAGTACGCTTCGCCGACTACCGCGACCCATCCAGCTTTGAACCTCTTATCGACGGCAGGACCAAGGCGATCTTTTGCGAATCGGTCGGCAACCCGCTCGGCAACGTCGTCGACCTCGCCGCGCTGGCCGCCATCGCCCATGCCGCCGGCGTGCCGCTGATCGTCGACAACACCGTGCCGACACCCTACCTGTGCCGCCCGTTCGAGCATGGCGCCGACATCGTCGTGCATGCGCTGACCAAATACCTCGGCGGCCACGGCACCAGCATCGGCGGCGTGATCGTCGATTCGGGCAAGTTCCCCTGGGCGGACCACAAGGAGCGCTTCAAGCGCCTCAACACGCCGGACGTTTCCTACCACGGCGTGGTCTATACCGAAGCACTCGGCCCGGCCGCCTACATCGGCCGCGCGCGTGTCGTGCCACTGCGCAACATGGGCGCGGCGATCTCGCCGTTCAACAGCTTCCTGATCCTGCAGGGCATCGAGACGCTGGCCGTGCGCATGGATCGCATCTGCGCCAATACGCAGGCCGTTGCCGAGTTTCTCAAGGGTCATCCGAAGGCAAGCTGGGTACGCTACGCCGGCCTGCCGGACCATCCCGAAAACGCGCTCGCACGGAAGTACATGGGCGGCCGCGCCTCGGGCATCCTCTCGTTTGGCGTCAAGGGCGGCCGCGAGGGCGGCGCGAAGTTCCAGGATGCGCTCAAGCTCATCACCCGCCTCGTCAACATCGGCGACGCCAAGTCGCTGGCCTGCCATCCGGCCAGCACCACCCACCGCCAGCTCTCGCCGGCCGAACTGGCGAAAGCCGGCTTGTCGGAAGACATGGTACGGTTGTCGATCGGCCTCGAGCATATCGACGACCTCAAGGCCGACCTGGAACAGGCACTGGCTGCCGTCTGACCAGCGCCGACTTTCTGCAGCGCTGAAAACAAAAAGCCGCCCCGGAATCCGGGGCGGCTTTTTCATGTCTGGTAGGCGGTATTGGAATCGAACCAACGACCTCCACGATGTCAACGTGGCGCTCTAACCAGCTGAGCTAACCGCCTGCAACGAGGCGCGGATTCTAGACGAATTGGCGCCGCCGTGCAACGCGGCGCATGACATTTTTGCTACCCTCGCGGGATGGACACCGAGCCCTCCGTGTGCTGCAGTTGCGGCGCCTGCTGCACCACTTTTCGCATCACCCTGCCCCGCGTCGATCTGGCCAGCCGGCCGGGTGGCTGGGTGCCGGACCACCTGACCGAACCCTATACGCCGACGACCGCCTGCATGCGCGACAACCCGGATGTGCCCGGCCGCTGCATCGCGCTGGAAGGCGCGATCGGAACGCAAGTGCGCTGCACGATCTATGCGCAGCGGCCAGCGGCCTGCCGTGACTTCGCGCCGCTCTCGGCACTGGGGATGGGCGACGACGCCTGCGACGAAGCACGGCGTCGCCACGGACTGCGACCGCTCGGCGGGCTATAATTCGCCTCGCATCGGAGGCGTGGCAGAGCGGTTGAATGCACCGGTCTTGAAAACCGGCAACGTCGCAAGGCGTTCGTGAGTTCGAATCTCACCGCCTCCGCCATGAAAGTGGCCGGGAGAGCGTCATGAGTCACAAGCACCTGCACCTGTTGCGCAGCCTGTTCCAGGATCCGCCGAGCGCGAACATCCACTGGCGCGAGATCGAGTCCCTGCTCCACCATCTCGGCGCGGAAGTCCAGCCCGTTCATGGGGCGCGCTTCCGCGTTGTCTTGAACCGCCGCGAATACTTCCTGCATCACCCCCATCAGGGCAGCGTGTTCGGGCGGCAGGACATCAAGCACCTGCGCGAATTCCTCGCCCATGCCGGCGTCAGCCCGTCGGCCTACGAGGCGCAACGGGAAGCCGAGAAGAAAGGCGCATAGCCGCTACTGCGCCGCCAGCAGCGGGTCGCGCAGGCGCGCGAAATCGCGCGGGGCGACATATTGCAGCAGTTCCTTGCCCTTGGCGTCGAGCCGCAGGTCGAGGCCCTTGTCGGGGTAGAGAAAATGCTCGGTATGCTCGCTCGAGCGGATGCGCTCGGCGGGCGTGCCAAAACGCTGCAGCACGACCGCTTCGTCCAGCTGCGCCGCGGGAATGAAGGCGATGGCGGCAATCCTGGCTTGCTTCAAGGCCTGCAGGTCGCCGTCGGCGAGCGTGATGCGCCGCGTCGCGCTCTCCATGTACTCGGCCTTGACGGCGCGCTTGAGCATCTGCTCGCGCTCTGCAAGGGTGGTTTCCAGCGTCAGGATCATCTTGCCGGTGACGAATCCCGCAGTCACTCTTTCATAAAAAGCTTCGACCGAACCGCTCTCCCCCTGCGCGACGATCATCGCCACCTGTGCATCGCTGCCGATGCGCACATCAGCTTCGTCGAGTGTACTCAGGCCTGGCGTGATGCCGAATACGCGCGAGTATCCTGCGGACAGCACTTCGATCTGCCATGGCATTCCTTCCGCAGCCTGCTCCACGGGCTTGCCGTCATCGGCGATGAACAGCAGCGGCGCCGCCAGCAGGGCGACGACGATTGCGACAAAGAGCAGGATCGACTTCAGCAGCCGGGACACGGCAATTACGCGGAAGACCGGTTTACAGCGAGCGCAGCAGGGCGTAGGTGCAGAGCGACACGAGCGCGTCCGGGAAGATGCCGAACAGGGCAACCGCCGCGCCATTCACCGACAGCAGGAAGCGCATGTCGAGGCCCGCGGTGATCGGGGCGGCATCCACCGGTGGATCGAAGTACATGAACTTGACGATGCGCAGGTAGTAGAAGGCGCCGATCAGCGAGAACATGACCGCGAATACGGCCACCCAGATATGGCCGGCATCGACGACGGCCAGCAGCACGGCGAACTTGGCGAAGAAGCCGACGAAGAAGGGCACGCCGGCCATCGAGAACATCACCGCCATCATCACCGCGGCGAACCACGGGCTGCGCTGGTTCAGGCCCTTGAAGTCGTCCAGATGCTCCGCCTCGTAACCGGCGCGCGACAACAGCAGCACGGTGCCGAAGGCGCCCAGCGACATGATCACGTAGGCCACCACGTAGTACATCGCCGAACTGTAGGCGTTCAGGGCAAAGTGCTTGTCCGGCCCGACGACGCCACTCATCAGCGCGAGCAGCAGGAAACCCATGTGCGAGATTGCCGAATAGGCCAGCATGCGCTTGATGTTGGTCTGCGCAATGGCGACGAGGTTGCCGACGGCAATCGAGAGCATCGCCAGGATCATCAGCATGCTCTGCCAGTGCTCGGCCAGTTCGAACAGGCCATACACCAGCATGCGCATGGCGATCGCGAAGGCAGCCAGCTTGGGGGCCGAGGCGATCAGCAGCGTGATCGGCGTCGGCGCGCCGTGATAGACGTCGGGAACCCACATGTGGAACGGCACGGCGCCGAGCTTGAAGGCGATGCCGGAGACGATGAAGACCAGGCCGAACACCAGCACGGTCTTGTTCGCGACGCCGAGATGCAGGGCCTGGGCGACGCCGCCGATTTCCAGCGTGCCGGTCGCGCCATACACCATCGACATGCCGTAGAGCAGCAGGCCGGAGGCCAGCGCGCCGAGGACGAAATACTTCATCGCCGCCTCGGTCGCTCGCGCGGAATCGCGGTCGAGGGCGACCAGGGCGTAGAGGGACAACGAGAGCAGTTCGAGTCCAAGATAGATGGTCAGGAAGCTCGCGGCCGAGATCATCACCATCATGCCGAGCGTGGCGAACAGCACCAGCACGTAATACTCGCCCTTGTCGAGGTTGCGCGCGGCGAGGAAGTCGCGGCTGTAGACAATGACGACGATCACTGCCAAGTAAACCAACAGCTTGAGGAAGTCCGCGAGCAGGTCGTCGACGAACATGTTGCTGAAGGTCAGCACCACCTGTCCGTCCATCGTCCAGTAGGTAATCAGCGCGCAGCCGACCAGCGTCACGATGGTCAGCGCGGCAACGACCCAGCGCTTGGTGGTGCCGATGAAGGCATCGACCAGCAGGATGACGCAGGCCATGGCCAGCAGGAAGATTTCCGCGGAGGCCGGGTAGAGATCGGGCGGGACGAAATTGTTGAGCATCGCTTTGCGCCGTTAGAGCTTGCTCACCGCAACATGCTTGAGCAGGTTATCCACCGAGGCATGCATCACTTCGGTGAAGGGGAAGGGGTAAATGCCCATGGCCAGCACGCAGGCCGCCAGCACCGCCAGAATGAGGAACTCTCGACTGTTGATGTCTGTCAGTTCGGCCACGTGGGCATTGGCTACCGGGCCGAAGATCACACGCTTGTACATCCACAGCGTGTAGGCCGCACCGAGCACCAGCGTCGTTGCGGCGGCGAAGCCGATCCAGAAGTTGAACTTGATCGCGCCGAGAATCACCATGAACTCGCCGACGAAACCCGACGTGGCCGGCAAGCCCGCATTGGCCATCGCGAAGAGCATGAAGAAGCCGGCGAACTTGGGCATGGTGTTCGCCACGCCGCCGTAGTCGGCGATTTGGCGCGAATGCATGCGGTCGTACATGACGCCGACGCACAGGAACATGGCGCCCGAAACGAAGCCGTGGGAAATCATCTGCACCAGCGCGCCTTCGACGCCGAGCT
>JAJZSW010000114.1 GCA_021849505.1 Pseudomonadota bacterium
CTGGCGGCGATCCGTGCCGACGACGAGGCAGGCGCGGCGATCGCCGCCGCCGCGCGCGAGATCCTCGCCGAGAGCGGCGACGCCGCGATCACCGTCGAGGCGGCCAGCGCCGCGCAGGCGCGCGTCGCCGCGAAGGCGCTCGCCGCCTGGGAGGCAGCCGGCCAGGACGTGCGCCCACTCGGCGCCGCGACCGAGGCCGCGTACGCGACCGTGCAGGCGGTCGCCGCCAAGGCCGACGATTTCTTCACGCGCTGCCGGCTCGCCGCCTTCGACGCGCGCGCCGCGGCGATGCTCAATGCCTCCGAGGAAGCGCTCAAGGCGCTCGCCGCCGGCCTGCTCGCCGCCGGCTCAGCCGCCGATCTGCCGCTGGCAAAAGTCGGCGCTGGTGACACGGCACTGCCGCTGTCCGCCGGCGTGAATCCGGCCTGGGCCGGCGCGCTCGCCGCCCTGCGCGACCAGGCGGTCACGCCGCTGCTCGGCGCGCGCGACAGCCTGAGCGAGGCCGACTGGCAAAGCCTCAAGGACAAGTTCGCCCCCTATGCCGCCTGGCTCGCGGCCAAGCCCGACCCGGCCGCCGCCGGCGACGGCGTGCTGGCCCTCGAGCGCCTCACCCGCTATTGCCGCGATTTGATGAAGCTGGCCAACAACTTCGTCGCCTTCAAGGATTTCTATTCCCGCCAGGGGCAGGCGATCTTCCAGATCGGCACGCTCTACCTCGACGGCCGCGCCTGCGAGCTGGTGGTCGCCGTCAACGATGCCGGCAAGCACGCGGCGCTGGCCTCGCTGTCGCGGCTGTGCCTCGTCTATTGCGATTGCGTGCGGCCCGGCGAGCAGCGCAGCATCGCCGCCGCCTTTACCGCCGGCGACAGCGACCAGCTGATGGTTGGCAGGAACGGCGTGTTCTACGACCGGGAAGGCAAGGACTGGGACGCGACCATCGTCAAGATCGTCGACCACCCGATCAGCCTGCGCCAGGCCTTCTGGTCGCCCTACAAGAAGCTCGCGCGCATGGTCGCCGAGCAGCTGCAGAAGCTCGCCGCCAGCAAGGCCGGCGCGGTCGACGGCAAGCTCGCCGAAGTCGCCGCCGGCGTCGGCAAGAAGGTCGAAGCGCCCCCGGCGAAAGCGGCGCCCACGCCCTTCGACGTCGGCAAGTTCGCCGGCATCTTCGCGGCGATCGGCCTCGCCGTCGGCGCGATCGGCACGGCCGTTGCCTCGATGGTCACCGGATTGCTCGGCCTCAAGTGGTGGCAGCTGCCGATCGCGCTGGCCGGACTGCTGCTGGTGGTGTCCGGCCCGGCGGTGATCATCGCCTGGTTCAAGCTGCGCGCGCGCAACCTCGGCCCGCTGCTCGACGCCAACGGCTGGGCGGTCAATGCGCGGGCGCGCATCAACATCCCCTTCGGCACCTCGCTGACCCAGCTGGCCGCTTTGCCGGCCGGCGCCGAGCGCGCGCTGACCGATCCCTATGCCGAGAAGCGGCCGCCCTGGAAGACGATCGTCCTGATCCTGTTCATCATCGCCGGCGCGCTGCTCTACGGCATCGCCTTCATGGCGCACTGAGGCGCGGGCATGCTCGATTACCTGATCCTGCCCGTCACGCCCTTCGCGCAGAACTGCAGCCTGATCTGGGAAGAAGCCACGCGCCGCGCGGCGGTGGTCGATCCCGGCGGGGAGGTGGATGGCATCATGGCGGAAATCGCCGGGCGCGACCTGCAGGTCGAGAAGATCCTGCTGACTCATGGCCATATCGACCATGTCGGCGGCACCGCGGAACTGGCGCGGCGCCTGGGCGTGCCCATCGAAGGGCCGCAGCGCGAGGAGGCGTTCTGGCTCGACCAGCTGCCCGAGCAGTGCCGCATGTTCGGTTTTCCGGACACGCCGGCGCTGCAGCCTGACCGCTGGCTCGAGGACGGCGATACGGTGACGGTCGGCGGGATGACGCTGGACGTCCTGCACACGCCCGGCCATACGCCGGGACATGTCTGCTTCGTCCACCGGCCGTCGAAACTGGCGCTCGTCGGGGATGTGCTGTTCGCAGGCTCGATCGGGCGCACCGACTTCCCACGCGGCAATCACGCTGAGCTGATCCGCGCGATCCGCGGGAAGCTGTTTCCGCTCGGCGACGACTTTTCCTTCATTCCCGGTCACGGGCCGATGTCCACCTTCGGCGAGGAACGGCGTAACAATCCCTTCGTCGCCGACTGGGCGTAGCCGTCCGCCATGACAAGCGGGCCGGTAGCGGTTTCACGCCAGCCGCAATCGGGGCTATGATAAGGGCCATGGACCCCATTACTTCCGCCATCGTCGGCTCCATCATCGGTTCGGCCGTGCAGGGTTTGCTGACGCCTGCGCCGTCTTTGCCGGCGGCCGGTATCGTCCGCAACCTGCCAATGGAGTCGAAGCGCGGCGTGATGACGCCGCCGTGGAACGGCCAGGTGCTGATCGACGGCCAGACTTATCTGCTATCGCCCGGCGTGGTGATCCGCAACGAACTCAACATGGCGATCCCGCCGATGATGGTGCAGGCCCCCGCGCCGGTGCGCTACCAGACGGATGCGATGGGCACGGTCTATCGCGTCTGGATCCTTTCCGCCGCCGAGGCAACCCTCGCCGACAATCGCTGAAAAGTCGGCGCCGGCAGGACGGCATCGCAGGAGTGCGCGTGAAACCCCGAAGTCTTTCGATCGATTTGCAGCCGTTGGACAACGCGCGGCTGGCCAATCTCTGCGGCGCGCTCGACGAGAACCTGCGCCAGATCGAGATGGCCTACGACGTGATACTGACGCGGCGCGGCGCGCATTTCCGCATCGCCGGCGATCCGGCGCAGGCGCGCGTGGCCGCCGCCGCGCTGAAGCATTTCTACGCGCACGCCGCCGCGCCGCTGTCGATCGACGACATCCAGCTCGGACTCGTCGAACTGCGCGGCCAGGCGGTCCAGCCCGCGGCCGGACTGCTGACGAAAAAGAGCGACCTGCACGGCCGCACGCCCCATCAAGTCCAGTACCTGCGCCAGATCCAGGAGCACGACATCACCTTCGGCATCGGCCCGGCCGGCACCGGCAAGACCTATCTTGCCGTCGCCAGCGCCGTCGATGCCTTCGAGCGCGACCAGGTGCAGCGCATCGTGCTGACGCGCCCCGCCGTCGAGGCCGGCGAGCGGCTCGGCTTCCTGCCCGGCGACCTCGCGCAGAAAGTCGACCCCTATTTGCGCCCGCTCTACGATGCCCTCTACGACCTGATGGGTTTCGACAAGGTGGCGCGCATGTTCGAGAAGCAGGCGATCGAGGTCGCGCCGCTCGCCTACATGCGCGGGCGCACGCTCAACCACGCCTTCATCATCCTCGACGAGGCGCAGAACACCACGCCCGAGCAGATGAAGATGTTCCTCACGCGCATCGGCATCGGCGCCAAGGCCGTCGTGACCGGCGACATCACGCAGATGGACCTGCCGAAGGGGCAGAAATCCGGCCTCGTGGAGGCGCGGCGCATCCTCGCGCGCGTGCGCGGGCTGGCCTTCACCGATTTCGATGCCTCCGACGTCGTGCGTCATCCGCTCGTCGCGCGCATCGTCGCGGCTTATGAGAAGAATGCAAAAAAAGAAGGCACCTGAACTTTCGCTTGCCGTGCAGTACGGTTGCGCCGACGCGCGCCTGCCCGACCGGTCGCAGCTGCGCCGCTGGGTCAGGGCCGCGCAGGAAACCGATGTGCAGGCGACCATCCGCTTCGTCGCTGCCGATGAAGGCCGCATGCTCAATCGCGACTTTCGTGGCAAGGACTATGCGACCAACGTGCTGACTTTCGTCTACGCAACGCGGCCCGTGGCAGGTGATGTGGTGATCTGCACCGCCGTGGTGCGGCGCGAAGCGAAGGAGCAGGGGAAGTCCCTCAAGGCGCATCTGGCGCACATGGTGGTGCATGGTATGCTTCACCTACAGGGATACGATCACGAAACCGGCGCACGCGCCGCCGCGCGGATGGAAGCGCGGGAGCGCGCAGTTCTGGCCCGTTTCGGGATCCCCGATCCTTATATTTGAATATGGACCCTTCCCCTAGTCGACCGTCACTGCTTGAACGGCTCTCGCTCCTGCTGCTGGGCGAACCCGAAGACCGCGAACAACTGCTGCAACTGCTGCGCGGCGCGCACGACCGCAATCTCATGGATGGCGATGCGCTCTCGATCATCGAGGGTGCGCTGTCGGTGTCAGAGATGCAGGTGCGCGACATCATGGTGCCACGTGCGCAAATGGACGTCGTCTCGGTCCACGACCCGCTCGAAAAGATCGTCGACTTCGCCCTCGACACGGCGCACTCGCGCTTCCCGGCAATCGGCGAGAGCAAGGACGACGTGATCGGCATCCTGCTGGCGAAGGATCTGCTGCGCCACTTCGCCGGCCGGGAGTTCGACCTGCGCGACAGCCTGCGGCCGGCGGTGTTCATTCCCGAGTCGAAGCGCCTGAACGTGCTGCTGCGCGAGTTCCGCGCATCGCGCAACCACATGGCCATCGTCGTGGACGAATACGGCGGCGTCGCCGGCCTCGTCACCATCGAGGACGTGCTCGAACAGATCGTCGGCGACATCGAGGACGAATACGACTTCGACGAAGCCGCCGGCAACATCGTGCTCGACAACGCCGGCCGCTACCGCGTCAAGGCGACCACAGAGATCGAGGATTTCAACGCAGCCTTCGGCACGCAATTTTCTGACGAGAATTTCGACACGGTCGGCGGACTGGTGATCTACGAACTGGGCCGGCTGCCCAAGCGCAACGAAGTGGTCGTGATCGAAGGCATTCGCCTGCAGGTGTTGCGCGCCGACAGTCGGCGCGTGCATACGCTGCTCGTCGACCCGCAGAAGCGGCTGGCGCTCGAAACCCAAGAATCGCAGGCATGAGCTTGCCGCCTTTCCTGCTTGCCGCAGGCTTGGGGGGCATCAGCGTCTTCGGCTTCGCGCCGTTCGAACTGTTTCCGCTGCCGGTCCTCGCGCTTGCGCTGCTGTTCCGCCTTTGGCAGCGCAGCTCGTCCCCGCGCGGCGCGGCAGGGCTCGGGTTCTGCTACGGGCTGGGTTTCTACCTCGCCGGTGTCTCGTGGGTCTACGTCAGCCTGCACGATGTCGGCGGCATGGCCGCGCCGGTCGCCATCGCCGCGACGGTGCTGTTCTGCGCCTACCTTGCGCTGTTTCCTGCGCTGGCCGGCTATCTGTCGTGCCGTCTTGCCAGAACTGACTTTTACAAGAATGCGCTGCTCTTCGCCGGGCTCTGGACACTGACCGAATGGCTGCGCGGCTGGCTATTCACCGGCTTTCCCTGGCTGGCGCTCGGCTATTCGCAGACGCCACCCAGCCCGCTCGCCGGCTACGCCGCCGTGCTCGGCAGCTACGGCATCGGCTTTCTCGTCGCACTGATCGCCGCGCTGCCGGCCCTGGATTCGCGCCGCAAGGCGGGCTGGGCCGTGATCATCGTCCTGCTGGGGGGCGGCGCCCTGCTGCGCGGCATGGACTGGACGCAGCCGGCCGGCAAACCGGTTTCCGTCGCCCTCCTGCAGGGCAACATCCCGCAAAGCCTCAAGTGGGTGCCCGAGCGTTTGCCGCTGTCGATCGACGGCTACGTCGGGCTCGCGCAGAAGCATCCCGCCGCGCTGACCATCCTGCCCGAGACCGCCATCCCGCTGTTCTTCGACGAACTGCCGCGCGACGTGCTGAACGCACTGACGCAGCACGGCGATGTGCTGCTCGGCATCGCCATCCGCCACCGCGACGGCG
>JAJZSW010000115.1 GCA_021849505.1 Pseudomonadota bacterium
GGCCTTCACCGACACGACGGGCAAGGCGCACTGGGAAATGCTGCTGCGCGCGCGCGCGGTCGAGAACCAGTGCTACCTGCTGGCCTCGGCGCAGGGCGGGCTGCATCCGACCGGGCGCATGACCCACGGCCACAGCATGATCGTCGATCCCTGGGGCGAGGTGCTGGCGCGCATGGAGTACGGTGAAGGCGTTATCGTCGCCGACCTCGATCCGGAACGCATCGCGGCGGTGCGGGCGAGCCTGCCGGCCTTGCGGCATAGAAGACTGTAAACTCGTCCCCATATTGCAAAAGTCGGCGCTGGCGCGACGGCACCCGACCCACGCATCACAACGACAAACCCATCCATGAACGCTCCGCACCCCATCGACCATCTCCGCATCGCCGAGCAGCATCTGCTGAGCCCCTACGACCTGTCCGACACCCAGCTGTCGCATGTCTTCGGCGAACTGTTCGGCCACCGGCTCGACTTCGCCGACCTCTATTTCCAGTTCGCCCGTTCCGAGGCCTGGAGCCTCGAGGAGGGCATCGTCAAGTCCGGCAGCTTCAACATCGAGCAGGGTGTCGGCGTGCGCGCGATCAGCGGCGAGAAGACCGCCTTCGCCTATTCCGACGAGATCAGCCTGCCCGCGCTGCTCGGCGCGGCGAAGGCGACGCGCGCGATCGCCGCGGCCGGCGCCAATGGTTCGCTGGGCGCAATGCCGCGGCTCGCGGGCCGCAATGCGCCGGCGCTGTATGCGGGCAGCGACCCGCTGGCCTCCCTGCCCGATGCCGAGAAGGTCAAGCTGCTGGAGCGCCTCGAAAGTCTCGCCCGCGCGCTCGACCCACGCGTCACGCAGGTGATGGCGCACATCGCCGGCAGCTGGGAAACGATCCTGGTGGCGCGTTCCGATGGCCGCCTCGCGGCGGACGTGCGGCCGCTGTGCCGCGTATCGGTCACCGTGATCATGGAGGAGCACGGCCGCCGCGAGCAGGGCTCGGCGGGCGGCGGCGGACGCTTCGATTACGGCTACTTCACCGACGCCGTGCTGCAGGACTACGCCGAGAAGGCCGTGCACCAGGCCAGCGTGAATCTCGGTGCCGAACCCGCGCCGGCCGGCGAGATGACCGTGGTGCTCGGCAGCGGCTGGCCCGGCATCCTGCTGCACGAGGCGATCGGTCACGGGCTCGAGGGCGACTTCAACCGCAAGGGCAGTTCGGCGTTCTCGGGCCGCATCGGCGAACGGGTGGCGGCGAAAGGGGTGACGGTCGTCGACGATGGCAGCATCCCGCACCGGCGCGGTTCGCTCTCCATCGACGACGAGGGCAACCCGACGCAGCGTACCGTGCTGATCGAGGACGGCATCCTCGTCGGCTACCTGCAGGACACCCTCAATGCGCGCCTGATGGGTGTCAACCCGACTGGCAATGGCCGGCGCGAGTCCTTCGCCCACCTGCCGCTGCCGCGCATGACCAATACGACGATGGAGGCGGGCGACCGCGATCCGCAGGAAATCATCGCCTCGGTGAAGAAGGGGCTCTACGCCGCCAACTTCGGCGGCGGGCAGGTCGACATCACCAGCGGCAAGTTCGTCTTTTCGGCGGCCGAGGCCTACCTGATCGAGAACGGGAAAATCACTCGGCCGGTGAAGGGGGCGACGCTGATCGGCAACGGCCCGGACGTGCTGACGCGTGTCTCGATGATCGGCAACGACCTGGCGCTCGACCCCGGCGTCGGCACCTGCGGCAAGGAAGGCCAGAGCGTGCCGGTCGGCGTCGGCCAGCCGACCGTACGCATTGAAGGGATGACGGTGGGCGGCACGGCAGGTTGATGCGCTGCGGTAAAATCGTCCCCTTTTCGTATCAGGCACTGCCATCATGAAGCACATCGTCGACGACGTCCGCATCAGGGAAATCAAGGAACTCTCGCCGCCGGGACACGTCCTGCGCGAGTTCCCGGCCACCGAAAAGGCCGCGATCACGGCCTACAACGCGCGCGCGGCGATCCACCGCATCCTGCACGGCGCCGACAGCCGCCTGCTGGTGGTCGTCGGGCCCTGTTCGATCCACGATATCGATTCGGCGCTGGAATATGCCCGCCGGCTCAAGGAGGTGCACGACCGCCTGAGCGAGGACCTGCTGATCCTGATGCGCGTCTATTTCGAGAAGCCGCGCACCACCGTCGGCTGGAAGGGCCTGATCAACGATCCGCGCATGGATGGCAGCTACAAGATCAACGAAGGCCTGCGCCTCGCGCGCCGCCTGCTCTGGGAACTGGCCGAGATGGGCCTGCCCTGCGCCACCGAGTTCCTCGATACGATTTCGCCGCAATACACCGCCGACCTGATCAGCTGGGGCGCCATCGGCGCGCGCACCACCGAATCCCAGGTGCATCGCGAACTGGCGTCCGGCCTGTCCTGCCCGGTCGGCTTCAAGAACGGCACCGACGGCAACATCAGGATCGCCGTCGATGCGATCCGCGCCGCGCAGGCGCCGCACCATTTCCTCTCGGTGACCAAGGCCGGCCACTCGGCGATCGTGTCGACCAACGGCAACGAGGACTGCCACGTCATCCTGCGCGGCGGCAAGCAGACCAACTACGACCACGCCAGCATCGACGCCGCCTGCACCGAACTCGGCAAGTCCGGACTCGCGGCGCGCGTGATGGTCGACTTCTCGCACGGCAACAGCCGCAAGGATTTCAAGCGCCAGATGGAAGTCTCGACCGATGTCGCGGCCCAGCTCGCCGCCGGCGAGGAGCGCATTTTCGGTGTGATGATCGAATCCCACCTCAACGAGGGCCGTCAGGACCTCAAGCCGGGCAAGCCGCTCGCCTACGGTCAGTCGATCACTGACGCCTGCCTCGGCTGGGACGACACCGTCGTCGTGCTCGACCAACTCGCCGAAGCGGTGCGGCAACGGCGGGCAGCCCTCGCCACGCGCTGATTGCCGTGCTCGCCACGCCCGGCCGGCTGTTCGTCGTTGTCGCCGGGCTGACGCTCGCCTTCCGCTTCTGGCTGGCGAGCGCCTTCCCCATCAGCGGTGACGAAGCTTATTTCATCTGGTGGGGCAAGGTTCCTGACTGGGGGTTCTACGACCATCCGCCGCTGATCGGCTGGTGGCTCGCTGCGCTCCTGGCGGTGAGCGATGCCGAGTGGTGGCTGCGGCTGCCACAGGTCCTCCAGCCCCTGTTGCTCGCCCTGACCGTGCGCTGGATATGGCCGCGCCTGTGGCCCGACCAGCGCGATTCCCGGGACTGGGTCGCGTTGCTGGTCCTGCTCGCGCCGGTGAATGTCTGGAACGTCTTCGTCACCACCGATACCGCGCTGGTGTATTGCGCGGTTCTCTCCGGACTGGCCTGGCTGCGGGCAACACAGGACGACAGCCCGCGCTGGTACCTGGTCGCCGGCCTGTTCCTGGCCGGCGCGGTGTTGGCGAAGTACTTCGCCGCGCTGCTGGGCTTCGCCTACCTCGTCGACGTGCTGCTGCGGCGCACGCGCGGGGCCTGGCGGGGACTGCTCATCGCCTACGCCTGCTGCGTGCCGGCCCTGCTGCTGATGGGGTGGTGGAACAGCGGGCATTGCTGGACCAACTACCTGTTCAATTTCGTCAATCGCCACGACCGCGGCAATACCGGCCTCAACCCGGCGACGCCGCTGCTCTATCCGGCAATGCTGCTCTACATCCTCACGCCGCCGGTGATGTGGACCTTGTTCCGCCGCCCGCTGCCCCGCGCGGATGGCGCGAGCGACCGCACGCTGCTCGTGCTGGCGGCGGTGCCATTGATGCTGTTCGCCCTGCTGTCGCTGGCCAAGACCATCGGCCTGCACTGGGTACTGTCCTTCGTGCCGTTCGCGCTGCTGCTCGCGGCGCGGCGCCTGACGCCGCGGGGCCTGCAGAAGCTGGCGGTCTTCTTCCTCGGATTCGCGGCCTTGCACATCGCGCTGGCGCTCGCGGCGGCGCGGCTGCCGCTGGAAACCTGGCGCACGCTGGGCTTCTATCCAGGCGTCGTGCTGACCTTCGAGAGCCGGGAGTTGGTCGAGCGTGCCGCGCCGGGCGACACGTTGCTGGTCTCCGACGGCTATTCGAACGCGGTGACGCTGGGCTATAACCTGCGCCGCTACTTGCCGGTGCTCGGGCCGGGATCGGGCAAGGCGCGCCACGACGACATCCTCACCGACTGGCGCGCGCATGACGGGCGCGACATCACCGTGCTGCGCAAGACTGCGCCGCAGGAGGGCGAATACACCCTCTGGTTCCGCAGCGTGACGATAGACAGCTTCGAGCACCGCGGCGTGCGCTTCTGGGTGGTGCGCGGCGAGGGCTTCGATTACCCACGCTATCGTGATACGGTACTGGCCGAGGTGCGGCGCCGCTACTATGCCGTGCCGGACTGGCTGCCGCTTGCGGGCTGCTATTTCTGCGAGCGCTATTTCCCGGAGGACAAGTGCACCCGCTGATCCAGCTGCTCAGACCGCACCAGTGGGTGAAGAACGGCTTCGTGCTGGTCGGCCTGCTCTTCGGCCACGCCTGGACGAATCCGGAGATGCGCGCGCAGGCGCTGGCGGCTTTCGTCGCCTTCTGCCTGATCTCCTCGGCGGTGTATGTGATGAACGACATCCTCGATCGCGAGGCCGACCGGCGCCATCCCGAGAAGCGCAGGCGCCCCATCGCCAGCGGCAGGGTGGGCATCGGAACCGCCCTAGCCCTTGCCGCGATCTGCCTGCTGGCCGGCGGCGGACTGGTCTTCGGACTTTTTGGCGTTCCCCCCTCGCAGGCGCCGTGGATCTTCGTCTTCTACGTGCTGATGAACATCGGCTACAGCCTGGGACTCAAGCACATCGTGATCCTCGACGTCTTCATCATCGCCGCCGGCTTCATGCTGCGCATCCTCGCCGGCACGCTCGGCGTGGGCATCGAGCCCTCCCATTGGCTGGTGCTGTGCGGCCTGATGCTGACGCTGTTCCTCGGCTTCGCCAAGCGGCGCGCCGAGGTCGAGATTCCGGCCGAGGAAGGCAAGCCGCACCGGCGCGTGCTCGACCAGTACTCGGCGCCGATGCTCGACCAGTTCATCACCCTGACGGGCGGCGCGACGGTGATTGCCTACAGCCTCTACACGGTCAGCGAAGAGACCATCGCGCTGCACGGCACGCCCTGGCTGATCGCCACCGTGCCCTGTGTGCTCTACGGCCTGCTGCGCTACCTGTATCGCCTGCACCGGGCAGGCGGCGGGGGCGACCCGGCGCGCGAACTGCTGAATGACCCCCATTTGCTGGGCGTATTCGGGCTTTGGCTGCTCATGGTCATCTGGCTGCTGGCCGGCTAGAATGAACCAACCATTCGATTCGCCGATGCCATGACCAGCGCTTATCCCAACGACCCCTTCGCCGCCCTGCAAGCGCTGGGCAATGCGACCGCCCACGTCGATCGCATCATGGAGATCATCGAGCACATCCGGCTGTTCGAAGACTTCGACCGGGCGGAAATCGAGCTGCTGGCGCACTACATGCGCTGCTACCGCGCCGAGATCGGCATCGAGATCATCCGCGAGGACGAACTCGGCGACTGCATGCTGCTGCTGCTCGAAGGCAGCGTCGAGATCATCAAGCGCGACCGCCAAGGCCTGCCGCAGCGGCTGGCCGTCGATGGTCCCGGCAAGACGCTCGGCGAGATGTCGCTGATCGACGGTGAGCCGCGCTTCGCCAGCTGTGTCACCCTCGCGCCGACCTTGTTCGCGGTGCTCGACCGCGATGCCCTCACCCGTCTGGTCGCCGAACAG
>JAJZSW010000116.1 GCA_021849505.1 Pseudomonadota bacterium
CTACGGCACGCTCGCCGTGCAGCGCGGCGAAACGCAGTGGGGCGTCGCCGGCTACCGGCTGACGGTCGACAAGATCGCGCCCTATACCGAGCCGGCCCGCAAGTGACGCCCGCATCCTGCCCCTGCGGCAGCGGCCAGCCGCTCGCCGCCTGCTGCGGACGGTACCTCGATGGTCAGGCGCCCGCGCCCGATGCCGCGGCATTGATGCGCTCGCGCTACACCGCTTACGTGCTGGGCAACGAACCCTACCTTCTTGCGACGTGGCACCCGACTACCCGCCCAGTCGCGCTGCAACTCGATGAAGAACCCCGGCCGCGCTGGATCGGCCTGACGGTGAAGCGCCACCAATCGCAGGACGCGGATCATGCCGTCGTCGAATTCGTCGCGCGCTACAAGCTCAACGGCCGCGCCTTCAAGCTGCACGAAACCAGCCGCTTCGTGCGCGCGGACGGGCGCTGGTTTTACGTTGATGGAGATATCGGGGCTTAATCGACCTGAACGAGCAAGCCCTTGAGGTATTCACCTTCGGGGAAGGCAAGGTCGACCGGATGGTCGGCGGCGCCTTGCAGGCGTTTGACGATGCGGGCGGTCCGCCCGGCATCGCAGGAGGCGCCGGCGACGATCTTCTGGAAGAGTTCGACGCCGATGCCGCCCGAGCAGGAATAGGTCATCAGCAGCCCGCCCGGCGCCAGCAGCCGGAAGCCGAGCAGGTTGATGTCCTTGTAGGCGCGGCTGGCGCGCTCGGCATGGCTGGCCGAGGGCGCGAACTTCGGCGGGTCGAGCACGATGAGATCGAAGGTTTCACCCGCCGCCTTCAGCCTGCGCAGCTCGTCGAAGACATTGGCGCAGCGCCATTCCGCGCGTGAAGCGTCGAACTGCGAGTTGAGCGCGAGGTTGGCTGCCGCACGGTCGAGCGCGGGTTGCGAACTGTCGATGGAGAGCACGCTCGCCGCGCCGCCTGCCAGCGCCTGCAGGCTGAAGCCCCCGGTGTAGCAGAAGCAGTTGAGGACGCGCTTGCCGGCCGACAGCTCGGCCAGCAAGCGACGGTTGTCACGCTGGTCGAGGTAGAAGCCGGTCTTGTGGCCGGCGACGATGTCGACCGCCATGCGCACGCCGTGCTCCTCGATCGCGATCTCGCTGGCCGGTGGTTCTCCAAACAACCAGCCTGTCACGGGTTCCAATCCTTCGAGTCCGCGCACCTCTGAGTCGGATCGCTCGTAAACACGAGCGCAACCCGTGGCCTTGACGAGGCCATCGACGATGGCGGCGCGCCATTTCTCGGCGCCCGCGCTGGTGAGTTGCACCACCACCGTGTCGCCATAGCGGTCGGCGATCACGCCGGGCAGGCCGTCGGATTCGGCGTGGATCAGCCGCAGGCCCTGTTGGTGCTTCAGCTCGGGCAGCGCGGCGCGGCGGGCGACGGCTGCGGCCACGCGCCGCTTGAAGAAGGCATGGTCGATCGGCGCATCGGGGTCGAAACTCCAGACGCGCGCGCGAATCTTCGATTTCGGGCTGAAGGCCGCCTTGGCCAACGGTCGGCCGCGGTCATCGACGATCGTCACCGTGTCGCCCGGCCGCGCATGGCCGCCCAGATGCGCGACGGCGGTGTCGAATACCCACGGATGGCGCTTGAACAGCGAGCGTTCCTTGCCGGGATGGAGGATCAGTTCGGCACTCATTTTTTATGCGCGCGCGGATGCGCGGCGTCGTAGATTTTCGCGAGGTGCTGGAAATCGAGGTGCGTGTAGATCTGCGTCGTGGCGATGCTGGCATGGCCGAGCATCTCCTGCACCGCGCGCAGGTCGCCTGAGGATTGCAGCACATGGCTGGCGAAGGAGTGGCGCAGCATGTGCGGATGGACATTGAGTCCCAGACCGCTTTTCTTCGCCCACTGCGCGAGGCGCAGTTCGATCGCCCGCGGCGTCAGCCGGGTGCCGCGCCGGCCGACGAAGAGCGCCGGTTCATCCTGCGCCGCAAGGCTGCCGCGCTGCGCGAGCCAGGTCTGGAGCGCCTCCCTTGCCTGGGCGCCGACCGGCACGGTGCGCGTCTTGCCGCGCTTGCCGGTGACCGTCACTTCGGCGCCCGCGAGATCCAGTTTGCCGTCGAGGTCCAGCGAAGCCAGCTCGGAGAGGCGCAAACCCGACGAGTAGAACAGTTCGAACATCGCATGGTCGCGCACCGCCAGCACGTCGCCCATGCCATCCTGCGGCATGGCGAGCAGCGCCGCGGTCTGCTCGATGGCCAGCGCCTTGGGCAGCGCGCGCGGGCGCTTGGGCGCGCGCAGGCCGACGCAGGGATCGGCGGCCAGTTCGCCGCGCCGCGCCAGCCAGCGGTAGTAGGCACGCCAGGCAGAGAGGATGCGGGCGACGGAGCGTGCCGCGAGCCCCTGCCCGTGCAGGCGCATCGCCTGACGGCGCAGTTCGTGGGATTGCAGCGCCGCGAGCGGGCGTTCGCCCGCTCCCCTTTGCAATGCGGCCAAATCGTGGCGATAGGCCGCGATCGTATGGTCGCTGGCGCGCCGCTGGTGGGCGAGTTCGGCCAGGAACCGTTCGACCGAAGGATCGGGCTCGGCGACCGAAGGATCCGACTCGGCGACCGACGCGTCGGTCATGAGAGGATCAGCCGCAGGTGCGCACGAGCGCGGCGGCGGCCAGTTCGCCGATGCGTTCGAGGTAGAGCGTGCCCATCTCGGGATAGAAGCGCTCGGGCTCCTCGCTGCCGAGCGCCAGCAGCCCGAAGGTGCTGTCGCCGTTGCGCAGCGCGACGATCGCCACCGAACGGACGTGGGCGCCGTCCGCGCCGAACCAGGCTTCCACGTCCGGGCCGCTGCCGGCGCCGCAGTAGGGGCGCTTCTGCGTGCTGACGAATTCCTTCGCCGCCGCGCCCAGCGGCTGGAACTCGAGCGAGTCGGGGTCGCCGGGGAGATCCCACAGCCGCACCGCGACATGCGGAATGGCGAAGCTGCCGCCCAGATGGGCATACAGCACGAGCAGCACGCTGGCGGCATCGGTCGACGCCATCAGGGACGTCGCCAGCCGATGCGTCTTGCCGGAGAGCACGTCGTTCTCCTCACCGAAGCGCAGCAGTTCGGCGAGCCGGCTTTCGAGGCGCCTGACCTGGTCGCGCAGGGCGCCGAACTGCCGTTCGGTGATCGACACGGCGCGGCCGCCGTGCGGGTCGGGAATGCTGATCTGGGCGAGCGTTTCGGCGTACTGGTTGAAGAAATCGGGATGATCCTTCAGGTACTGGGCCACGTCCTTGGCAAGCAGCGTCATGTGATGTCCTCGGGCAATTCGGGAATGGCGATTTCGCCGGTGAATACCGTGACGGCCGGACCGGTCATCAGCACGGGCCGGGCCATGCCGTCCCAGGCGACCCGGAGTTCGCCGCCGCGCGTCGCGACGCGCACGGGAGAATCGAGCAGTCCGCGGCGGATGCCGGCGACCACGGCGGCACAGGCACCGGTGCCGCAGGCGAGCGTCTCGCCTGCCCCCCGCTCGAAGACGCGCAGGCGGATGTCGTGCCGGTCGACGATCTCCATGAAGCCGGCGTTGACACGCTTCGGGAAGCGCGGGTGCGCCTCGATCAACGGGCCGTCACGCCCCACCGGCGCAATGTCGACGTTGTCGACCACCTGCACGGCATGGGGGTTGCCCATCGAGATCGCGGTGATCGCCGCGCTGCGGCCGGCGAACTCGAGCGTCTGGACCAGGTCGTCGGTTTCGGTCAGGAAGGGGATGTCGGCCGGCGCGAAACGCGGCACGCCCATGTCGACCGTGACCAGGCCGTTGTCCTCGAGGCGCGGGGTGATCAGCCCCGCCATCGTCTCGACGCGGATCTCCCGCTTGCCCGTGAGGCCCTGCTCGTGCACGAAGCGCACGAAACAGCGCGCGCCGTTGCCACACTGCTCGACCTCGCCGCCATCGGCGTTGAAGATGCGGTAGCGAAAATCCGCATCCTCGCGGGTCGGCCGTTCGACGACGAGAATCTGGTCGCAGCCGATGCCGAAATGGCGGTCGGCCAGCCACTTCGCCTGTGCGGCGGTGGGCACGAAGTTCTGGCCGTGCGTACCGGTGGCATCGAGCACGACGAAGTCGTTGCCGAGGCCATGCATCTTGGTAAAGCGGATCTTCATCCGGCAAGGATACGCCGTGCCGCCAGCGCCGTCTTGTCCTAAAAGCGGGTCAATACGGTCGTTTTTCGCCCGGCGGCCGCGTCTTGAAGCGGCGGTGCGGCCAGAAATACTGCTCGGGCATTTTCTGCACCTCCTGTTCGACGAAGGCATTCAGTCGGCGCAGATCGGCCTCGACATCCCCGGAAGGAAAATCGGTCCAGGCGGGCAATAGCTCGGCCACATAACCGTCCGGAGTCAGGTGACTCACCAGAGGTACTACGCGCGCCTTGGTCAGGCTGACAAGACGGGGCAGGCCGACGACGGTGGCCGCCGGAACCCCGAAAAACGGCACGAACAGGGCATCACTGGCGCCAAAATCCAGATCGGCCGCGTAAAAGAACGGCAGGCCGTCGCGCAAGGCCTTGATGGCCTTGCGCAAGCCGTCCTGCCGCGACATCAGCACCGTATCGTGAAACCGTGCCCGACCCTTGCGCATCACGGCATTGATCACCGGATTGGTCTGGTTCGAATAGATCACCGCCGTTTGCCGATCCATGCTGATGCGCAGCCCGCAGGCATCCATGCCGACGAAATGCGGCGTCAGCAGGATGACGGGGCGCCCCGAACCATCGTCCAGATGTTCGGCGCCACGCAAGCTGATCAGGCGCCGCAGACGTTCTTCGCCAGCCCACCAAAGCAGCGAACGATCCAGTATGGCCTGGGCAAACACCCTGAAGTTGCGGCGCAACAGGGCGGTGCGCGCGGACGCGTCAAGCTGCGGGAAACACAGGCGCAAGTTGGTCTCCGCGATATGGCGTCGGTGCTTTGCGCCATGAAACATCAAGACACCAAACAATGCGCCGATCCGGCGAATGAGCGGCAGGGGGAGCCAGTGCACCAACCAGAGCAGGCCGAGGGCCGCATGGGTGAAAAAACGGGTCATCAGGTTTCGGACTCCGCTGGCGGTGCCCCCTTGTAGCGGTTGTAGCCCCACAGGTACTGGCCGGGACAGCACAGGATGAGACGCTCGATCTCGCGATTGATGCCGGACGGGGTGGTGACGTCGCCTTCCGGCGGCAGGAAGCGCAGGTGATAGCCGGCACCGTAGTGAAGGCGTTCGGCGTAGGCGAGGATCACCGTTGTGCCCGTCTTGGCGAGGCGTGCGGCCAGCGTCATCGTGTAGGCCGGCTTGCCGAAGAACGGCGCCCATTCGCCCTCGCCGATGCCGGGCGCCTGATCGGGCAGCATGCCGACCGCCTCTCCCGACTTCAACGCCTTGATCAACTTGCGCACCCCGCCCAGATCGGCCGGCGCGAGCTTGAGATTGGCGCCCCGCCCCGCCTCGAGGATCGGTACCAGCCAGTCCTGCTTGGGCCGGCGATAGAGCACGGTTATCGGCCGGTGGCTGGCGTAATACTGCGCGGTGATCTCGAAGCAGCCGAGATGCGGGGTGAGGAACAGGATGCCGCGCCCGGCCTGCCAGGCCTGCTCGACGATTTCCCAGCCGGTCACCTTGACGACACGGC
>JAJZSW010000032.1 GCA_021849505.1 Pseudomonadota bacterium
GCGCATTCTCGACGCCGTCGTTGAACAGTTCGCGCGCCAGTTCGTTTTGCAGGGCCATCACGCGCTGCGAATTCTCGATCGACAGTTGCGCGAGACGCATCGCCGCTTCCATGTTCTTGCGATTCAGTTCGCTCAGATTCTCCATTTTTCCAGTCATGGTGCGCTCCTTCACATTGGACAATTAGGACAACCAATTTTTTCAGATTAGCACGATGAGCTGACTAAAACCTGACTGAAATCAAGAATATGTCATTTGCCGTGGGAGAGTCCCATGCGGCCGTGAGCGAAGATGCGCGCGTCCATGAGCGTCGGGGGGGTGCGCATGACCGGGCGGAAATCCATGTGGGCGAGGATGTCGCGCTCGAGGTCGACGCCCGGCGCGATCTCGGTCAGCTCCAGTCCTTCCGCGCAGAGCCGGAACACGCAGCGCTCGGTGATGTACAGCACGGTCTGGCCGCGCTTCCAGGCTTCGCTGCCGCTGAAGGTGCGATGCTCGACTTCCGCCACGAACTTGCGCGCCTTGCCTTCCTTGAGGATGCGCAGCTTGCCGTCCTCGACCGCGATCTCGAGGCTGCCGGCGGTGAAGGTGCCGACGAACACCACCTTTCGGGCGGTCTGCGAAATGTTGATGAAGCCGCCGGCGCCGGCCAGCCGCGGGCCGAACTTGCTGACGTTGAGGTTGCCGGCCTGGTCGGCCTGCGCCAGCCCGAGGAAGGTGAGATCGAGGCCGCCGCCGTCGTAGAAGTCGAACTGGCTCGGCTGGTCGATGATCGCCTGGGTGTTGGTGGCGGCGCCGAAGTTCAGGCCGCCGGCGGGGATGCCGCCGACCACGCCGGGCTCGGCGGTCATCGTCATCGTCTCGAGGATCTTCTCCTCGGTGGCGACCGCCGCGACGCCCTCGGGCATGCCGATGCCCAGGTTGACGACATCGCCCGGGGTCAGTTCGAGCGCGGCGCGGCGCGCGATGATCTTGCGCTCGCTCATCGCCATCGGCGGGATGGCCGACAGCGGCACCCTGATCTCGCCCGAGAACGCCGGGCTGTACTGTTCGATGAAGGTCTGCATGTGGTATTCGGGCTTTTCGGCGACGACCAAGCAATCGACCAGGATGCCGGGAATCTTCACCTGGCGCGGATTGAGCGAACCGCGCGCGGCAATGCGTTCCACCTGCGCGATGACGATGCCGCCGGAATTGTGCGCGGCCATCGCGATGGCCTGGGCTTCCAGCGTCAGCGCCTCCTTTTCCATCGTGATGTTGCCGTCGAGGTCCGCCGTCGTCCCGCGGATCAGGCCGATGTGGATCGGGAAGGCCTTGTAGAACAGGCACTCCTCGCCGTCGATGTCCATCAGGCGCACGATGTCCGCGCCGCGGTCGCGGGTCATCTGGTTGAGCTTGCCGCCGCCGAAGCGCGGGTCGACGAAGGTCCCGAGGCCGATGCGCGACAGCGTGCCGGGCTTGCCGGCGGCGATGTCGCGGAACAGGTGGGCGATCACCCCCTGCGGCAGGTTCCAGGCCTCGATGCGGTTGCCGACCGCGAGTTCCTGCAGGCGGGGGGCGAGGCCCCAGTGGCCGCCGATCACGCGGCCGACCAGGCCGTCGTGGCCGAGGTGGTTGAGGCCGCGCTCCTTGCCGTCGCCCTGGCCGGCGGCATAGACGAGGCTGACGCCGCGCGGCGTGCCGGTTTCGAGGTAGCGTTCCTCCAGCGCGACCGCGAGGTTTTCGGCGAAGCCGATGCCGACGAAACCGCCGGTCGCGATGGTGTCGCCGTCGCGGATCAGTTCGACCGCCTCGCGCGCGGCCATGACCTTGCCGGTCTTGCGGGCGTGCAGCGCCGCCAGTTCGGGGTGCTTTGTCCTGCCAGTCATCTCCGTCTCCCTTTTTTGTCGGATTATGCGCCAGTTGAAATCGCCCGGCGCAGCCCAATGTTGGCAATAACCATGTTCAGGAGTCAGCCATGCGCTTCGACAAATTCACCACCAAGTTCCAGCAGGCCGTCAGCGATGCCCAGAGCATCGCCATCGGCCATGACAACCAGATCATCGAGCCGCAGCACCTGCTGCTGGCGCTGCTCAACCAGGAGGACGGCGGCACGACCTCCCTGCTGCAGCGCGCCGGTGTCAACGTCCCGCCGCTCAGGAAGGCGCTCGACGCCGCCATCGATCGCCTGCCGCAGGTGGAAGGGCATGGCGGCGAGGTCACCATCGGCCGTGACCTCGGCAACCTGCTCAACCTGACCGACAAGGAGGCGCAGAAGGCCGGCGACCAGTTCATTGCGTCGGAAATGTTCCTGCTCGCCCTGACCCAGGACAAGGGCGAGACGGGACGCCTGTTCAAGGAGGCCGGCGCCCAGCGCAAGTCGCTGGAAGATGCGATCAAGGCCGTGCGCGGCGGGCAGGCCGTCGAGAACCAGGAAGCCGAGGGCCAGCGCGAGGCGCTCAAGAAGTACTGCCTCGATCTGACCGAGCGCGCCCGCCAGGGCAAGCTCGACCCGGTGATCGGCCGCGACGACGAGATCCGCCGCGCGATCCAGATCCTGCAGCGGCGCACCAAGAACAACCCGGTGCTGATCGGCGAGCCGGGCGTCGGCAAGACGGCCATCGTCGAGGGCCTGGCGCAGCGCATCGTCAATGACGAGGTGCCGGAAACCCTCAAGGGCAAGCGCGTGCTGGTGCTCGACATGGCGGCGCTGCTGGCCGGCGCGAAGTACCGCGGCGAGTTCGAGGAACGCCTCAAGGCCGTGCTCAAGGAAGTGGCGATGGACGAGGGCCGCATCATCGTCTTCATCGACGAGATCCACACCATGGTCGGCGCCGGCAAGGCCGAGGGCGCCATCGACGCCGGCAACATGTTGAAGCCCGCTTTGGCGCGCGGCGAGATGCACTGCATCGGCGCAACGACGCTGGACGAATACCGCAAGTACATCGAGAAGGATGCCGCGCTGGAGCGCCGCTTCCAGAAGGTGCTGGTCGACGAGCCCTCCGTCGAGGCGACCATCGCCATCCTGCGCGGCTTGCAGGAAAAATACGAAATCCACCACGGCGTGGACATCACCGACCCGGCCATCGTCGCGGCGGCGGAACTGTCGCATCGCTACATCACCGACCGCTTCCTGCCGGACAAGGCCATCGACCTGATCGACGAGGCGGCGGCGCGCATCAAGATGGAGATCGACTCCAAGCCCGAGTCGATGGACAAGCTCGACCGCCGCCTGATCCAGTTGAAGATCGAGCGCGAGGCCGTGCGCAAGGAGAAGGACGAGGCCTCGAAGAAGCGCTTCGAGTTGATCGAGGCAGAGATCGCGAAGCTGCAGAAGGAGTACTCCGACCTCGAGGAGATCTGGAAGGCCGAGAAGGCGCAGGTGCATGGCACCCAGCACGTCAAGGAAGAGATCGACAAGCTGCGCGCGCAGATCGCCGATCTGCAGCGCAAGGGGCAATTCGACAAGCTCGCCGAGCTGCAGTACGGCAAGCTGCCGCAGCTCGAAGCGCAGTTGAAGCAGGCTGAGAAAGTCGGCGCTGGCGAGACGGCACCGAACAAGTTGCTGCGGACTCAAGTGGGTGCCGAGGAGATCGCCGAGGTCGTTTCGCGCGCCACCGGCATTCCGGTGAGCAAGATGATGCAGGGCGAGCGCGAGAAGCTGCTCAAGATGGAAGAAAAGCTCCACGAGCGCGTGATCGGCCAGGACGAGGCCGTGCGCCTCGTGGCCGACGCGATCCGCCGTTCGCGCGCCGGCCTCTCTGAAGAAAGCCGGCCGTACGGGTCATTCCTCTTCCTCGGCCCGACAGGCGTCGGCAAGACCGAGTTGTGCAAGGCGCTCGCCGGCTTCCTGTTCGACGCCGAAGACCACCTGATCCGCATCGACATGAGCGAGTTCATGGAGAAGCACTCGGTCGCGCGGCTGATCGGCGCGCCGCCCGGCTACGTCGGCTACGAGGAGGGCGGCTACCTCACCGAGCAGGTGCGGCGCAAACCTTACAGCGTGATCCTCTTCGACGAGGTCGAGAAGGCGCACCCGGACGTCTTCAACGTGCTGCTGCAGGTGCTCGACGATGGCCGCATGACCGACGGCCAGGGCCGCACGGTCGACTTCAAGAACACCGTGATCGTGATGACCTCCAACCTCGGCTCGCAGATGATCCAGCAGATGTCCGGCGACGATTACCAGGTGATCAAGCTGGCGGTGATGGGCGAGGTGAAGACGCATTTCCGCCCCGAGTTCGTGAACCGCATCGACGAGATCGTCGTGTTCCACGCGCTCGACCAGAAGCACATCGCCGGCATCGCGAAGATCCAGTTGCAGTATCTGGAGAAACGCCTGGCGCGACTGGAGATGGCGCTCGAAGTCACCGACCAGGCGCTGGCGAGCATCGCGGAAGCCGGCTTCGACCCGGTGTTCGGCGCCCGGCCGCTCAAGCGCGCGATTCAGGAGCGCATCGAGAATCCGCTGGCGAAGGCGATTCTGGAAGGCCGGTTCGGCGCCAAGGACCGCGTGCGCGTCGGCGTGCAGGACGGGAAGATCAGCTTCGCAAAGGCCTGAACGCGCCTGTTCAGGCCGCGGATTCCGCGCCGGCGCGATACATAAGGCTGCGGGCTGCCCTTTTCGCCTGCTGCAAGGCCTGTTCCGCGGCGGTGATCAGTTTTTCGGCATTGGCTCCATTTGCCGGATAGCTTGCGATGCCGAGCGTGACGGTGAGGTTCAGTTGCATGCGCCCGATACCCAGCGGCTCGGCCAGCGCGCGGGTGATCTTCTCGGCCAGGCGCTCGGCTTCCTCGGGCCGGCTCATTTCGGGAACGAGGATGATGAACTCGTCCTCGCCATGCCGGGCGACCGTGTCCGCCGCGCGGAGGTTGTGACGAAGCCGGTTCGCGATGATGCGCAACACTTCGTCGCCCATCGCGCGCCCATGCATGTCGTTGATCGGCTTGAAGTCGTTGATGTCGACGAGCATTACGGTAAAGCCCTTGCCTTGTCCCCAGCTGCCGGCGATCAGCGTGGTCAGCCGGTCGGCGAACAGCTTGAGGTTCGGCAGGTCGGTCAGCCGATCGTAATGCTCGAGATAGCGGATGTGCTCTTCCTGCTGCTTGAGGTTGTCGATGTCCCAACCCGTTCCCGAAAATCCCTGGAAATTTCCGTCATCGTCGAACAGCGGCATGCCGTGCACAACGATCCAGCGATACCTGCCGCTGTAGTGGTGCAGCCGGTATTCGATAGTGAAGGGCTTGCGGGCATCGAAACTGACCAAATACTTTTGCAGGCAGCGGTCGTAGTCGTCGAGATGGATGCCCTCAAGCCAGCCGCTTCCATATTCCTGGGCTGCGGTGCGCCCGGTGAAGTCCAGCCATGCATCGTTGAACCAGATGCAGGCGCGATTGGCATCGGCCACCCACATCAAGGCGCTCGCCGCCTTGGCCACACGGTGAAAATCTATCTTCCGGGATAAAGGAGAGCCGCTCATCGCACACCTCGTATGTATATATAAAGTAATAATACAACGCGGCAGCGAAGAATCAAAGTCAAGGAATGGGGCTATCCAGTGTCATCGAGTCAGTGCGGCGTGGCGCGGGCAGGCGAGGAGATGGTCGTTGACCATGCCCGTCGCCTGCATGTGCGAATAGATCACCGTCGGGCCGACGAAACGGAAACCCCTGCGCTTCAACTCCTTCGACAGCGCCTCGGCCGTCGGCGTGAAAACCGGCACCTCTCCGAGCGTCTTCCAGCGATTGACCACAGGCTTGCCATCGACGAACTGCCAGAACAGGTCGTTCAGGCTGCCGCCCGAATCGTAGAGCGCCAGCGTGGCGCGCGCGTTGTCGATGGCGGCGGCGATCTTCAGCCGGTTGCGGACGATGCCTGCGTCGCCGAGCAGGCGCGCGACCTCCTGCTCGCCGTAGCGGGCGATCTTCGCGGGATCGAAACCGTCGAAGGCGCGGCGGTAATTCGCGCGCTTCTTCAGGATCGTGATCCACGACAGCCCGGCCTGCGCGCCTTCGAGGATCAGGAATTCGAACAGCGTGCGCTCGTCATGACAGGGCACGCCCCATTCGGTGTCGTGGTAGGCGACGTAGAGCGGGTCCGTGCCGCACCAGGGGCAGCGTTCCGTCAATTCAGGGCCAGCACGCCGCGCTTGAGACCGGAATCCTCGGGATGCGGCGAGAGTACGAAACCGAGGGCGGTGACGAACTGGATCATGCGGCGGTTCTCGGCGAGGAAGTCGCCGTTCATGTACTTCACGCCGCGCGAGCGCGCCGTGTCGATGATCACGCCCATCAGCCGGCGCGCCAGCCCCTTGCCCTGCCAGTCGTCGGCGACGACGATGGCGAACTCGCAGGACTCGCCGTCCGGATTCATCGCGTAGCGCGCCACGCCGATCTCGACTTCCCGGCCGGCCATTTCGGTCACGGCCACGAAGGCCATCTCGCGGTCGTAGTCGATCTGCGTCAGGCGCACCAGCTGGGCGGGCGACAGCTCCTTGAGGGTATTCATGAACCGGTAGTACTTCGTCTCGGAGGAGAGGTTGCGGACGAATTCCTGCTCCAGGTCGGCATCCTCCGGCCGGATCGGCCTGATCTTCACGGTCAGGCCATCGGGGGTCTGGTACTCCGTCGTCAGGTGCGACGGGTACGGATGGATCGCCATGTGATCGTAACGGCCGGCCGTGAGCGGGATGTTCTCGATGGCGATGCGCGCATCGACGGCAACGGCGCCGTGCTCGTCGACGATCAGCGGGTTGATGTCCATCTCGCGGATCCACGGCAGTTCGCAGACCATCTCCGAGACGCGCAACAGCACCGCCTCGAGCGCTTCCATGCTGACCGGCGGCATGTTGCGGAACTCGCCCAGCCGGGCCGAGGTGCGCGTCGAGGCGAGCATGTCGTTGACCAGGAAGCGGTTCAGCGGGGGCAGGGCCACCGCGCGCTGGTTGCCGCCGCAGGCGGCCTCGACGCCGGTACCGCCGGAGCCGAAGATGATCGTCGGCCCGAAGATCTGGTCGCGCGTCATGCCGACGACCAGTTCGCGGCCGTTGGCCTTCTGGATCATCGGCTCGATGGCGATGCCGTGGATGATCGCGTCGGGACGGTTCTTCTTCACCTCGTCGAGGATCTCGTTGTAGGCATCGCGCACCGTGGCCAGCGAGTTCAGGTTGAGGCGCACGCCGCCGGAATCGCTCTTGTGCGTGATGTGCGGTGAATCGATCTTCATCACCACCGGCAGGCCGATCTCCTCGGCCAGCACCATCGCCTCGGAAGGCGAGCGCGCCACCACGGTCTGGGCGATCGGGATGCGGAAGGCGGCGAGCAGCGCCTTCGATTCCATTTCGTTGAGCGACTTGCGGCCTTCGCCGAGGGCGGTTTCGATCACCAGCTTGGCCGACTCGAGGCGCGGCGCGACATGGTCGGAAATCGAGGCGGGCGCCTGCATCAGCAACTGCTGGTTGCGATAGTAGTTGGAGATGTGCGAGAACAGCTCGACCGCGGGTTCCGGGGTATGGAAGGAGGGGATGCCCGCGCCCTTGAACAGCAGGCGCGCCTCGCGCACCTGCTCCTCGCCCATCCAGCAGGTGACGAGCGGCTTGTCGGACTTCTTGGCGATCTCGATCACGGCGCGCGCGGCCTGGGTCGGGTCGGTCATCGCCTGCGGCGTCAGGATGGCCAGCACGCCATCGACCTTGTCGTCTTCCAGGCAGGCGCTGATCGACGCTGCATACCGCTCGGGCGTGGCATCGCCGACGATATCGATCGGATTCGCCTTCGACCAGGTCGGCGGCAGCACGGCATCGAGCCGCTGCTGTGTCGCATCGCTCATCTCCGCCAGCGGAATGCCGATGTCCGAGGCATGGTCGGCCGCCATCACGCCGGGGCCGCCGCCGTTGGTGACGATCATCAGGCGGTTGCCGCGCGGCCGGAAGTGCGAGAACAGCGCCTGCGCGGCGGCATACATCTGGCCGACCTTGCCGAGGCGCACCACGCCGGCGCGGCGCAGCGCGGCATCGAACACGTCGTCGGCACCGACCAGCGCGCCGGTATGCGAGAGCGCGGCCTGCTTGCCGGCCGGGTGCTTGCCGACCTTGATCAGCAGCACCGGCTTGCAGCGCGCGGCGGCGCGTAGTGCGCTCATGAAGCGGCGCGCGTTCTTGATGCCCTCGATGTAGAGGAAGATGCTCTCGGTGCGCGGGTCGGCGACCATGTAGTCGAGCACTTCGCCGAAATCGACGTCGCTTTCCGCGCCGAGCGAAACGACGTTGGAGAAGCCGACGTTGTTGGGCAGCGCCCAGTCGAGGATCGCGGTGCACAGCGCGCCCGATTGCGAGATCAGGCCGATGGTGCCGGGGTTCGCGCTGCCGTGGGCGAAGGTGGCGTTGAGCTGGCTGCCCGGGCGCATGATGCCGAGGCAGTTCGGGCCGAGCAGGCGCACGTTGTGGCGGCGCGCGGAATCGAGCGTGGAGCGCAGCAGGTTGGCGCCGCGCGGCCCCATCTCGGCGAAGCCGCCGGAAATCACGATGACGTTGCGCGTGCCGGCGCGGCCACAGGCTTCGACGATGCCGGGCACCGTCTCCGCCTTGGTGCAGATCACCGCGAGGTCGAGACGCTGCGGAATGCTCTCGACCGTGTCGTAGGCACTCTGGCCGAACACCTTGTCATGACGGGGATTGACGAGGAAGAGTTTGCCCTTGTAGCCGCCGTCGATGATGTTGCGCACGAGCGTCGCGCCGACGGAGCCCTGGGTTTCCGAAGCGCCGATGATCGCGATCGACTTCGGTTCGAAAAGCGGAGTGAGGTAGTGCTGTTCGTAGTTCATAGGAGATAGACTTGTGGTCAAGCCCCAGACGGGCAGCAATATGCTGCGATGCAACAGATTACCACCAACTATTACTTCCGATGCAAGAAAAACACGAGATTCGTCCCGGCCAATCAACTGATCTGTTGAAGGAACTCCACATCCTGACCCGGGATGGCCGGCTGAATCAGGACAGTCGGCGAAAACTCAAGCAGGTCTATCATCTGGTCGGGTTTATCGAGCCATTAATTAATGAGATCGCCGAGAAACAGACGGATGTGCAACTGGTCGACATCGGCGCCGGCAAATCCTACCTCGGTTTCATCCTGTACGACCTCTGCTTCCGCAATCGCACGGGGAGTGCCTGCGTCCATGGCGTCGAGACGCGCGCCGAACTGGTCGAGAAATCCCGTGCGCTCGCGGCGCGTCTCGGCTTCTCCGGCATGCGTTTTCACGGGCTGGATGCTGCAGGTGCACATGACTCGGGCGAACTGCCGGAGCGCATCGACATCGTGACCGCGCTGCATGCCTGCAACACCGCTACGGATGAGGCGATCCGCTTCGCGCTGACGCGCCGGGCACCGTTTATCGTGCTGGTGCCCTGTTGCCAGGCCGAAGTGGCCGCCATGCTGCGGCAGCACAAGGCCAGAATGCTCGCCGAACCGCTCGCCGAACTCTGGCGCCACCCGCTCCACACGCGCGAATTCGGCAGCCATGTCACCAACGTGCTGCGCTGCCTGCAATTGCAGGCCCACGGCTACGAGGTGAGCGTCACCGAACTGGTCGGCTGGGAGCACTCGATGAAGAACGAACTCATCGTCGCCCGGCAGGAAAACCGCCCCGGCCGCGTCCCGGCCGAACGCTTGCGAACACTGTTGAGCCAGCTGGGACTGGAAGAGTTGCGCGAGCGCTTTTTCATTCCCGGCGGCGACGCATTTCCAAACTCAAATCAAACCCAAGGAGCGCATGCATCATGAAAAACCTGTTGTCGATTCTGATTGTCCTCATCGCTCCATATGTCTCGGCGGCCGATCGTTCCAGCACCCCGGCTCAGGCTGCGGCGCCGACGGTCTTCACCGGAGAAGTCCTCGAGGTGCAGCAAGTCGAAAGCTATACCTACCTGCGCCTCAAGATGCGGGACGGGGAAACCTGGGCGGCGATCAACCGGGCGCCCGTCGCGAAGGGGGCAGTCGTCACGATCGAAAACGCGATGGTCGTGAACAATTTCGAAAGCCGGGTGATGAAGAAGACTTTCCAGACCATCGTTTTCGGCAACTTGGCCGGCACGAATCCGCATGCCGGCATGGCCAAGCCGGCCGATGCGTCAGTAGCGCCGGTTGCGCCGGATGCCAAGGTCGCCAAGGCCAGCGGGCCGAATGCAAAAACCGTGGCGGAAATCATCACCCAGGCCGCCAACCTGAAAGACAAGACCGTGCTGGTGCGCGGCAAGGTCGTCAAGTACAACGCGGGCATCATGGGCAGGAACTGGATTCATCTGCGTGACGGATCGGGGTCGGCAGCGGCCAAGACCAACGACGTGCTGATCACCAGCCTGAATGCGGTGAAAGTCGGCGATGTCGTGACGGCAAAGGGGATCGTGCGTACCGACAAGGACTTTGGCTCGGGCTATATCTACAAGGTCATCGTCGAAGAAGCGAGCTTCGAGGCAAGATAACCGTTCGATCCGCTGGCCGTACGGTTGCTGGTGCCAGCCTGAAAAGTCGGCGCTGGCAGGACGGCATGCCGCTCGACAACGAACGCAAGTTCAAATACCTGGCGGAGCTAGCGAGTGAGTGGCCAAAAAAGCAAGGGGCCCGCAGGCCCCTTTGATCTTGGCTGAAAAACCGCTCAGGCGCGACGACGGCGGGCCGCTGCCAGACCCAGCAAGCCCAGCCCGAGCAAGGCCACCGAGGCCGGCTCGGGCACCTGGCCCTGGCCGATATGCGTCACCACGTTGTCGATCTCGAAGGCAACGCCGGATGTCCGGAATTCGAAGGATCTGAACTGTTCGCCGGGGGCGAAGAACAGGTTGACGTACACGTTCGAATTCTCGGAGGTCTGGTTACCGGAAACCCCACCCAGTGCAGCCAAAATCTCCGTGCCGGTCAGCTTGCCGTCCGCCACGAGGCCGGAGCCGAGCATCAAGCTGCCGTTCGCGTCGTAGAACCAGATTTCGTTGTAGGTATCGATGGAACCGTAGAAGATGCCCAGGTAGTCAATGCCAAAGCCGGGGCCATAGGCCGTCAACAAATCCGTATAGTCGACTCTGACCGTTGAAGGCAAAGGACCGCCTTGTCCAGGGCCATAGGCGAAATAGGTGTTGTTGCAGGGTGCGACAGTGCAAGTAACACCCTGAGATG
Organism: Pseudomonadota bacterium; assembly: GCA_021849505.1. Classification (GTDB taxonomy): domain Bacteria; phylum Pseudomonadota; class Gammaproteobacteria; order Burkholderiales; family Rhodocyclaceae; genus Sulfuricystis. The sequence continues at coordinate 11,138 of JAJZSW010000032.1, forward strand.
GGCCGCCAGGCACCGCGGCTACCCCACTGAGCGACCCGCTGCGAATACCCATCGTGCCAGTGATGGTCAGGTCACCGCCCGCATTGGAATTCAGCGTGTTGAAGCCGCCGTTGAGCCCGCTACCCGTACCGCCGAAGATCACCTTGCCAACATTGGCACCCGTGGTGGGACGAGTGGAAACGCCAATCTGGTTGTTGCCCGTAGCCAAAGCATCGAAGGTTTCGAGAAATACGTTGAGCGCAATCACCGTGTTGGTGGCAGCATCGATGTAGCCGCCATAAGAACTGGTTTTGCCGGCAGCGATGGAGTCGACAGCCAGAGTGTCAATATTGTCCTGATAGGCATTCGCGCCACCAAAGCTGATGCTGAAGGCCTGCGCCGGCAGGCTGACCAGGGTGGCGGAAGCCACGGCCAGCGCCAGGGAAAGTTTATTGAGTTTGGTCATTATTGACTCCTGAGGAAATCGGTTCGTCGTAACAGTTGGGATACTTTTGGGTAATTCAAAGCACGCATTGTGCCAGTTATAAGGTGTTATCCTAACCTAATGAATATTAATGTTTATTATATTTTCTGCGGGTTACGGAGGCGGTTCTGGAGAGGCTGCTATAGGATTACTGTAAAAAAATCCGACACCCTGGTGGGCACCTTGGCCGAACGAACCCATGCTTCGCTACTTATTCGACGCCCTGGCTCGCGAGGTATTCCTCGTAGTTGCCGTGGTAGTCGACGATTTCGCCATCGGTCCGGATCTCGATGATGCGCGTGGCGAGTGAGGAAACGAATTCGCGGTCGTGCGAGACGAAGATCAGCGTGCCGGGGTATTTCTCCAGCGCGTTGTTGAGCGATTCGATGGATTCCATGTCGAGGTGGTTGGTCGGTTCGTCCATCAGCAGCACGTTGTTGTGCAGCAGGATCAGCTTGCCGAACAGCATGCGGCCCTGTTCGCCGCCCGAGATCACCTTGACCGACTTCTGCACTTCGTCGCCCGAGAACAGCAGCCGGCCGAGCGTGCCGCGGATCAGGGTCTCGACTTCGGCGCCCGCGTAGCCGCCTTCGCGCACCCACTGGCCCATCCAGTCGCTGAGGCTCATGTCCGTCGCGAAATCGGCGGCATGATCCTGGGCGAAGTAGCCGGGCCGCGCCTTTTCGGCCCACTTCACATGGCCGTGCGAGGGCGGCAATCCGCCCAGTGCCTCGCCCGCAAAGAGCTTGAGGAGGGTGGTCTTGCCGACGCCGTTCTCGCCGATGATCGCCACCTTCTCGCCGGCATCGATGGCGGTGAAGAAGTTGTTGATGATCGGCGTGCCGGCGACATAGCTGAAGCAGAGGTTCTCGGCCTCGACGGCGCGGCGGTGCAGCTTTTCCTTGAGGTTGTAGTCGAAGCCGATCCACGGATACTGGCGCGAGGAGGGCTTGATGTCCTCGATCTTGATCTTCTCGATCTGCTTCGCGCGCGAGGTGGCCTGCCGCGCCTTCGAGGCGTTGGCCGAGAAGCGGCGCACGAAGGTCTGCAGGTCGGCGACCTTCTCCTTCGCCTTGGCGTTGGCCGCCGACTGGCGCGCCCGCGCCTGCGTCGAGGCTTCCATGAAGTCGTCGTAGTTGCCGGGATAGACGGTGATCCTGCCGTAGTCCAGGTCGGCCATGTGGGTACAGACCTGGTTGAGGAAGTGGCGGTCGTGCGAGATGATGATCATCGTGCTGTCGCGCTCGTTGATCACGTTTTCCAGCCAGCGGATGGTGTTGATGTCGAGGTTGTTGGTCGGTTCGTCGAGCAGCAGGATGTCGGGGTTGGCGAACAGCGCCTGCACCAGCAGCACGCGCAGCTTCCAGCCCGGCGCGACTTCGCGCATCGGGCCGTTGTGCTTGTCGGTGGGGATGCCCACGCCCAGCAGCAGCTCGCCGGCGCGGGATTCCGCCGTGTAGCCGTCGTATTCGGCGAACTGGTGCTCCAGTTCCGCCGCATGCATGTAATCGTCCTCGGTCGCGTCCGGGTTGGCATAGATCGCGTCCTTCTCCTGCATCACCTTCCACATCGCCTCGTGGCCCATCATCACCACGTCGAGAACCCGAACATCTTCATAAGCGAACTGGTCCTGGCGCAGGAAGGCCATGCGTTCGTGGGCGTCGAGGCTGACGTTGCCGGCCGAGGGCTCCAGAATGCCGGCGAGGATCTTCATGAACGTGGTCTTGCCGGAGCCGTTGGCGCCGATCAGGCCGTAGCGGTTGCCCTCGCCGAACTTGACGGAAACGTTCTCGAACAGGGGTCTGGCCCCGAACTGCATGGTGATGTTGTTGGCGACGAGCACTGCGATCCCTTTTTTTGCGAAGGCGCGCAGTCTACCCGCAATGCCGTAAAGTGCTGACCATGAAGAAACTTACCCTGGAAAAAATCCTGCAGTCGCAGGGCTTCGGCACGAAGAAAATGTGCCGCTACATGGTGCTCGACGGCCTGGTGGAAATCGGCGGCGCAGTCGTCGATGACGTGCACGCCGAATTCGACCCGACCGATCTTGAATTCACCGTCGACGGCGCGGCGTGGCGCTATCGGGAGAAGGTCTACCTCGCGCTCAACAAGCCCACCGGCGTCGAATGCTCGCGCCGGCCGGCGGTCCACCGCGGCGTGCTGTCCCTGCTGCCGGATCAATTCACCGCGCGCGACGTGCAGCCGGTCGGCCGGCTCGACCACGACACCACCGGCCTGCTGCTGCTCTCCGACGACGGCGCTTTCATTCATGCCCAGTCGCATCCGAAGCGGCATGTGTCCAAGACCTACGTGGCGACCACGCATGAACCCGTGACCCCGGAACTGGTCGCCAAGCTGCAAGACGGCGTGATCCTGATGGACGAGTCGGCCCCGCTGCGCGCGCAGGCGCGGCAGGTGGGTGAAAGCGAGGTCGAGATCGTGCTCGACATGGGCAAATACCACCAGGTGAAGCGCATGCTCGCCGCCGCCGGCAGCCATTGCGTGGCGCTCAAGCGCACGGCGATTGGCAAGCTGACGCTGGAAGCGCTCGGCCTGGCCGAGGGCGAGTGGTGTTATCTCGAAGCGGCGCAGCTGGCCATGCTGACTACGGGCTAAAAGTCGGCGCTGGCAGGACGGCACCGTAACGGTATGATTGCGACATGAAAAAGACTGGACCCACCGCAAGCGCCGCGGACATCCTCAGCTACCGCCATCCCGACCGGCGCAAGAACAATCCCGAGGTCGGCATGGTCACGCCGGCCACCGACCCGGACGAGGGCAAGACCGTCTGGCAGCACGACCCGCACCTCGATCCGACGTTAAGCTGGACCGGCAAGGCCGAGCGCACCAGCTTTGCCGTCGATACCGTCAGCCTGCACGTGCATGAGCGCATCGACCCGGCCAGCATCCTTTCGGCGGCGCGCCGAAAAGTCGGCTCTGGCGAGACGGCACGGGACAAGGCCAAAGGCGCCAAAACCGCCCAGCAGCGCGCCATGCAGCCCGGCCTGTTCGACGCCCCCTTCGAAAGCCTGCCGCTCCGGGACGCCATCGACTTCTACAAGCACGACAAGGGTTGGAGCAACCGCCTCGTCGCCGGCGACAGCCTGCTGGTGATGAACTCGCTGTTGCAGAAGGAGAGCATGGCCGGGCAGGTGCAGGCGATCTACTTCGACCCGCCCTACGGCATCAAATACGGCTCCAACTTCCAGCCCTTCGTGAACAAGCGCGACGTGAAGGACAGGAAGGACGAGGACCTGACGCAAGAGCCGGAAATGATCAAGGCCTTCCGCGACACCTGGGAACTGGGCATCCACTCCTACCTCACCTACCTGCGCGACCGGCTGCTACTGGCGAAAGAGTTGCTGAGCGAGTCGGGCAGCGTGTTCGTGCAGATTTCGGATGAGAACCTGCACCACACCAAAGAGATTCTCGATGAGGTATTCGGCGCAGTAAATGCGGTAAGCGTGATTACTGTAAGGAAAACCGGTGCAGTAAGCAGTCCGGACGCACGAGTAAATTCGCTAGCCACGATTGGAGACTTCATAGTCTGGTATGCGAAGGACAAGTCAAAGCTCAAGTACAGGCAATTGTTCGTAGACAAGTCCGACAGTGGCGCAGCCGAATCACAGTATCGACTCCGAGATGAAGTTGGCTTGTATCAGTCAGTTTCGATCGAGTCAAATGGCTACGCTGACACGTTTCATTTTCCAATTGCCCTAGGTGGCAAAGACTTTCGGCCCGCCTCGACAAGGCACTGGAGTACAACCGAAGCTGGGATTTATAGGGTAGCCAAGGCTGGTCGGGTATTGATAACACCTGGAAAGTTGAGATTCAAGAAGTACCTCGAAGATTTTCCCGTTGCCCCCATCGCGAACATTTGGACTGACATGATGGGCGCGACTGGCCTGATCTACGTTGTTCAAACAAATGAGAGAATCATCGAACGCTGCCTCCTGATGACCACCGATCCCGGCGATCTGGTGCTCGATCCGACCTGCGGCTCGGGGACGATGGCCTATGTCGCCGAGAAGTGGGGCCGGCGCTGGATTACTTGCGACACCTCGCGCGTGGCGGTGACGCTGGCGAAGCAGCGGCTGATGACCGCCAGTTACGACTACTACGAACTGCGCTATCCGCACGAGGGACTGCGCGGCGGCTTCATCTGGAAGACGGTGCCGCATGTCACGCTGAAGTCCATCGCCAACAACCCGGACATCGACGCCATCTACGAGCGCCTGCACCCGGCCATCGAGCAGGCGCTGAAAGAACTGAACAAGGCATTGAAGGCCGACGCCAAGGAATGGGAGGTGCCGTTCGACTTTCCCGGCGGCGACGACAAGGTGCGTGCGGCCTTCGAGGCTTTCCACGCCGCGCGGCAGGCGATGCAGAAGGCGATGGATCGCTCCATCGCCGACCACGCCGACCAGGAAACGCTCTACGACCAGCCGGCGAAATCGAAAACCAAGCTGCGCATCACCGGGCCGTTTTCGGTGGAGGCGGTGCCTTTCCCGACGGTGCAGGCGCTCGACGATGAAAGTCGGCGCTGGCAGGACGGCACGATTGAAGCGGATGCGACCATCGCCCGCTCTGGCGAATCCGCGCGCCAGCACCAGTGGCGCGACGAACTGCTCAAGACCGGCATTCGCGGCAAGGGCGGGCAGATGCTCAAGTTCGCCGAACTGGAAACCCTGCCGGGTACGAAGTATCTGCACTGCACCGGGCATACGGAGGACGGGCAACGTGTCGTCGTGCATTTCGGCCCCGAGCACGCGGCGCTGGAGCAACGCGCGGTGGCCAATGCGCTGGCCGAGGCGGGCGAACTCTTTCCGTTGCCGAAGATGATCGTCTTCTGCGCCTTCGCATTCGACCCGGAGGCGGCGAAGGACATCGACCACCTGAAAGGTATCGTGGCGCTCAAGGCGCAGATGAATACCGATCTACTGACCGAAGACCTGAAAAAGGCGCGGTCGTCGAATCAATCGTTCTGGTTGATGGGTCAGCCCGACGTGGCGGTACGGAAACGCAAGGACGGCCTGTACGAGGTCGAGGTCAACGGCTTCGACTACTTCGATACCGCCAAGGGCGAACTGGTCTCGGGCGGCAAGGGCCGCATCGCGATGTGGTCGCTCGATACAGACTACGACGAGCGCTCGCTGTTCCCGCACCAGGTGTTCTTCCCGCTCGCCGGCAAGGGCGAGGGCTGGGAAAAGCTGAAGAAGGACATCCGCGCGGAGTTGGACGAGGATGCGCTCGACTCATTCCACGGCACGGTGTCGTTGCCGTTCGAGGCTGGCCCGAACAACAAGGTGGCGGTAAAGATCGTGGACGACCGCGGCATCGAGTCGTTGCGGATTCTGGGATTGGATTGAGAACCGGTATCCCATGAACGCCAGCGAACTCTTCGACCGGCTCGTCAACCTGGACGAGACCGAGCGCATCGAGGCCAAGCGTGCGGCCGAAATCGGCCATTCGGTGATGGAGACCGTCTGCGCCTTTGCCAACGAACCCGGCTTGGGCGGCGGATACCTGTTGCTGGGCGTGGTGCGCGAGGAGATGGCGCTGTTCCCCTCCTACGAAGTCGTCGGCATCGACAGTCCTGACAAACTGGCCAGCGAATTGGCGACCCGTTGCCGGAACGAGTTCAACGTGCCGGTGCGAGCGGATATCCGGCAAGAGCAACTGAACGGCAGAACGGTCTTGCTCGCGTTCGTGCCGGAGGCGCAGCCGGGAGAGAAGCCGGTTTTCTTCAAGAATCAGGGGCTGCCGCGGGGTGCGTTCCGGCGCATCGGGCCGACCGACCAGCGTTGCACCGAGGACGACCTGACGGTTTTCTACGAGGGGCGAGGCAATGAGACTTACGATTTCAATGCCGTCGCCGACGCGACGCTCGACGATATCGACCCGGATGCCATCGCGGATTACCGCAAGGCACGGGCAGGGGCGAATCCGGATGCCGAGGAGTTGCGCTGGAACGACCCCGATCTGTTGCTGGCGCTCGGCTGCGTTCGGCCTCTCGAAGGCCGGCAGGTGCCCACCGTCGCCGGCCTCATGCTGTTCGGGAAGTCGATCGCGCTGCGGCGGTTTTTCCCGATGATGCGCGTGGACTACATTCGCGTTCCCGGCCGCGAGTGGGTGCCCGACCCCGAAAAGCGTTTCGACAGCATCGAGATGCGCGATCCGCTGATCCGCCTGATCCGCCGCGCGACGGCCGCGGTGATGGATGACATCCCCAAGGGTTTTTCCTTGCCCGAGGGGCAGTTGCAACGCCAGGACGTTTATCGCATCCCGCAGCGCGTGATCCGCGAGGCCATCGTCAATGCCGTCATGCACCGGAACTATCGCGTGCAGAGTCCCATCCTGATCATCCGCTACAGCAACCGACTGGAGATCGTCAATCCGGGGTTCTCGCTCAAGCCGCCAGAACATCTGGGCGAACCGGGCTCCTTGTCGCGCAACCCACGCATCGCGGCTGTGCTGCACGAAAGCCGCTTCGCCGAAACCAAGGGCAGCGGCATTCGCGTCATGCGGGACATGATGGCCCAGGCCGGCCTGACCCCGCCAACCTTCGAATCCGACCGGACTCATGACCGGTTCAGCGCCCGCTATCTGTTCCACCACTTCCTCGGCCCCGAAGACATCGCCTGGCTCAGTCGATTCAAGGAATTAACCCTGACCGACGAGGAGGCGCGGGCACTCATCTGGGTCCGCGAGGTCGGGGCCATCGACAATGCCACCCTGCGGGAACTCAACCGGGTGGACCCGCTCGCGGCCAGCCAGAAACTCAGGCGCTTGCGCGATGCCGGCTTGCTGAAACAGATGGGCAAGGGTTCGGCCACTTATTACATTCCGACCGACCTGTTGCTGGGTGATGGCTTATCTCCCCAGCCCGGAGCCTTAACTCCGGAGTCTGGCGCCTTATCTCCGGACCCGGACAGCTTATCTCCGAACCCCGAGCGAGACATGCTGCTTGGGGAACTGGCTCCCGAAATACGGGAGCGTGTGATGCAACTCGGGCAGCGTAGCCGGGACAAGGAGCGACTGAAGGAAACGCTTCTGGCGGTATGCGGACAACGGTTTTTCAGTGCGGACGAACTGGCTCGAATTACTGTCCGCAATGCCGAATACCTGCAGAAAGGCTACTTGTCTCTCCTGGTCGCCGAAGGGCGATTGATCTATCGCTACCCCGACGATCCAAACCATCCACAGCAGGCCTATGGACTGGCACATTCGACCGCAAGCTAACTCGTGGCCCAGCAATCACTGATCCTCAATTCCCCCTACGTCGCCCCGACCCGTCACTGGCAACCGGGGGCCGGCGGCGCGCTGGTCGAGGCTGCAGGTCGCAGACCCGCCAGCTACGAGATTTTCGACATCCGCAACAACACCCGACGCAGCGAGCCGCTGGAAAAGGTAAACGCGATTCGCGGCCGGCTGGAAGCCTGGCGCAAGGCGGATTACCCCGGCGCGACATCGGTTTCGCGCCGCTTGCTGGAGCACTGGCACGACCAGACGGCGCGGGTGCATCCCTTTTATTTCTGCCAGATCGAGGCCATCGAGACGCTGATCTGGTGGGTGGAAGCCGCGGCGGAGTTCCGCCAGGGCATATTCCTGCCCGGCGACGGCGGGCCGTGGGAGCGAGTCTGCTGCAAGATGGCGACCGGCACCGGCAAGACGCTGGTGATGGGGATGATTGTCGTCTGGCAGGTGGCGAACGCGCTCGCCTATCCGAAACGCAAGGACTTTTCCTCCGCGATTTTCGTGGTGGCGCCCGGTCTGACGGTCAAGGAAAGGCTGCGCGTCCTGTATCCGGGCGAGCCGGACAACGTCTATGACGAATTCGGTCTTTGCCCGGCGGAGGCCATGCGGCAGCAGATCAACCGCGCCGACATCCTGGTCGATAACTGGCATGCCCTGATGCCCCTGGAGCCGACCGAGCGGTCCGTGGTGAAGAAAGGCCGGGAAAGCGACGAAGCCTTCACTCGCCGCGTGTTGGGCAAGCTGGCCGCGCACCGGAATCTGGCGGTCATCAACGACGAGGCGCACCATGCCTACCGCGTGCCGGCCGACGTGAAGATCGGCCGGAAACAGGCCGCCGAGCAGGGCATCGACCTCGACGAGGCGACGCGCTGGATCGAGGGCCTGGACCGCATCCACAATACGCGCGGCATCCTGCGGGCCTTCGACCTCTCGGCCACGCCGTTCGCGCCGACGGGCAAGGCGAATACCGAGGCCGGTCTATTCACCTGGATCGTCTCGGACTTCGGCCTCAACGATGCCATCGAGGCCGGCCTGGTCAAGACGCCGCGCGTCGTGGTGCGCGACGGCGCATTGCCGGATGCGCGAACCCTGCGGCCAAAGCTTTATCACCTCTATCGCGACGAGGAGGTGGCCGACGATCTCAACCGGCGCGGGGCGCAGCCGCATGAACCCTTGCCCAAGCTGGTGCAGGATGCCTACACCTTGCTCGGCGCTGACTGGCGCGCGGCGCTGGCGGACTGGCAGGCGGCCGGGCACACATCCCCGCCGGTCATGCTGACCGTCTGCAACCGTACCGAAACGGCGGCCCGGATCGAGCACTACTTCAAGAAAGGCAATGCCCACTGGCCCGAACTGCATGCCCCTGATCGCAGCTTGCGCGTCGATTCGCGCGTGCTGGACAAGGCGGAGCAAGGCGAAACCGCCGCAAGCGACAAGGACTACGAGGCTGACCTGCGAGCGATCATCGCGGCGGTGAGGATTCCGGACGAGACGAAACAACGGCTGGAGGGCCTGACCAAGGAGGAACTGTTGCGCGAGATCGTCGATACGGTCGGCAAGCGCGGCAAGGCCGGTCAGGACGTGCAGAACGTCATCTCCGTGGCGATGCTCTCGGAAGGCTGGGATGCGAAGAACGTCACCCACATCATGGGCCTGCGTGCCTTCACCTCGCAACTGTTGTGCGAGCAGGTGATCGGCCGCGGCCTGCGCCGCGTCTCCTACGACCTCGACGCGAACGGCTTGTTCAAGCCGGAATTCGTCAATGTCTTCGGCGTGCCGTTGTCGATCTATCAGGAGGTCGGCGGCGGCGAGACACCCCCGCCGCCGCGGCCCAGCACCCAGATCGAGGCATTGTCCGAGCGCAACGCGCTGGAAGTTCGCTGGCCCAACGTGCTGCGCGTGGATACCGTGCTGACGCCGACCCTGATTGTCGATTGGGACAGGGTGGCGACCCTGACGCTCGATCCGGCGGCGACGCCTGTTCTGGCGGAAATTGCTCCCGCACTGGGCGGCGCGGCGGACATGAGCAAGGTCACCCGCATCGATCTCGAACTGCTGCCCGAGGAATTTCGCCTGCAGCGCCTGGTTTTTCGGGCGGCCCAGAAGGCCTTCGAAGCGACGGCCGGGCGGTTCGTCGGTCGGCGCGAATGGCTCGCCCTGCAACTGATCCGGCTTGTGGAGCAGTTCCTGTCATCCGGCCGGCTGTTGGTCCCCAGCCTTTTCCATCAAGACGAGGTGCGCCGGAGCATCCTGATCGCATTGAACCTCGACGGCATCGTGCAGCATCTGATGCGGCATGTCGAGCAGCAGAATCGGGAACGGCTGGAACCGATCTTCGACGAGGAGCAGCCGATCGGTTCGACGCGGGCGATGCGGACCTGGTACACGACCAAGACATGCCTCCCCACGCAAAAATCGCAGGTCAGCCACATGCTGGCCGATTCGGCGTGGGAACAGCATGCGGCGAACTTGTTCGAAATGGATGGGCGCGTGCAGGCTTACGCCAAGAACGATCATCTGGGCTTCCAGATCGTTTATCTGTGGAACGGCGTGCGGCGCCGTTACCTCCCCGACTTCCTGATCCGTCTGGCCAACGGAAAGACCCTGATTCTGGAGATCAAGGGCGAAGATAGTGAACAGAACCGCGCCAAGCGTGCCGCGCTGGCGGCTTGGGTCGAGGCGGTGAATGCCAAGGGCGGATTCGGCGTCTGGTCTTGGGATGTGGCATTCCAGCCGGCGCAGATGCAGGATATTTTGGACCGGCATGCCAACTGAATCCTTCTGTCCCGCCGCCCCCTCCCCCTGGATCGTCCGCTTCGCGCCGCTGATCCCGGCGGGCGGCGCGGTGCTCGACCTGGCCTGCGGCGCCGGGCGGCATGCGCGGCTGCTGGCGGGCATGGGCTACCGCGTCGAGGCGGTGGACCGCGATGCCGATGCGCTGGCGACGCTGGCTGGCGTGGCTAACGTGACGACCCGCTGCGCCGATCTGGAAAACGGGCCGTGGCCGTACTACGCCAATGTCTTCGACGGCATCGTGATCAGCCGCTACCTGTGGCGGCCGCTGTTCCCGCAGATCTTCAACTGCCTCGGCGAGGGCGGCGTGCTGATCTACGAAACCTTCATGGAAGGCCAGCAGCTCTACGGCAAGCCGAGCAATCCGGCCTTCCTGCTGCGCCCCGGCGAGCTGCTCGAACTGGTTGGCAAGCGCTTCACGGTGGTCGCCTTCGAGCAGGGCGAGATCGCGGGGGCGGAGAGCGGGCCGCAAGTCATTCAGCGAATTTGCGTCCGCCGCGGCCGGCCGGACAAGCTGCCCGTCTAGCTGCCGGCCAGGATCTCCCGCGCGATCGCCTCGATGCTGTCCGGCCCGAGGTCGTCCGTGGCGAACTTCGCGGCGTCGGCGTAATCGCGGAAATTCTTCTCCTGCGACCGCTGGTAGAGCGGGTCGTAGTGCTTCTCCAGCAGCTCGTCGACCAGCGTGCGGAATTCCCCGGCCTCGACCAGCGCGGTCCAGCGCGCCAGCGTCTCGTTGCTCTGCAGGCCGCGCAGGTGGCCGAGCTGCCCGATCAGCCATTGCGGCCGTTCGAGGAAATAGGCGTAGTCGCGCAGCAGAAAGTCGGCCCTGGCGGGACGGCACGCGTCGATGCGCAGGCAGGGCGCGGCGCGCATCGCGAAGATCAGCGCATCCGGCACCTGCAGCGCGCCGATCTTGCGGCTCTCGGCTTCGACATAAACGGGCCGCGACGCGTCGCATTGTTCGAGCGCCCGGAGCAGGTTCGTCTCGAACATGCGCTGCGAGGGCTGCGGCGCGTCGGGCAGGTTGCCGAGCACCGAGCCCTTGTGCGCGGCGAGTTCCTCGAGGTGCAGCACCTGCGCGCCCAGGCGGCCGAGCGCTTCGAGGATGCGGCTCTTGGCGCTGCCGGTCGGGCCGGAAATCACCTTGTAGGTGAAATGCGCCGGCAGCGTCGCCAGTGTGTCCACCACATGGCGGCGCCAGGTCTTGTAGCCGCCTTCGAGGCGGTGCGCGTCCCAGCCGATTTCGCGCAGGATGTGAGTGAAAGCGCCGGAGCGCTGGCCGCCGCGCCAGCAATACACCAGCGGCCGCCAGCTCTTCGGCTTGTCGAGAAACTGTGCCTCGATGTGCGCGGCGATGTTCTTGGCGACGAGGGCGGCGCCGACCTTCTTCGCCTCGAAGGGCGACACCTGCTTGTAGAGCGTGCCGACGCGCGCGCGCTCCGCGTTCGAGAGTACCGGGCAGCTCGTCGCGCCGGGAATGTGGTCGTCGGCGAACTCGGCCGGCGAGCGGGCATCGAGGATCGCATCGAACTCGCCCAGTTGGGCGAGCGTGGCGACGCCGCGGGATCGGTGTTCGGCCATCAATGCTTGTCCTGGCGCAATAGCGGCTTGAGCGCTGGCCAGACGTGATCGAGGATCTTCGGCTGCGCCGCGGCCGTCGGGTGCAGGCGGTCGGGCTGGAAGGCGCCGTCGTCGAGCGCGATCGGCTCGAGCAGGAAGGGCAGCAGGGCGGTCTTTTCCTGTGTGGCCACCGTGGAGAACACACTGCTGAAGTTGCGCGTGTACTCCGGCCCGTAGTTCGGCGGCAGCTGCATGCCCACCAGCAGCACCCGGGCGCCGCCGCCCTTGGCGGTGCGCACCATGGCCAGCAGGTTCTCGCGCGTCTGCGTCAGCGGCAGGCCGCGCAGGCCGTCGTTGGCGCCGAGCGCGATGATCACCAGCCGCGGCCGGTGCTGCTTGAGCAGCGCGCCGAGGCGGCTCTTGCCGCCGGCCGTCGTTTCGCCGCTGATGCTGGCATTGACGACGGTCTGCGGGAACTTTTCGCGCGCCAGCCGCGCCTGAAGCAGCGCCGGCCAGCTTTGCTCGACGGCGATGCCGTAGCCGGCCGACAGGCTGTCGCCGAAGACGAGAATTTTCCCGGCGGCATGCGCGTTGCCGCCAAGCAGGCACAACAATAATGCGAGAATCCTGAGCATGAGCGAAACAGTTATGAACGAATCGGTATTGAGCGTCGAGGGTCTGGGCAAGGACGTCGCCAGCGGGGAGTCTACCCTGACCATCCTCGACGGCATCGGTTTCACCGTCGCCGCGGGCGAGTCGGTGGCCATCGTCGGCGCCTCCGGTTCCGGCAAGTCGACGCTGCTGGGACTGATGGCCGGCCTCGACCTGCCGACGCGCGGCCGGGTAACGCTGGCCGGGCAGGATCTCGCGCAGCTCGACGAGGACGGCCGCGCCGCCCTGCGCGGGCGCGAGCTCGGCTTCGTCTTCCAGTCCTTCCACCTGCTGCCGGCGCTCACCGCGCTCGAAAACGCGATGCTGCCGCTCGAACTGCTCGGCCTGCCGAATCCGCAAGGCGCCGCCGCGGCGATGCTCGCGCGCGTCGGGCTGGCCGACCGGCTCGGCCACTACCCCAAACACCTCTCCGGCGGCGAGCAGCAGCGCGTCGCGCTGGCGCGCGCCTTCGCGGTGCGGCCGCGCCTGCTGCTGGCCGACGAGCCGACCGGCAACCTCGACGCCGCCACCGGCCGGCAGGTCATCGACCTGATGTTCGCGATGAACGCCGAGCAGGGCACCACGCTGGTGCTCGTCACCCACGACGAGGTGCTGGCCGGGCGCTGCGGGCGCAGCCTGCGTCTCGCGGCCGGGCGGCTCGTCGCTTAGCCGCCGGGCTCCGCCCGGTTCGCAGCGCGGCCACTTGGGTTTCGGGGCTCGCGCCCCGACTTGATCTACCATATGCCCGACGAACCGAGGAGGACACGATGACGGAACCGAAGCCCGACTTTCCCCGGCTGCGTCAGGTCGATGCCGGCGCCCCCTTCGAGTGGATCAGGCTCGGCCTGGCCGACCTGCGCGCCTGCCCCGGCCCCAGCCTGTTCTACGGCCTCTGCTTCGCCCTGGCGGGCTATCTGATCGCCTGGATCCTCCAGGGGCAGCCGCAATATCTCGCGGCAGCGGTGGCCGGCTTCCTGCTGCTCGCCCCGGCGCTCTCGATCGGCATTTACGCGCTCAGCCGGCGGCGCGAACGCGGCGAGCCCTGCGCCCTGACGCCGACCCTGACGGCCTGGCGGGCGAACATGGCCAGCATCGGCCTGTTCTCGCTGGTCCTGCTGGCGATCTTCCTCGTCTGGGCGCGCGCTTCGATGTTCACGTTCGCGCTGTTCTTCACCGGAGCGATGCCGGACCTGCGCAGCATGCTGACCCAACTGGCGAACCCGGAGAACCTGGGGTTCCTTTTCGCCTGGCTGGCGGTCGGCGCGGCGTTCGCCCTGCTGGTGTTCGCCATCAGCGTCGTCTCGATCCCGCTGATGCTGGATCGCCGCCAGGATGCCGTCACGGCGGCGCTGGCGAGCATCCGCGTCGTCGCCATGAACCCCGGGGCCATGCTGATGTGGGCGGCGATCATCGCCTGGGCCACTGCCGCCGGCCTGCTGATGGGTTTTCTCGGCATCATTTTCGTCGCGCCCCTGCTGGGCCACGCCAGCTGGCACGCCTACCGCGCGCTGCTCGACCGGCATTGAATTCCCGGCGCCGCATGGTTTCCTGACCCCCGAAGGAGGCAACCCATGAACCGACCCGTCGATCCCGATCTCTACCTGCGCCAGATCGCCGTGCGCATGCAGTCCGTGCAGGAGCGCGAGGAGATGGAATCCCTGCTCGACGAGCTCGAGTATCTCTACGACATCGTCGATCCGGTCTATCACGAGGGTGCCGAAGCCCTGATGAACCAGTTGCGCCAGAAGCTGGGCTATAGCACTTGAGCGCAACGCGCCGCTTTGCCTTGCGGCGGCTCGATCCCTTCCTGGGCGTGACGCAGGTCGTCGAGAACGAAGCGGGGCGGAGCCTGTCGGTCGATGGCGTCAACTGGGAAATCCAGCTGCGCGCGACGCTGCCCGCAGGGGGCTGGGGCGTGCTCAATCGCGGGCGCGGCGAGAACGCCTTCTTCCGCTTCGGCGTCTGGTCCCGCGCGGAGGGGCTGGCCCGCTTCCCGCCGGCCCGCAATGTCGATCCGAATGCCGCGGAGCGGGATGCCGCCGCACTGCTGGCGCAAGTTGAGGAAGCGCTGCCGGCGCTGCCCCTTCCCCTGGTCGACACGCTCGAATGCTGGCTGCTCGATGCAGACCGCAAGCCGCTCGCGCTGCTGGCCAGCCTGCCGCCGGACGCGCCGCTGCCCGAGCGCGGCGTGCGCCGCTGGAGGCCGGCACTGCCGGACCCCGATGCACCCGGAACCCACGACTTTGCGCGGCTGGCCACCTGGGTCGCGCAGCGGGCGCTGCCGACGCCCTGCTGGATCGCGCGCGAAGCGGACGACAGCGGCCGCGGCGTCGCCGCGGGCGAGCGCTTCGCCGCCGGCGCCTTTCCCGAAACGCTGGTCGCCCTGCCCAACGCGACCGATGCCGCCACGGCCGACGCCGACCTCGGCGCGCGCTATCTGGAGTGGCTCGCGCCGCGGCTGCTGATGCTGCCGCTCGCCGCCGCGACGCGCGCGGCCCTCGAAATCGCGGCCGCCAGCCGCCCGGAAGAAGTGGCGCACTTTTTCCGGCTCTACCCCGAGATCCGCGACCCGGCACGGCTCAACGCCGTGCGCGTGCAGGCGCGCCTCATCGCAACAGCCTGAGCATCGCCCGCGCTGCGCGGCAGGTAGCGCGCATGACAAACGGCTTGCCGCAGGCACCGGCTGGCGCTATCCTTGCCGGCGGAATAACCGCACCGCCCTGCCGCCGCCTGACTTCGATGCCCGCCGACCCGACGACCTCCCGCTCTGCGATTCCCGTTCCGGGACTTGCTGAAATTCGTCATCCGCAAGCTGAAACTCGAACAGTGGGTCGTAACCGAAAATTCCTAGATATGGATAGCCGCGTATATCTATCTATGGCAACAAAAATCCATATTTGGGCAGAAATACCCAGATTGGGATTTTTTTCAACGGCGTCTATTTCACGTTGTGGACAAGCAGGCCGCACCAACCGAGACAGCGCTGGACTAGCATGATGTCAGCATCTTTATACAGCGAGGAAAAAATGTTAAATAGCGAAGTGCTATGCGCTCTGCCGCATAACGAGTTGATGCGGACACTCGCCATGAGCACTTCGATTTTGAGGCGTTTTGTCACTGATGGGCAGGGGATGAAATAAATGAGCGTGAAGAAACTGGCTTATCGAAGCGGCACAGCTTCTCCCCAACGCCTCGTTCGAGCGTCATCGCTCGCACAGCTCGCGACGTTGCCCCGCTCGTGCGGGCGCTGGCAACACAATGAAGCATGTTGCCAGCGAATTCCCCACACTCGGGGGTGACGCTCAACTATGAAACGTTAGCCAGCAAATGGCCGAGCCAACATGACGAATTCCGGCAAGTTGAAAGTCTTTCTCTCGCACAGTTCAAATGACAAGCCGTTTGTTCGGGACCTTGACAGGGCGCTCCAAGCCTACGGCATTGAGTCCTTTCTTGATGAGCGAGACATAGGTATTGGCGAAGACATTCCGCATAGATTGTTCAACGAGATTTACGCTGCGACACACGTCTGCTATGTCATCTCTCGGAGTTCTATAACTTCGGAGTGGGTATGACCTGCCCCCCGATTTCAGTGCCGGCATGAAGTTAGTAAAGTCCGCTTTCGAAGGGAGAAGCGGGCATGAAGAAGCGATTTACGGACGAGCAGATCAT
>JAJZSW010000117.1 GCA_021849505.1 Pseudomonadota bacterium
TCCTTCCGCTGCCGCCCGCAAGATGGGACAGGCGCTCGAGATCATCAACGCCCGCGCGCCCGACCTCGAGGTCGACGGCGAGATGCACGGCGACGCGGCGCTCAACGAGGGGATCCGCAACCGCATCTATCCGGGCAGCCGCCTCAAGGGCCAGGCGAACCTGCTGATCATGCCCAACGTCGATGCCGCCAACATCGCCTTCAACCTGATGAAGGAAACCAACGGCGAGGGCATCACGGTCGGCCCGATCCTGCTCGGCGCGGCGCGGCCCGTGCATATCCTGACCCCGACCGCCACCGTGCGCCGGTTGGTGAACATGACGGCGCTCGCGGTGGTCGATGCCAACCATCTGCGTAATTGAGCCCACCCCGAAAATGAGGAGTTGCCATGAGTCACGCGATCCGTATTTATGAAACCGGCGGTCCCGAAGTCATGCGCTGGGAGGAAGTCAGCCTTGGCGAGACGGCACCCAATGAAGTCCGCGTCCGCCACGCGGCCGTCGGGCTGAACTTCATCGACATCTACCATCGCAGCGGCCTGTATCCGCTGCCGCTGCCGAGCGGCCTCGGCCTCGAGGGCGCCGGCGTCGTGGAAGCGGTCGGCAGTGGCGTCACCGACCTGAAGCCAGGCGACCGCGTCGCCTATGCCGGCGGGCCGCCGGGAGCGTATGCGGAAGTGCGCAACATGCCCGCCGACCGGCTGGTGAAGCTGCCCGAGACGATCGATTTCAAGACCGCCGCGGCGATGATGCTGCAGGGCATGACCGCCCAATACCTGCTGCGCCGCACCTATCGGGTCCAGCCCGGCGACACGATCCTGATCCAGGCGGCGGCCGGCGGTGTCGGCCTGATCGTCTGCCAGTGGGCGAAGGCGCTCGGCGCGACGGTGATCGGCACCGTCAGCTCGGACGCGAAGGCCGCGCTCGCCAAGGCGCACGGCTGCGACCATCCGATCATTTACACGCGCGAGGATTTCGTCGCGCGCGTCAAGGAGATCACCCACGGCGCGGGCGTGCCGGTCGTCTACGACTCGATCGGCAAGGACACCTTCACCGGTTCGCTCGACTGCCTGCGGCCGCTGGGGATGATGGTCACTTTCGGCAACGCTTCCGGTCCCGTGCCGCCCGTGGACACGCTCGAGCTCTCGAAGCGTGGCTCGCTGTTCCTGACGCGCCCGACGCTGTTCACCTACATCGCCAGGCGCGCCGACCTGTTGGCCACCGCGCAGGAGCTGTTCGACGTCGTCGCCTCCGGCAAGGTCAGGATCGAGGTCAACCAGACCTACGCGCTGAAGGATGCGGCTCAGGCGCACAGCGACCTTGCCGCGCGCAAGACCACCGGATCCAGCGTGCTGCTGCCCTAAACCCATGCGGACTTTTCTCGTCGCGAATCCGAAAGGCGGTGTCGGCAAAAGCACGCTCGCCATCAACCTGGCCGGCGGACTGGCGCAACGCGGCTGCCGCGTCATGCTCGGCGACATCGATCGCCAGCAGTCGTCCCGCGCCTGGCTGCAGCTGCGTCCCCCGCTCCTGCCGAGGATCGCTTCCTGGGAGATCAAGCCCGACGCACCCGCCCGGCCGCCGCCGGACACCACGCATGTCGTGCTCGACACCCCGGCCGGCCTGCACGGCAAGAAGCTCGCGCACGTACTGAAAATGGTGGATCGGCTGATCGTCCCGCTCGCGCCCTCGCTGTTCGACATCCTCGCGACGCGGCGCTTCCTCGACGAGATGCTGGAAGAGAAGGCCTTGCGCAAGCAGCGTGTCGAGATCGTCGTTGTCGGCATGCGCGTCGATGCGCGCACGCGGGCCGCTGCGGAGCTCGAACGCTTCCTGCTGGACACCGGCCTGCCGGTGATCGCCCATCTGCGCGACACGCAGAACTACGTGCAGGCGGCGGCCCATGGCCTGACCATTTTCGAGTTGCCTGCTTCGCGCGCTGCCCAGGACTGGGAGCAGTGGGCGCCGATCCTGCGCTGGGCCGGGGTGGAATAGCCGACTAGAACAGGCCGTGCACCATCTTCGCGAGCAGCAGCAGGATCACGCCCGCGAAAATCTTCTTCAGGGTCGCGACCGGCAGATTGTGCGCGGCCTTCGCGCCCAGCGGCGCGGTCAGCATGCTGACCACCACGCAGGCCGCCAGCGCGGGCAGATAGACATAGCCGAAACTCCAGACCGGCAATCCGCCGGCCCCCCAGCCGCCGACCAGATAGCCGAGCGTGCCGGCAACCGCGATCGGGAAGCCGATCGCCGCCGAGGTGCCGATCGCCTCGTGCATCTTGACGTTGCACCAGGTCATGAACGGCACCGACAGCGAACCGCCGCCGATGGCGACCAGCGCCGAAACGGCGCCGATGCCGCTGCCGACGACGAACATGCCGAACGTCCCGGGCAGCTGGCGCGAGGGCTTCGGCTTGATGTTCGCCAGCATCTGGAAGGCGACATAGCTCATGAACAGCGTGAAGAAGATCGCCAGCGGGCGGGTCGGGACGATGCTCGCGAGCTGCGCGCCGGCGAAGGTGCCGACGAGGATGCCCGGCGCGATGATGCGCACGATCGGCCAGCGCACGGCGCCGTGGCCATGGTGCGCGCGCAGGCTGGAGATCGAGGTGAAAATGATCGCCGCCATCGAAGTGCCGAGCGCGAGGTGCATCAGGTGGGCTTCGGGAAATCCCTGCGCGGCGAACATCAGCGCCAGCACCGGCACCATGATCGCGCCGCCGCCGACGCCGAGCAGGCCGGCAAAAAAGCCCGCCACGGCACCCAGCACGGCATAGCCGAGCAGCCAGAGCGTCACTTGAGCAGCTCCCGGACGATGAAGGCCCACTCCGCCGGATCGACCGGCGTGATCGACAGGCGGTTGCCGCGCTGGAGCACGCGCATGTTCGCAAGTTCCGGATGCCGGCGCAGCTCGTCGAGGCCGACCAGCCGGGTTTTCTTCACGATGCGCACATCGACATTTACCCAGCGCGGGTTCTCCGGGGTGGACTTTGGGTCGTAGTAGGGGCTGGCGGGATCGAACTGGGTGCGATCGGGATAGGCCAGCTTCGCCACCTCCGCCAGCCCGGCGATGCCGGGTTCGGGGCAGGACGAGTGGTAGAAGAACACGCCGTCGCCGACCCGCATCTGGTCGCGCATGAAGTTGCGCGCCTGGTAGTTGCGCACTCCCCACCAGTCGACGGTCCGGTTCGGCATGGCCAGCACGTCGTCGATACCGACGACGGAGGGCTCGCTTTTCATCAGCCAGTAGCGCATGGTTCGCTCAGTATAAATAACAAGGCGGCGTTGCCGCCGCCTTGTGCCTTGTCGTGCCTGCTTACTTCTTCGCAGGAACCTTCGCGGAGGAGGGCGCGGGCGCCGCCGGCTGCTGGGGCGGCAGCAGCTCGGGCCGCGCCTTCAGCGCATCGGCGAAAATCTTGTCCTTGTCGACCGTCACGGCCAGCTCGCCTTCGGGCGGACAGACTGCCAGCGGATCGAAGTCGGCGACTTCTTCCTGTTTCGCCAGCCCTTCGGCTTCGAGCTGCTGCAGACCCATCTGCTGCAACAGCTTGCCCATGCCGGCCTGCGTGCGGGCATAGGCGAGGAACTGGTCGTGCAGGGCATTCCGGTAGGCGCGCCGCGCCTGGAACAACTCGTTCTCCGTATCGAGCAGGTCGAGCAGGGTGCGCTGGCCGATGTCGAACTGCTTGCGGTAGGCGTCGCGGGCCTTTTCCGAGGAGAGCTGGTGCTGGTCGAGATACTCGATCTGCTCCGCCAGCTTCTTGAGGTCGTTGAAGCCGATGCTGACGCCCTGGCGAATATCGACACAGGCCTTGTCGCGCAAATCCTTGGCGATATTCACGCGTTCGGCGTACTGGCGTTTTCTCGCACTGTCGGAACCACCGTTGTAAAGGTTGTAATTGAGTACGAGGCCGTAGCTGGTCAGCGAGCTGTCGGGCGGGTTATCGATGCCATCGACCTTGTGGCCCAGATCGTGGCGGGCCTGAAAGTAGACCTTGGGCATGAAGGCCGCGTTGGTGCCGCGCGCCTCGGCAGTCGCCGCCACGATGTTCTCCTGGGCGGCCAGCAGGGCCGGGTTGTTCTGGTAGGCGATCGTCACCGCCTCGGCCTTGGTTTTGGGGATTTCCTTGTTCAGCAGGGCGGGTTCGCGGATAGCGGCGGGCGGCGCCTTGCCGACGATACGCTGGAAACGCGCGCTGACGTCATGCAGGTTGCTGGTTTCGACCAGCAGGTTCGACTCGGCCAGGGCCAGACGACCACCCGCCTGCTCCAGGTCGACCTGGCGGCCCACTCCGGCCTTCACGCGCCGGGAAATCTGCTCGTGGATGGCGCGGTGCTGTATGTAGTTTTCCTCGGCCAGTTGGGCGAGCTTGCGATAACGCAACACGTCGTTGTAGGCCCGGGCCGCTTCGAGCGCCGTTTCCGAGGTCTTGTCGAGCATCTCGAAGTAGCGCACGCGTTGCGCATAGCTGAGGCGCTCGACCTCGCTCTTCGTCGCGAAGCCGTCGAAAATCATCTGATTCAGAAACAGCGAAGTTCCCCGCGTTGTATAGCGGACATTCCGGCCCGCGGCACCCGCTTCGTCGAGGTGCTCGCGCTTGATGCCGGTACTCAGATCCACCTTCGGAAAATAGCCGCCCCGGGCGACATCGATATTCTGGTTCGCCTCGCGGAAAGCGTGCCATTTCGAAACGACTTCGGGATTGCGCAAAGCGGCTTCCTGCGCGGCTTCCTTCAGGTCATAAGCCAAACCCGATGAACTCCATGTCGCCAAACAGGACATAATGGCGATGGCGACACTGTTACGGTGCATGTTTTCCATGTTATTGATTTTTTTGTGCTCTGCTTGCCTGAATGAAGATTGCGATTGCAGCCGATTGATGTTCGAAACTTAGCATGCGACCAAAGAGTAGGCAATTCAATAATCCGGAACCGCAGTGATCACCCTATCCTATCCTGTTGTGTTTTATTGACAATTACAACAACGCCCCTGATCGACCTGCCATGCCGGCAAGCACATGAGCGATCGTTCGATAACTGCAAGTCGCGCTCTGCGCGGGATCGCGGGGCTGGTTGCCGCACTGCTGTGCGTCGTCTGGGTGGTAGCCGCGCCGGACTACGACCGGATCCTGCAGCTCGCCCAGGCCCGTTACGGCGACCGCGCCGTGCAGGTCGTGCAGGCCTGGCAGGAGATGATGCTGTCCGCCCAGTCGCTCGGCGAAGCGGACAAGGTCCGGCGGGTCAATGAGTTCTTCAACCGCCGGATCCAGTTTGGCGAGGATCAGGCCATCTGGGACGTCAACGACTACTGGGCGACGCCGCTCGAATTCATGGGCCGCGGCATCGGCGATTGCGAGGATTTTTCCATCGCCAAGTACTTTTCCTTGCGCAGCCTCGGCGTGCCGCTCGAACGCCTGCGCATCACCTACGTCAAGGCGCGCATCGGCGGTCCGCGCAGCGAGATCACCCAGGCGCACATGGTGCTGGCCTATTACGAGG
>JAJZSW010000118.1 GCA_021849505.1 Pseudomonadota bacterium
TTCCAGGGCTTCGTGCCGGCGCTGGTCGCGCGCGAGATCCTGCTGCGTGGCCGCTACGTGCAGGGCCGCCGCATGCTCGCCTTCATCGTCGCCTGCATCGCCTTGGCGATCAGCGCGAGCTACGAACTGATCGAATGGGCCGCCGCGTTGGCGCTCGGGCAGGGCGCCGACGAATTCCTCGGCACGCAGGGCGATCCTTGGGATACCCAGATGGACATGTTCATGGCCCTGATTGGCGCGATCGCCGCGCTGGTGACGTTGTCGCGGTTGCACGATCGCCAACTGCGGCGAGTTGCGTAGACAAAGAAGAACTCGGCGCTGGCGGGACGGCAGTAAGATGGCCGTGTCCGACTTTCGAGGAGTGCCCGAACATGACCGATCTGTTTACCCCCGCGCGCTTCGGCGCCATCGAGCTTGCCAACCGCATCGTGATGTCTTCGCTGACGCGCAACCGCGCGGGGGCGGGCAATGTGCCGACTCCGCTGGTGGCCGAGTATTACCGGCAGCGCGCCAGCGCCGGCCTGATCCTCACCGAGGCTTCACCCGTTTGTCCGGAGGCGCACGGCTATCCGCGCACGCCGGGCATCCACAGCGAGGCGCAGCTTGCCGGCTGGCAACTCGTGACGGACGCCGTGCATCGCGCCGGCGGCAAGATCGCCCTGCAGCTCTGGCATGTCGGGCGCATCTCGCATCCCGATTTGCAGCCGAACGGCCAGTTGCCGGTGGCACCGTCGGCAATCAAGCCGGCCGGCCAGACCTTCACCGGCCAGGGCATGAAGGACTTCGTCACGCCGCGCGCCCTTGAGGTGGACGAGATTCCCGGGCTGGTGGCCACGTATGCCCGTGCGGCGAAGAATGCGATTGCGGCGGGCTTCGATGGCGTCGAGGTGCATGCCGGCAACGGCTATCTGCTCGACCAGTTCCTGCGCTCGTCGACCAACCGGCGCACCGACGCCTACGGCGGCAGCAAGGAGAAGCGCGCGCGCCTGCTGCTGGAAATTCTCGACGCCGTGGCGACGGCGATCGGCAACGAGCGCGTCGGCCTGCGGCTCTCGCCGGTCACCCCATTCAACGACATCCGCGACGACGCGCCGCAGGACACCTTCGACTACGTCGTGACGCAACTGAACCCGCGTCGGCTGGCTTTCCTCGATATCCTGCAGGGGACGGGCGGTGCGCCGCGCGAGCAGTGGGAGCCGTTCGACTACGACCGCCTGCGCAGCCTGTACGCGGGCAACCTGATCCTCAACAACGGCTACGACTGCGCCAGCGCACAGGCGGCGCTCGACGCGGGCAAGGCCGATGCGATCGCCTTCGGCCGGCTGCTGCTGGCGAACCCCGATCTGGTCGAGCGTTTCCGCCGCGGCGCGCCGCTCAACCAGCCCGACTATGACAGGCTCTACGTCGGCGAGGAAAAAGGCTACACGGACTATCCCGCACTGGTTGCATGAAACTCGGCGCTGGCGGGACGGCACGCAAGGTAAACTGGTCACGATGAAACTATCAGACCTTCCCGCCGATTTGCTGGCCGCACGGCCGCACCTGTTTTCGTCCGCCACCGTGCCGGTGAGTGCGGGCGATCTGGCGCGCATGCGGGAGGTGATTGCCGCCGTCGAGCGCGCGATTGACCTGAAAGTCGGCGCCGGCGGGACGGCACCCGGCAAGATGAGCGGCGTCTTCATGGGCTACGACTTCCATCTGACGCCTGACGGCCCGCAGCTGATCGAGATCAACACCAACGCCGGCGGCGGGCTGCTGGCCGCGCTGCAGGCCGGACGCGACGACGTGCTGGCCGCCTACGTGGCGATGTTCCGCGCCGAGTGCCCGCGCGAAATCAAGGCGCTGGCGATCGTCGATGAGCAGCCGGCGAGCCAGTATCTCTATCCCGAGTTCCTCGGCTTCCGGACCTTGCTCGAAGCCCACGGCATCGCGACGCTGATCTGCGATCCGGCCGAGCTGATGCTCTGCCACGGCAACATGTGGCACGAGGAGCAGAAGCTCGACCTGATCTACAACCGGCTCACCGATTTCGGCTTCGCCGCACCGGCGCATGCGGTACTGCGCGAGGCTTGGCGGCAGGGCGTGGCGATCACGCCCAATCCGGCCCTGCACGCGCGCTATGCCGACAAGAAGAACCTGATCGCGCTGACCGACGCGGCGCAATTGGCCGAATGGGGCGTCGATGCCGAAACGCGCCGCGTCCTGCTGGCCGGCATCCCGAAAACGGAGGCGGTGACGGCGGAGCGTGCCGAGGATTTCTGGCAGCGGCGCAGGCAATTGTTCTTCAAGCCGGCGGCGGGCTACGGCTCGAAGGGCTCGTATCGCGGCGACAAGCTGACCAAGCGCGTGTTCGACGAGATCCTCGCCGGCGACTACGTGGCGCAGGCCCTGGCGCCGCCCTCGACCGTGCGCCATGAAGTCGCCGGCGAAATGACCGAGCTCAAGGCGGACATCCGCAACTACGTTTATCGTGGTGCGGTCCAGTTCGTGGCCGCCCGGCTGTACCAGGGACAGACGACGAATTTCCGGACTGCGGGCGGCGGGTTTGCGGTAGTGAGCGAGGTGCAATGAAGGTATTCGGGTTGGCGGGTTACTCGGGTTCGGGCAAGACGACGCTGATCGAGCAGCTGATTCCGCGCTTTGCCGCGCGCGGCCTGCGCGTGTCGCTGATCAAGCACACACACCACAATTTCGACGTCGACCAGCCGGGCAAGGATTCGTATCGCCATCGCGCCGCGGGCGCGGGCGAGGTGCTGCTGACCTGCGACACGCGCTGGGTGCTGATGCACGAACTGCGCGGCGCTGCCGAGCCGACGCTCGACGAGCAGCTCAAGGTGCTCTCGCCCTGCGACCTCGTGCTGGTGGAGGGCTTCAAGCAGACGCCGATCTCCAAGCTAGAAATCCATCGCCCGGCCCATGGCCGGCCGCCGATCTGGCCGGAGAACAAGAGCGTCGTCGCGGTGGCCACCGATACCGCCATCGAGTGCCCATTGCCGGTGCTGGACCTCAACGACCCGGACGCCATCGTCCAATTCATCCTCGATTTTCTGGATCGCCCATGCTGAGTTACGAAGAAGCCCTCGACCACCTGCTGGCCGCCGCGCAGCCGGTCGAGGAGAGCAAGCCGGTACCCCTGTCGGTCGCGCGCGGCCGCATCCTCGCCGCGGACGTCGTGGCGAACGTCACCGTGCCGCCGCTCGACAACAGCGCGATGGACGGCTATGCGGTGCGCTGTGTCGATTGCGCGCAAGCCGGCGTCGCGCTGCCGGTTGCGCAGCGCATTCCTGCCGGCAGCGTCGGCCATGCGCTGGCGGCGGGCACGGCGGCGCGCATCTTCACCGGCGCGCCGGTGCCGGCGGGCGCCGACGCCGTGGTGATGCAGGAATTTTGCGAGCACGGTGCCGACGGTCAGGTCATCGTCAATCAGGTGCCGAAGTCAGGACAGAACATTCGTCGCGCGGGCGAAGACATCATGGCTGGCGCCGTGGTGCTGCAAGCCGGCACGCGCATCGGCGCGGCGGAAATCGGCCTCGCAGCCTCGATCGGCATCGCCCAGTTGCCAGTGCGGCGCCACCTGCGCGTCGCGCTGCTGTCGACCGGCGACGAGCTGACCGAGCCGGGTAACCCGCTGCCGCCGGGCGGCATCTACAACTCCAACCGGCATTTCCTGGGCGCGATGTTCGAAGGCTACGGCTGCGCCGTCACCGATGCGGGCCACGTGCCGGATACCCTCGACGCCACGCGTCAGGCCCTGCGCGATGCCGCCGCCGCGCACGACCTGATCGTCACCTCGGGCGGCGTTTCGGTCGGCGAGGAGGACCACGTCAAGCCGGCCGTGGAAGCCGAGGGTGCGCTGTCGCTGTGGAAGATCGCCATCAAGCCGGGCAAGCCGCTGGCATTTGGCAAAGTCGGCTCTCGTGGGACGGCATTCATCGGCCTGCCCGGCAATCCGGTCTCGTGCTTCGTTACCTTCCTGCTCTTCCTGCGACCCTATGTGCTCAAGCGCATGGGCGTGGCGACCGCCTTGCCCGTGGCGCGCCAGCTCGTCTCGGCCTCGGACTGGAGCAAGCCCGAGGACCGGCGCAGCTTCCTGCGCGCGCGCATCGCGCCGGACGGTCGCGTCGAGCTGTATCCGAACCAGAGCTCGGGCGTGCTGACCTCCTGCGCCTGGGCCGACGGGCTCGTCGATGTGGCGGCGAACCGGACCTTCAAGGCAGGCGATCCGGTGCGCTATCTCGCCTTCGCCGACTTGCTATAGTCAGAACATGTTGAAAATTCTCTATTTCGCCAATCTGCGCGAAGCCATTGGCAGCGGAGCCGAGGATATTGAACTGCCCGCCGGCGTGGCCACGGTGGGCGAGTTGCGCAGCGCGCTCGGCGCACGTCATGCGGCGCTGCTGACCGCGAAGAACCTGCGCTGTGCGGTGAACCAGAAGATGTGCGGCATGGAGGCCCCGGTCGCGGATGGCGACGAGGTTGCGTTCTTTCCTCCGGTAACCGGCGGATGAAGGACATATCGGTTCAGGAGGCCGACTTCGATGTCGGCGCCGAAATCGCCGCGCTGTCGGCGGGCGACGTCGATGCGGGCGCGGTAGCCAGTTTCGTCGGGCTCGTCAGGCAGGACAAGCATGATGGAGCGGTGGCCGCGATGACGCTGGAACACTATCCCGGCATGACGGAGCAGGCGCTGGCGGGGATCGTCGATCAGGCGCGTGCGCGCTGGCAGATCCGCAACGTACGGGTGATCCATCGCGTCGGCAGGCTGCTGCCCGGCGAGCGCATCGTCTTCGTCGCCGTCGCCTCGGCGCATCGCCACGACGCCTTCGCGGCCTGCGAATTCATCATGGACTATCTGAAGACGCGGGCGCCGTTCTGGAAAAAAGAAGAAACGCCCGCAGGGGGGCGTTGGGTCGATGCGCGCGAATCGGACGATCGCGCCGCCAACCGCTGGAAGTGAAGCGGGTCCCTCGGCGGCGAGTCGATCCGAACAGTTCTACTTCTTCTTGGCGGTGCTCTTCTGCGCCAACTCGGTCATGCCGGTGAAGCTGGCGGTCGTCGCTTTGGCGATCTGCTCGAAGGCGCTGTTGGCGGTATTCATCGCCTGCTGCATCATTTCCATCATGTTGGGATTCTGGCCGGGCAGGCTCTTGAAGAAGCCCTGGAAGGCATCGGCCATTTCGTGACTGCCCGAGGCGAGTTGCTCGGTCAGCATGTGCGAGAAGGCGACGCGCGCATCGTTGCCGATCTCGGCCACCTGCTGCGCGACGGCCATCATCTTGCGCGCGGTTTCCTGTGCGTACTCGGCGCGCAGGCGCAGAACTTCCTGCGGATCCTTGGCGCTGCTCTGGGCACGCGCATTCTCGACGCCGTCGTTGAACAGTTCGCGCGCCAGTTCGTTTTGCAGGGCCATCACGCGCTGCGAATTCTCGATCGACAGTTGCGCGAGACGCATCGCCGCTTCCATGTTCTTGCGATTCAG
>JAJZSW010000119.1 GCA_021849505.1 Pseudomonadota bacterium
CTCGCTGTGGATGCCCGGCGTGCGCGGATAGCCGTGCGCCTCCGGACAAACGGGTGAAGCCTCGGTGAGGATCAGGCCGGCGCTGGCGCGCTGCCGGTAATACTCGGCCACCAGCGGCGTCGGCACATTGCCCGCCCCCGCGCGGTTGCGCGTCAGCGAGGACATCACGATGCGGTTGGCAAGCTCGATGGCGCCGAAGCGGGCGGAGGTAAACAGATCGGTCATGTTCAGGCACTCCTCGAAAGTCAGACACGGCCATATTACTGCCGTCCCGCCAGCGCCGACTTTCCGAAATCACATCTTCAGAACAGTCGCGAGAGATGGTCGGCCAACGAGCGTTCGTTGGTGAATGCCAAGTCGTACATGGCCGTAAATGCCTTGGCATTGTCGTCGGTCATTCCGGCCACGCACATCACGAAATGCTTGCCGGGGATGCCGAGCCGTTTTTTCAGGGCGAGATAGTGATCGATGTTCTGCCGGAATTCGCCACTCTTGCATTCGACGCAGATCGGCGTCTGGCCATCGATCAGCACGAAAACATCCAGTTCGTGAGAGTCGCCATTCTGCAATTCGATGCGCAGGCGTCGGCCGCAGGAAAACCGGCGGCCACGTTCCTTGGCGTAGCGCAAACTGGCCATCAGCGCATGCCATTCGAGCCATTCGCCGTTGAAGAAGTCACGAATACCGGGTGCCGTCTGCAGCACCAGTCGAATGTTGTTTTCCGCCTTGTTGCGAAAGCATTTCGCCACGAACGAAAAATCGTAGAGTTGCTGACAGAAATCGGTGATCGCTTTCGCCGCTTCGGGCGATTTCTTGTCGAGATGGACCAAGGTGCTGGCATGCTCCTTGTGCTGCGACCAGCGGATCCGCTCGACCACCTCGCCCAGCACGGGCATGTTGGCGCCGATGGCCTCGGCGACTTCGTCGAAGAAGCCACTGGTATCCACGCTACGCATGTTTGCCTGTACCTTGATCTGGCGCTTGTGAAACCAGTCGTAGATCGGTCCATGCTGGTCTTCGGATGCGAGCTGGTCCGTATTGCCCAGATCGATGTCCGCCAATGGCGAAGGGGCGACTGCCGCACGAACCGTGGAGGTAGCCGTTACTGCCCCGGTTGAACCCCGCAGGCTGACTAGCTCTTTATGTGCGGCGAAATATTTGTCGAGCAATTTCTCGACATAGAACAGCGTGGGATACACGACCGTCGCGCTGGCGCAGCGTGGGCAAGAAATGCCCTGCCCTGCCAGGTTGTCCGGTTGCTCCTGCAGGAGCGCACATTTGTTGCAGCGAATGATGGCCATGATTTGATCTGATCCGCGAAATACGATGCTGTTGCGATAGCGTCCAACCCGGCGGGAGGATAGCGCCAGACAATGCCAACAGCAAGTCAGCGGAGCAGTTTCCGCACATGTCTGTCGTGCAGCTTCGAGAATGTCGCCAGCGCGACGATCGCGCCAATCAGCGCCATGAACATGTCCATCTGGGTATCCCAGGGATCGCCCTGCGTGCCGAGGAATTCGTCGGCGCCCTGCCCGAGTGCCAGCGCGGCGGCCCATTCGATCAGTTCGTAGCTCGCGCTGATCGCCAGGGCGATGCAGGCGACGATGAAGGCGAGCATGCGGCGGCCCTGCACGTAGCGGCCACGCAGCAGGATCTCGCGCGCGACCAGCGCCGGCACGAAGCCCTGGAAGAAATGGCCGAGGCGATCGTAGGGATTGCGCTGCCAGCCGAACCATTCCGCGACCTCGATGCCGATGAGCACACGCGCGTAGGTGTAGGCCCCGCCGACCATCAGCACGATCGCGTGCAGGAAGATCAGGATGTACAGCAGCGACGTCAGCGGATAGCGCCGTTGAGTCAGCCACAGTATCGGCAAGGCGATCAGCACCGGCGCGACTTCCATGATCCAGGTCGCGCGGTCGTACGGCCGGATGCCCGACCAGACGAGCACTGCCAGCGTCAGTACCGTGCCCACAAGCAGCAGGCGTGACGGCATGGCGCGCGCATTCATGCGGGCATCGCCAGCTTCAGCCCGACGATGCCGGCAACGATCAGCGCCAGACTGATCAACCGGCCCGCGGTGGCCGGCTCGGCGAAGAGCACGATGCCGAGGAGCGCGGTGCCCACCGCGCCGATGCCGACCCACACCGCGTAGGCGGTGCCCACCGGCAGCGATTTCATCGCCATGCCGAGCAGCACGACGCTCGCGACCATCGCCGCCAGCGTCAGGACCGACGGGATGGGCCGCGTAAAGCCTTCGGTGTATTTCAGCCCGATGGCCCAGCCTACCTCGAACAGTCCCGCCAGGAAAAGTAAGAACCAAGCCATGCTTATTACTCCGCCCAGTTTTGCAGCTTGAGTTTGGGAACGCGCTCGAACTCGCGCGTGTTGTTGCTGACGAGGGTCACGCCCAATGCCAGCGCATGCGCGGCGATCCAGAGATCGTTGTTGCCGATCGGCGTGCCAAGCCGTTCGAGATGCGTGCGCAGCGTTCCGTAGGCTTCTCCCGCCACGGCAGAAAGCTCCAGCACCGGGATCAACTCGACCAGCTGTTCCAGTGTCGCCAGGGCTTCGGCGCCACGCACGCTTTTTTCCGCGCCATAACGCAACTCGCCGTAGGTGATCAGCGACATGCCCACCGTACCGGCGGCAAGCCGGGCAAAACGCCTGGCCACCTCGGGCGGCCGTTGCTTGGCGATGTAGATGCAGATGTTGGTGTCGAGCAGGTAGCGCAGGCCCATCAAAGTCCCTCGCGCGGCTGCGGCAGTGTGTCCTGCCGCCCTTCGGCCATGAAATCATCCGGCAACGCGGCCAGCAGATCGAACGCCGCCGCCAGGTTCTTCGGCACGCGCCGCAGCACAATCTCTTCGCCGCGCCGGAAGATCTCGACCTCGCGTGAGTCGAACTGGAAATCCTTCGGCAGCCTCACCGCTTGCGAGTTGCCCGATTTGAATACGGTGGTGGTGCGCATCGCCCGCTCCTGTACAGTGGATATACGCCGAGTATATACACGCCCGGACTGGAAAACAAGCCCGCTTCAGGTGTCGAAAAACGCCTCGACCTCGGCGATCTCGCGCGTGCGCCGCATCGGCGGCAGGCTCTGCCAGATGCGCCGGCCGTAGGGCTTGTCGACCAGGCGCGGGTCGCAGACCATCAGCACGCCGCGGTCGGTCTCGTCGCGGATCAGCCGGCCCGCGCCCTGCTTCATGCTGATCACCGCGCGCGGCAGCTGCACCTCGAAGAAGGCGTTGCGGCCCTGGCGCTTGAGTGTGTCGATGCGTGCCGCCAGCACCGGGTCGTCGGGCGGCGCGAAGGGCAGCTTGTCGATGACCACCAGCGATAGAGCCTCGCCGCGCACGTCGACGCCTTCCCAGAAGCTCTGGCTGGCCACCAGCACGGCGTTGCCGAGGCGGCGGAAGCTCTCGAGCAGTTCGGACTTCGAGCGCTGCCCCTGCAGCAACAGCGGCAGGTCGAGTCCGGCGTCAGCAATCCGCACTTCCAGCAGTTCGTGGATGCGCCGCATCGCGCGCAGCGATGTGCAGAGCACGAAGGCTCGGCCGTGCGACGCATGGATCGCCGGCCAGCAGGCTTCCACGACGGCCTCGGCATAGTCGGGATGGTTCGGGTCGGGCATGCCGGTCGGACAATAGAGCAGCGCGTTGGCCGGGTAATCGAAGGGACTGTCCCAGCGGCCGGTGGCGGCCTCCGTCAGGCCCAGGGCATTGCGATAGTGCGAGAAATCCGCGCCGACGGCGAGCGTCGCCGAGGTGAAAATCCATGCACGCGGGTGGCCTTCGAGCTGCTTGCGGAAGATAGGCGCGACGGACAAGGGCGTGAGGTTGAAACTGACGCCGTAGGTCGTCACCTCGACCCAGCGAACTGGTGGCGAATCTTGCCCCTCCTCCCCCAGCCCCTCCTTCTCAGGAGGGGAGACTGTCAGTGCCGTCTCGCCAGCGCCGACTTTTTGCCAGTGCCGCAGCAGCAGCACCAGCTCGCCGCAGCGGCGCAGGCAGTTGGCCAGCCCTTCCGAGCGTCCGGCCTGGCTTTCGAGATGCCTGCCCAGCTCGTCGAGCATCGCCTGCACATGCTTGAGCGCGTCGATGGCCTGCGGATGCTGGAGCCATTGCGCGGTGGCGAGGCGGCCTTCGTGGCGGAAGGCGAGGCGCAGGTCCTTCGCGGCCTTCTCCAGCGCCTTCACCGCTTCTTGCAGCGGTTTGTAGTCCTTGGCGGCGGCGATGCCTTCGAGCTTCGCATCGCGCGCGAGGTCGAGGATCTGGCCAGTGCCGACCGATTCGCCGAAGAACAGCCCGGCGACCTCGGGCAACTGGTGCGCCTCGTCGAAGATGATGGTGTTGCAGCTCGGCAGCAGCTCGCCCATGCCGTCGTCCTTGAGCATGACGTCGGCGAAGAAGAGGTGGTGGTTCACCACGACGACGTCGGCGAGCAGCGCCTCGCGCCGCGCCGCGAGCACGAAGCAATCCTTGACGTGCGCGCATTCCTGGCCGAGGCAGTTCTCGCGCGTCGAGGTGGCGAGGTACCACGCGCCGGAATCCTCGGGCACGTCGGTGCATTCGGCCTTGTCGCCGCTCGCGGTGACCCTGGCGAAGCGCGCGATGGCGTGCAGGTGCATGACCTCTGCGCGCGAGTTGAGCTTGCCGCCGGCGAGAGCGCGGTCAAGATGATGCGGGCAGACGTAGTTGGCACGGCCCTTGAGCAGCGCGATGGTGGCGGGCATGCCGAGTGCGTCGCGTACCGTCGGCAGGTCGCGGTTGAAGAGCTGGTCCTGCAGGGTCTTGGTGCCGGTGGAGATGATGACCTTGCCGCCGGACAGCAGCGCGGGCGCGAGGTAGGCGA
This sequence comes from Pseudomonadota bacterium, assembly GCA_021849505.1. GTDB lineage: Bacteria > Pseudomonadota > Gammaproteobacteria > Burkholderiales > Rhodocyclaceae > Sulfuricystis. Next base: position 4,855 of record JAJZSW010000119.1, read on the forward strand.
AGGTCTTGCCGGTGCCCGTGCCGGCTTCGGCGACCAGCAGGCGGTTTGCTTCGATGGCTGCCTGCACCTCGCGCGCCATGGCGATCTGCTGTTCGCGCAGGCGGTAGCCGGGAATGGCCCGCGCGAGCGGGCCGTCGGCGGCGAAAAGTCGGTCTAGATCAGGTTTGGCGGGCATGGCGGGCGCGGCATGGTAGCACGCGCCCTGTCCGCTTCTTACACTTCGAGATGTTGATAAAGCACCGTCGACAGGTAGCGCTCACCAAAGGAAGGAATGATGACGACGATGAGCTTTCCGGCATTCTCTGGACGCTTGGCGACTTCGAGCGCCGACCATACTGCGGCACCCGAGGAGATGCCGACCATCAGGCCTTCCTCGGTCGCGAGGCGGCGTGCGGTGGCGAGCGCATCGTCGTTCTTGACGCGCACGACCTCGTCGTAGACCTGCGTGTTGAGGATCGCCGGCACGAAGCCGGCGCCAATGCCCTGGATCGGGTGCGGGCCGCGCTGGCCGCCCGAAAGCACCGGGCTGGCATCCGGCTCGACGGCGACGATCTTCATGCCGGGCTTCTTGGCCTTGAGCACCTCG
>JAJZSW010000033.1 GCA_021849505.1 Pseudomonadota bacterium
GTTTGCAGGCGCTTAGCGAAGACTTCGCGCCCTGCCTGCACGACGTTCTGGCCAGGTAGCTCAGTCGGTAGAGCAGCGGATTGAAAATCCGCGTGTCGGCGGTTCGATTCCGTCCCTGGCCACCAATACCCAAAGCCCGAACCCGTTTCGGGCTTTTTCACATCCGCTCGCAGCGCCAGCCCCGGCGGGGCTTCCCAGGTTCGCCTCGCGAGCGGCGCCCCCCACATTTCCGCGCTTTGGGCCCTTCACGGCCTCTCCGTTCTCCGTTTTTCTCTGCTGGCCTCGCGAGCGTGCGCGAGGCCACTTCCCGTATTGGCGCGGGTTTTGAGGCGGCCGGTTGTGGTTGGCAACTGCCCTCCTTCGCAGAACTGAAATATGAATACCGCCGCTCAGGTTTGCTTGGAACGGCCTTTCGCACGACCTTGACCGACCTGGTTCTTGAACTCTTTCGCCTGAATAACCGCATGCTCACGGCTGGCGATCGGCTAGTCGCTGGCATCGGGCTGACGAGCGCCAGGTGGCAGGTGCTGGGGACCATCGTTGCGGCCGAGCGCGCTCAGCCCGTCGCGTGGCTCGCGCGGGACATGGGCGCCAATCGCCAGAACATTCAACGCATCGTCAACGATCTGGTGCGAGATGGGTTGCTTGAATTCCAAGCCAATCCCCACCATCGCCGGGCCCAGCCCGTCGTGTTGACGGACGCTGGCAGCAAGGCGTTTGCCGAGGCCATGCGTGTCGAGGTGCCATGGGCGAACGCGCTCGCGGAAGGCCTGGACCCGTCCGAGCTACACACGACGCACCAGATCTTTGGCGCGTTGCGCAGACGGCTTGAGGGGAGCAACGAATCTGATTTGCCAGAGTAGCCGCCGGGCACGGCGCCTTGGCATCGTTGATCGTGGTGCGCACGACCTTCCCGCGCAGCCCGATCCGGCGCATCACCCACCTGGACATGGGCGCGTTTTTCGCGTCCGTGGAACTGCTGCGCTATCGATCGACGCGTACAAGGGCAGCGGGCTTGAACGGCTGCGTTCAGCGCCGGCGAACTGGTACTCCCGACCTGCACCAACACATCATCAATTTTGGTGATGCGTAGCGTGCTGTGAAGCATTTCAATCCTCCATGCGTGCCGATCCGGGCGTACCAACCATAGCGATCGACTTCAAACAGCAGACACCGGGAGCGAGTAGTGAACCAGCCAATGAACGGGAACAAGAAACTTTGGGCGGCGCTGTCCATCAGCGGATTGACGCTCAGCGCATGCGGAGGTGGAGGAAGTGGTGGGACAGGCCCCAACAATGCCGCCATTTCGGCGCAGGCCGCTTGCACCATTTCTGCAACAGGCCCCTTCGTCGCCGTGTCTCTGACCGGGCAGGTCGGGCAGGCCCAGTTCAGCAATGGTGGGGCGGTGCTGAGCTACAGCAGCTATCCCTCCAGTTTCGCGGGCAACACCCTCGGCGGCACGCTCGATCTGATCAAGGACCCGAACAACACCGGGGTATGCATGGACAAGAGCGGCACGAGCAACTCGATGCGCACGACCCTCCAGAGCAACGGGGTCATCGGCATCTCGCACGCCACCGTCAACGGGGTCGACGAACCCGTGGTCCTGCTGGCTCAAAGCGCCCTGGTCTCCAACAGCAACTTGAGCAACCTGGCCGGCACCTATGATCTGCTGCGCTACCAGACCGACTCGACCAATGGCGGCGAGACCCGGTCGTCCTATGCGACCTCCACAGTTGACAGTTCCGGAAACTGGAGCATGTGCAAGAACGCCCCATCCTGCACCACGCCGACAGCCACCGGGACCTACAACGCGCTGGCCGGGAATGGCTACGAGTTCGAGTTCGCCTCCGGCGGCCTGGTGCGCGGCGACTCCTTCATCGTCAACGACGGCGCGAGCCAGATCCTGGTCAACGCCGAGCATGACACCGGGAGCGGGCTGGTCCAGGGCCTGCACTTCGGCATGGCGCAGGCGGCCTGGAGCACGCTGTCCGGCCCCTACGCGGTCAACACCACCGACGGTGTCGCCCAGCAGACCGTCGTCTACGATTCCTCCACGATCAGCGGGTCCGGCGGGACGCGCGTCTCGCTGACCACCGACTCCCCGATCCGGGGGCTGGCGACCGCGACGGCGGCTGACGGAGTCACTCTCAACTACCTGCTCGACTCGCCCAGCGGGCTGTTCGTCGACGCCAGCAACACCAGCAACAATTTCACCGCCGGCCCCGGCTACTTCGCGTTTGGCATCATCCCCCCGACGCAATGACCGACCAAGCCGCGTGCAAGCAGCCACTATGCCTGTCTGCAGGGTTTCGCGGGCAGCGCCGATGGCGAGGCATGTATGAAGACTCGAAAAATCCACAACCCGAAATTATGAAACATTACTCCTTGTGCGCCCTGATCGCCGCAGTGCTGACCATTTCCGCATGCTCCCACAAGACCCCGCCTGCCGCCTCCGCGAGCGGACCTGCCGCTTCCCAGGGAGCGCAAGGCTCCAGCCACGGGTATCAACCCGGGCCCGATCCGACAAGTTTCACGCTGCTGAACGACAATAAGATCGCCACGATCTACAGCCAAGCGTTCAACAAGGCGCCCAATTATGATCGACTCGCGGACGCGTATTCCCTCTCCTATCACCAGGCGTCGGACAAATTCCAGAAAAGCGATATCCTGAAAAAGCTGAAGCCGCAGATCGATTCCGACCTTGAGGCTGCACGAAAGTCCCCCGGGATTCGCATTTCCAGCACCAGCGGCACGCTGCATCACTACGATTTCGCCAAGAAGGCCTTTGCCGTCGACTTACCGGATACCGATGGGGTCCAATTCTTCACGGACTCGACGGAACGCACGGACGGCAGGTTTGCGCTGATCGACTACGGCAGCGACTGTCTTCAGTTCCCCGACGCCGACACGGCATCTGCCCGCAGTATCGAAGCCCAGATCTCGTCTGGCCAGCCGCTGCCGTACCACTTCGACATCCTGGCCGCCGCGTTGCCCGACGAGGTGGCCAAGGCGCAAGCCGCCGCCTGGATCCAGTCGGCGGTCCAACAGGGCGCCGACCGCTACAACCTTCCGGCACCGGGACAACTGGACATTACCCTCTACGCCAGGATCGTGGCCATCGAGTTGCTCGACTCGAACAATAAAGTGATCCTGAAGCATGCCTGCAAGTACAACCCGGACGCATACAACTGGGCGGACCTCTGAGCGAGGCGCGCATACCGATGTGCAGGCAAACCCCGGCCCGTCGCATGGCACATCGACAATCGCACACACCATGAATCTCAACAAATGTTCGGGCATCTTGCGCACCCTGCCCGTCGTCATCGCGTTGCTCAGCATCCTTGGGCTGGCAAATCCGGCGCGTGCCTGGCAACTCCCCGGCCTGCTGGCGCCGGTGCAAAACGCCTTGCGCCAGTCGCCTGCACGCCTGGCTGCACGCCCCCTGGCTGCACGCCCCCTGGCTGCACGCCCCCTGGTGGCCTTCGCCGACCCGGATGCCCCTGCCGACTCCAAGCCGCTATACGTGCTTTGGAACGGAACCGCGGGCATGACCCGCTTGTACCGCCTGTACGCCGACGCGCGCCCGCTGTTCGAGGCGCTGCACCTTCGGGTGACCTGGCTTCCGGTCAAGACCACGCAGTCTCCGCCGCAGACCATCGCCGCGAACTGCTTCGCCAGCGCGGAGAATTTCGACGCCTGCAACCAGGACACCTCCGTGCCGGTGGCGGCACCTGGCGAGCCGGACATCCCCCAGCAGAACGACACGCAGGTTCGCCAGAGCTTGCATGGGGTCGGCATTGACAACATCCCGCTGATCGCGTTGAACCAAGGGGGTAAGTGGGCCGAGTTCTATCAGCTGCCCGATGGGGCTGACTCGGGCAACTCCATGGCGCTGGCGGTTGCCTGGGGGGTCGTGCTGCAGGACGCGCCGGCCCGCCCAGCGGACCTCGCCAAGATCCTGCAGTCGCTGCACGGAGTGGTCGAGCCCGGCGGTTCGGAAGACCATAAGCTCTATGTGTTCTGGGATCCGAACTGCATCTTCTGTCACCGGTTGTTCGGCCAACTGCAAAGCGCCTCGGGGACCCTGAAGGCGCTGCACCTGAGCCTGGTCTGGGTTCCGGTCGGCGTAGTCAGCGAGACGTCGCCGGCCAAGGCAACTTCGGTGATGTCCGAGGGGTACGCTGCACTGGTGCATGACGAGGCACATTTCGACGTCGCACATGAGCAGGGGGCCGCGCAACTGGGGAACCTCGATTCGCCCGCCGGGTACGAGGTCGCCGCGAACGCCCTGATCATGCAAAAGATCATCGGCAACGCGGGCACCCCTGTCATGATGTTCCTGGGCAAGGACGGGCTGGTGCACGACTACGTGGGCGTGCCTCGCGACACCCGCGGGTTTCTCAAAGCCGTGGGCGCGGCCTTGAACTGAGCAACCGCCTGGCATGGATGCCCTAGAGTCCCGTCGAAGCTCAAGTGCGACAGAGGCGACATTGGAGCGGCTTCGGCTGAAGCAGCATCGCCTGGCGATGCTGCGGATCGGCCTGCGGGCCGACCGTGGCACGCTCCGGCTGGACCTTGAGGCAATTGCGGCCGAGCAGCGGTGGATGCTGCGCCAAGGCGGCCACTGCGCATTGCTCGAAATAGCCCGGCGCATCCTGGTCGACCAGCTCAACGGCCTCACGATGGACACCGGGGCCTGCATCGAGGCGGTGCAGGCGATCGGGGCGCAGATCGCAATCCGCGAGCGCATGGCTGGCAGATCGCGGCCGTAAAAACCTGCTATCGTTCGACGCATATACGCCAGTTTGGCATTGGTTCACCAGAAACGTTGTCAATGCGCCCTTTCGATCTCGATGCGGTGTTGGGTATTGCCGGCGACCTGTTCGAGTCGGCCATGGAGCCCGAGCACTTCGGCCAGGCGCTGGACGCGGTGACGCAATGGATCGACACCGACCTATTTCACTTGATTCGCTGGCATGAGACCGCTGGTGAATACGACCTGTCCCTGCGTTCGCCGTTCCTGGACAAAACCATTGAGTTGTACCGCAGTTATTACGCGGCGATTGATCCGCGCCGGCCGATCGGAGCTACCGCAGAGGTCGGCGAAGTACGCGCCTGTCATTGGTATTTTGACGAGCGGTTCGTTTCGCGTGACGAGTTCTACCAGGACTATGCGGCCAAGCATCATGGCACGCGCTGGATCATGGGCGCGCCGCTGCACCGGGCGGATGGCGATGTCGTGTATTTGTCGTTCAATGGGTTCTCCGATCGTTCCCATTACTCACTACGCCAGATCGCTGCGTTCCGTTATTTGATGCCGACTCTGCGGCGGGCGTATCTGTTGATGGCGCGCGCCGAAGGCTTGGCGCAAAGATTCAGAGCCGCTGACCATGCGCTCGAAGCCTGGTCCAAGGGGGTCATCGCGCTGGATGCCGATGGCCGCGTGTTGTGGCACAACGCGACAGCGCGCGGATGGATCGGGCCTGGCCGTCTGTTCGCCTTGCGCGCAGGCCGGCTGCAAGGCCTCGGTGCGGCTGCAGCGCGGTTGCGTCGCGCGCTGGTCGAGGGACGGCGCGAGCCATCCCACTGGGTGGCGACCATGGGCCCGACCTCGGCGCCGGGGACGCCGCAGCGGGTGGCCCTGACGCTGACCTGGGCCCCCGGTCGCCCCAGCGTGCCACGGCATTTCGTGCTGATGGGGCAGACGCTGCAAACCGACCGAGGTGTCTCGGCCGAAGCGCTGCGGGCATGGTTCGATCTGACGCCGGCGCAGGCCAGGGTTGCCGCGCTCCTGTCCCACGGGATGGATGCGCAAGCGGTGAGCCGAGCGTGCGTGGTCTCGATGGCCACCGTGCGCACCCAGATCCGCCAGATTCTTGGCCGTTGCGAAGTCTCCAACCTGCAGGAACTACAACGTCTGCTGGCGCAGTTGCCCAAGAGTTGACCGACGTGGCTGCAACGAGGAGCGAGGTCAGTGGACGAAGGAAGCTGACGCGCGTGAGGTTGACGCTGCGTGGGGCTGCTGGCATCGGCAGAGCGGTCGTCGCCTCACGCCCTGCCCAATGGCCGATCAGGCCGACGAACTGCCTCTCGCGGCGCCCTGCGCGGCAGTTTTCAATGGAATCTGCGCCCCGGATCCGGGTGGGGCGGCCAGTCTATTCGGCAAAGACCCACTGGCCAAGGCCCTGACTATGTTGTCCCCTTCAGGATGTTGAGGCGGCGCAAGCACCCGCATCTGGTCACCCCAGCCGCTCGGCCAAGGGCGACGCATCACCTGCTCCAGCACGACGTCGGGCGAGCCCGCCAGCCGTTCGACGACCTCCGGAGCCAGCAGGGTCAGCCGCAGCACACGGCGCACCTGCGTCACGTCCACGCCCTCGGCCTCGGCGATCTCGGCCACCGTCGCGGCACGTCGTTCGTCGAGCAGTCGCTGCCAGTGGTGCGCAAGGCCGAGCGCCCGCATCATCGCGGTGTCCTGCGCCGCCGCCCGCGTCTCGCGCTCCCGTGTGGCCTCGGACTGGAATTCCTGCGGCGCATCCAGAGGCGTGATGACTTGCTTCTTCAACCCCCGCTTCACCAGCGTCCAGGGCACGAAGGTCTCCAGTCGCACGCCGCCCGCCGGTGTCGGGAGTTCGTGGGTGACGGGGCGTCCCGTCTGCCTGCCGTAGTGCTTTTTGGACATGTCGCCCCCTACTTGAAACGCTCGAGCAGCCGGCGCTGCTCAGACCAAAGCGCCGGGATGTCGTGACGCATCAACCACAGCAGTGTCAGCCGTCGTGGCTGGCAGCCCGTCAAGAATTGCTCGATGATGTCGGGGGCGAGGCGCGCCAATCGCAACAACCTGCCAACCGTCGTCGGCATCAGCTCTTCGGCCCGCGCGATTTCGACCACACTCTTGAATGCGCTGGCGTCGAGCAGGGCGTGCCAGTACAGCGCCCGGGCAACCGCCTCGATGATCCGGACGTCGTGCGCGGACGTCCCCGAATCCGCCAGCCATTGGCCCTTCTTCCGCTTGAAGTGCAGAGGCACGAAGGTTTCCATCGCGCTGTCCATCAGGCCTCGACCTCCAGCAGTTCCGCGCCGATCCCCCGTGGGGCGAATTCACCGATCAGCGCGTCCCAGCCCAACTCCCGCCATTTCACCTTGATGCCTTGCACCTCGCCGACGTGGACGAGGTCGATGCGCTCGATCATCAGGTTGGCGATGCGGTGGCGCTCGACCGGGAAGATTTGATCCCACACATCATTGAGGCGGCCCATCGCCATCACCGTCGTGGCCTCGTCGATCTGCGCGCCGTTGCGTTGGATGTGCCGCACGACCGCCGCGATGGATTCCGGACTGGTCAGTACCGTCCTGATCTGCGCGACCACCGCCGCCTCGATTTCCGGCGCGGGCAGGCGTTCATAGCTCTTGCCCGGCGCGCCGAAGCGACTTTCCGACTTGGACACGTAGTAGTGGTACTTGCGCCCGTTCTTGCGCGAATAGGTCGGATACATCCGCTCGCCGGAGGGGGCGTACAGCAGGCCCCGCAGCAAGGCGTCTGTGCGCGACCGGATCTTGGTCTCCACCGAGCGGGCGTGGCCGTCCTTGGCCAGCACTGCGTGAACCTTGTCCCAAAGCTCCCGGTCGATGATCGGCGGGTGAGCGCCGGGATACCAGTTCCCGTTGTGCGACAACTCGCCCAGGTAGATGCGGTTGCGCAGCAGCTTGTGCAGGTACTTCTTGTCGATGCGCGTGCCGCTGCGGGTCTGGCCTTCCTGCGTCGTCCAGGCCTTGGTCGTGATTCCTTCGGCGGTCAGGTTGGCGGCGATCTGCGTCGGCGAGCTGATGGTCAGCATCTCCTCGAAAATGCGCCGCACCACCACCGCCTCGACCTCGTTGATGATGAGCTGCCGGTTGACGACGTCATAGCCCAGGGACGGGACGCCGCCCATCCACATGCCCTTCTTCTTCGCGGCCGCGATCTTGTCGCGGATGCGCTCGCTGGTCACCTCGCGCTCGAACTGCGCGAAGGACAGCAGAATGTTGAGCGTGAGCCGCCCCATCGAGGTCGTGGTGTTGAACTGCTGGGTGACCGAGACGAAGGACACGCTGTGTCGCTCGAATACCTCGACCATCTTGGAGAAGTCGGCAAGGCTGCGCGTCAGGCGATCGATCTTGTAGACCACCACGATGTCGATGCGCCCTGCCTGGATGTCGCTCATCAGGCGCTTCAGGGCCGGGCGTTCGGTGTTGCCGCCGGAGAAGCCGGGATCATCGTAGTCGTCCGCGACTGCGATCCAACCCTCGCTCCTCTGACTGGCGATGAAGGCCTGGCCTGCCTCCTTCTGTGCGTCGATGGAGTTGAATTCCTGGTCGAGCCGCTCGTCCGTGGACACCCGGCAGTAGACCGCGCAACGTTTGCGCGCCTTGGTGGAGGCGATCTCAGCAGCCATCAGGCGCTCCCTTCAGACCGAAGAACAGCGGCCCGCCCCAGTGCTGCCCGGTGATGTGCCTCGCCACGGCGGTAAGGCTCTTGAAGGTGCGCCCCTCGTACTCGAACAGCCCTTCGGCGGTGACCGTCACGCGGTGCTCGCGCTCGCCCCATTCGCGCAGCAGCACGGTGCCCGGCGCAAAGTTGAAAGTGCGCGGCTTGGCGCGCAGTTTGATCTTGGAGTGCTTCGCGCCGATGGCCTCCAGCCGCTGACGCGTCTCGGGCGCGAGGCCGCCGAAGGCTTCCTCCTGCAGCTTGTAGGCGATGCGGGATTCGACGTGCGTGCGGTTCGGGTAGTCCGGGCGGCGCTCGAAGTATCGATCCCAGAGCACCCAGAGCTCGGCCATCGGCATGTGGCCCAACTCGGCGATCCGCGCGGCGACGGATGCTTGCTTCTCGTTCATCACAACCTCTCCTGTTGATAGGGGGTTGCATGAACGCGCTGGTCGGGCAGGAAGCCAAGGCCAACTGCTCTCTGTTTCGGCTCGTCCGCGACGAGGGTGCGGACGATGGCGGCCGCAAGGAGGGCGGTGATTTCGCCGGCACGGGCGCTGGAGGAGATCTCCGAGGGAGGTGCGAGTTCGAGGTTCTTCATGACGGCTCCGGGGAATTGCAACCGCTACCGATCATGAAGGAGACGCTCCAAACAAGATGGCAACGCAGGGTAATGGCGCCATGGCCATTCCGCGCGTAAATCTTGCATTTTATGGTTCGCAAGAATAGAATGCCTGCTTAGCTTACCGGAGGTCCCCCATGCTTGAGCGTCTGTCACAAAGACTGATCGGCTATCGCGTCAAGGCCGCACGCGAGGCGATCGGCTGGACGCAGGATCAGATTGCCGCCGTGCTGGGCCTCAACGACCGTCAGAGCGTCTCCGACATCGAAAACGGAAAGCGCGTGTTGCGCCCCGATGAACTGGTGCTGCTGACCGATGCACTCGACCGCGATATCGAGTTCTTCCTCGACCCGTTCTCGGTGGCCGGCGAAGCGCAATTCTCCTGGCGCGCCTCACCCGAGCTGCCGGAAGACAGTCTCGACGGGTTCGAGCTGCGCGTCGGTCAGTGGATCGGCCTGTTGCGCTGGCTACGCGAAAGCGAACAGGGCCGCATCAACCCGCTCAAGCACAGCCTGCGCCTCACGATGCAGTCCTCGTTCGAGGAGGCGATCTCACGTGCCGAGGATCTGGTCGAGACGCTGCAGCTGGGCAAGATTCCGGCCGAGCGCCTAATCGAGAGTGCCGAACAGGTCCTCGACATCCCCGTCCTGTTCGTCGACACGATCGAGACGCCGCAAGGCGAGTCGGTTTCGGGCGCCACCTGCCACCTGCAAGACCTTGGCGTGATCCTGATCAATCGCAACGAAGCCGAGGCGCGTCGCTTCTACGACCTCGCACATGAGCTGTTTCATGCGTTGACCTGGGACGCCATGAAGCCGGATCACCGCGAGTCCAACTCCCTCGAAGAGCGTGGCCGCACCCGCCGCATCGAGCAACTGGCCAACAACTTCGCCGCCGCATTGCTGATGCCCATCAACTCGCTGGAGCAATTGATCGACAAGCGCCGCATCACGGACGTCGATCACCTCGCCGATGTCGCGGCGCAACTGCGTGTGGCCCCGGCGGCACTCGCGTGGCGCCTGTTCAACATGAAGTGGATCGACGAGGGCACGCGGGAGGCGTTGCGACACGAGCGTCAGCGCGCGCCGGTGGCCGGTACGCCCAAGCGCTTCTCGGCCGGCTTCGTCGGCCTTCTTCACCGCGCCATCGATCGCGGTCGGCTCTCCGCCCGCAAGGCCGCCAAGGCCATGGGCATGAATCTGCCGCAGCTATCCGATCTCTTCACAGAGCATTCGATCACAGCCCCGTTCGAACTATGAGGGGCTGTCACTCATGCCGAAGCCCCGCGTCTTTGCCGACACCAATGTCATTCTCGAAGCCTTTCGCACCGGTTGCTGGACGGCGATCTGCCAGCAGTACGCCATCGAGACCGTCGAGAAGTGCATCGAGGAAGCACTGACCGGCGACCCTGACGATCCCCGACGAATTCACGTCGACCGTGACACCCTGATCGGCGGCCTCGCCGGCCGCTATGCCGTGGGCAAGCGCGAACTCGCCGGCTTCGTCCTGACTCATCCTGAGTGCCAAGGACTCGACGATGGCGAGATGCATCTGCTCGCCTGGCTGCACGCGCGGGGCTTGCTGCCGAATATCCTCATCATGGTCTCGACGGCCGACAAGGCGGCCATCGTTGCCACCGGTCGGATCGGTTGGCTCGACTCGGTGGTGTCGCTTGAACACTTGGCACAGAACTCCGGCGTGACGCGAGGGCAGCTCGAGAGCCTGGCGCGTCACTACCGGACTCAGTGGCTCGACGAGATCAAGTTCAAAGTTCGGTTCGGAATTATCCCGTAGATCGTGAGCAGCGCTGGATGTGCGCTGCCACCGAGCGTGCGGCGGGCCCACCAGCTTCGTTGAAGGAGATTGGCGTGGCCAAGAAAAACAGCCTCAAGAACTGTAAACATCTGGTCGAGCTCATCGACACGGCGACGCCGGATGCGTTGGCACTGTTGTCGCCGGTGGAGTGTTTCGGATTTCTCGCTACGCTCGACCACGGTCGGGCTGACCACGAGATCCGGTCCGACCTCAAGGCAACGATTGCCGGATTGCGGCCTGAAATGGTGGCGATCGCGAACCAGGAGTCGGTGCGACTCATGCAGTTGATGAGCTTCCGCACCGAGATGCTGCTCCGGCATGCCTTCGACGCTTTGGCCTTTCGCGGCGACATCGATATGTCGTCGTATGACCAGAACGCCGATGCCATGACACGTCTGATCTGGCTGCGTGCTGCGGCGCCGCGCATGTTCGATGAAATCGAAACCATCTACCTCACGCACCACTTTCACGGGCACAAGAAGTTTCATGCTTTCGCCATTTCTGACGGCGATGGTCGCGAGTTTCATTGGTCCGCCGAAGTCGGCGATCGACTGCATGAGGCGGTGACGGAGATTCTCGAACTCGATGCCCAGGCAAAAGAGGCTTGCGAGATCATCCATTTCGAGATGGACGAGTCAGGGGACGGGCAGCACGAGAAACTCCATTACGTGGTGGTCTATCACCCGGGCAAGATGAAGCTGCTGCGGGCCATGAAGGAGAGGCACCGCGATCTGCTGCCATTTACCCCGGCCCTGGAGGCGACCCTGGTCTACGACCCGCAGCAGCGCCGCATTCACGTGCTGTCGGGACGTGCGGGCGTCGCCCAGCGTCTGGCAGACCGCTTCTCACAGGTTGGCTTCGAACAACCACTCTCGCATGAGCCCATCAACGCCATCCGCTACAACCTTTCCATGTTTCGCGGTCGAGTCGACTGGCACAACGCGCAGGCACCGGATGCACGTATCGTCGATGCCTGGATGCCCTCGATCACGGTCACCCTGGGACATACCCGGCACACCGTCACGCTATCGCTGGAGCACCGGGATGACGCCTGGCAGGTGTCGGGGCAGTCGTTCGGCACCAACGACCCGCTGTCCATGTGCCGGCGTGTCCTGGATGTCGTTCTTCGGTTCGTTGTGGTGCTCGACGGCGAAGATGCAGAGCGCGCATTGGACATCACCATTGATGATCGTGGTGCGTGCAACCTGCTCAATCTCGCCGATCCCAGGCTGCGTCGTTGCGGCGAGGCGCTGCTGACGTCCTTGGGCGTGATGCATCGAGTGACGGCACCGAAGCGCGGCCAGGGCGTCGAGCTGTTACACGCCGAGATGCGCTTGCTCGATCTGGGCACACCGGAGGTCGACGGCTTGTGCGTGCGAGAGCTGGGGCTCGACGCAGCGCAGTTGTCGAACCTTGGCCTGCTCACTCCGTTGGACATGGCCAAGGAAGTCACAATGGTGGTCGACGATGACGACGGCCAACAGATACTGCGCAGGCTGAAGGTGCAATCCAGCAGCACGCAAACGTGGGCGGAGGATGAGCTGACCGGCGCGCGCATCGACCTGCAGGATGTCGACCAGCGGCGATTCCGAATCGACCGTCAGTATCTCCACGAGCGCCTGGTGCCGCTTCTGAGCGGGCAGCTCAATGACTCACCATTGACGCCAGACGAAACCGAGCCGTATCTCATCGGTTACTTCCCGTTCGGCGGCCAGCGTCTTCCGGTGTATCTCGCATCACGGCTGTGGGATGGGCGGCACGCTGATCGACTCGATACACACCTGCGGCAGTCGTCGAAAGGCTTGAGTGTCGTGCTCACGACGACCAACAACCCCGCGCGGCGCTTTCTCGGGCCGGGCATCGTCGTTCCCATGCATCGGCTGATCGTGGAAAACGAACGCGACCTGCGTCTTGACCTGACGCGCATCGCGGGCGAGCTGCGGCGCTGGCAGGATGCGGCGACGGTCACGGAGCGTCCTTCGCTGATCAAGGAGGGTCCCTACAGTGCGATGCTGGTCGGGCCGTGGGAGTCCCCCTGGACCTTGACCAAGCCGGACTGGATCAACGTCGTCGAGGTCATGATGGATGTCTGGAACTCCGGCGCACGCAAGATCAGCAAGACGGACCTCGAACGCAAAAGCGGCGTGGCGATCCGGTCCTTGCGCGAGCTGTTCAAAGATGCCCCCGAATGGGTGACTTACATCCGGGGCGCTGACGGTAATGCCAAGCCGCGCATCTGGGAACTCAACATCGGTCAGTCCGAGCATCCTGCCCTGACACGTTCCGCCGAGGCGGCGAGCGCCGAGACTGCGGAGGCATGAAACCGGCCGCGTAATTTCCGCGGAATCTCGGCGTAGAAGCTGCGAAATATCGCAAGCCCTGCTGCATGAAAGTGGGAGCACTTCAACAAAAGGAGTGCTCCACATGCAAAGCCAAGTCCCATCCGTTCAATCCGGCCGCAACACATCCCGGCCCCAACCAAGCGGTGCCATGCGCATCGCCCTTGACGAGAACGAGCTCGCCACCCGCTGGGGGCTCTCCGTCAAAACCCTGCGCCGCTGGCGCCAGGAGCAGCTCGGCCCGGTCTTCTGCAAGCTCGGCGCCCGCGTCACCTACCTGATCTCCGACGTCGAGGCCTTCGAGCGGCGCGTCTCGCGCTACTCGACCTCGGCACGGGCGTATGCGTGAGGGGGCGGCGATGAGCGAACTCACGATCTTCCCCGGCGATCTTGCCGAGCTCTCGGTGAGTCAGCTGGCCGCACTGTCCCCGGCCCAGAAACAGGAACTCAGCCGCAACCTCGACGAAGCCCTCGACTGGCTGAAGAGGGCGCGCGCCAAGTTCGACGCGGCGCTCGAGCAGTGCTACGGCGAGCAGGCCCGCGCCGCGCGCCTCGAGGCCGGCAAGGACTTCGGCGTCATCCACCTCTCCGACGGCCCACTGCGCGTCACCGTCGACCAATCCAAACGCGTGTCCTGGGACCAGGCGCAACTGGCCTCGATCGCACAGCGCATCGCCGCCGCCGGCGACAGCGTCGAGGACTACCTCGACGTCGAGTACGGCGTGTCCGAGTCGCGCTTCAACAACTGGCCCCCGCCGCTGCGCGCGCAATTCGAGGCCGCCCGCACCGTCAAGCCCGGCAAGCCGTCGTTCCGGCTCGCCCTCGTCTCGGAGGAATGATTCCATGAAAAGCATCCTGACCAATTCCCTGCGCAAGCAGATCTCGTCCCTCTACGCCGAGCACCTGCCCGGTGAAATCCGCTATCGCGGCGCCGACGGCCAGGACGTCGTCGTCGCGCTCGACGCGGCCACGGTCGACGAACTGGCGTTCGCCATCCAGGCGGCCAACGAGGAGTCGCTGGCACTGAGCCGCCGCCGTACCGCGTTGGAGGAACTGCACACCGAGATGCGCAAGCGCGGCGCGCGTGGTGCGGATCTTCTCACCGACGTCTCGTGGAAGGGCTGATCATGAGCGAAATCATTCCCTTCCAATTCGAGACGCACGCCCTGCGCGTGCAGGTCGATGGCAACGGCCAGCCGTGGTTCAACGCCAACGACGTGTGCGAGGCCCTTGGCCTCGGGAACGCGCGCCAGGCTCTGGAAACGCATGCCGATCCGGATGACGTCCAAAAAATGGACATCATCGACAACCTCGGTCGCATGCAGCGCGCCAACCACGTCAACGAGTCGGGGCTGTACGCCCTTATTCTCGGCAGCACCAAGGAGGCTGCCAAGCGCTTCAAGCGGTGGGTGACCGGCGAAGTGCTGCCGGCCATCCGCAAGACCGGCGCCTACGCGATGCCGAACACCGTGGCGGCGCTGCCGGCACCGACCCAGGACCGCGTGTCCTCGCTCCTGCTAATCGGCGAGGCCGTGGCCAAGGTGCCCGGCGTCAAGGTCGGCATCGCGATGGCGGCGACGCTGAACTGCATCCACGAGAACACCGGTCTCGCCATCGAGACGCTGCGCCGCGCGCTGCCCGTCGCCGAGGCGCCGGTCTGCTCGCTCAACGCGACCCAGCTCGGCAAGCTGCTCGGCCTTTCGGCCAAGGCGGCCAACGTGCGCTTGGCCTCCCACGGCCTGCAATACCGCAACGAGCGCGACGAATGGGAACTCACCGAGGCCGGGCAAGACTGGGCCGAGGCCATGCCGTACTCGCGCCACGGCCACAGCGGCTACCAGATCCTGTGGAACCCGGCGGTGGCCGAGTGTTTGAAGGACGTGGCGTGATGGCGCTCCCGATCATCACCGCCGACCAGCGGCTGGCCGAGCGGCGCGGCGTCAAGGGCGTATTAGTCGGCAAGGCCGGTATCGGCAAGACGTCCCAATTGTGGGCGCTCGATGCCGACTCGACGCTGTTCATGGACCTGGAGGCCGGCGACCTGGCCGTCGAGGGCTGGGCGGGCGACACCGTCCGCCCGCGCACTTGGCAGGAATGCCGCGACCTCGCGGTGTTCATCGGTGGCCCGAACCCGGCGCTGCGCGACGACCAGCCATTCAGCCAGGCGCATTACGACGCGGTCTGCGCGCGCTTCGGCGATCCGGCCCAGCTCGGCAAGTACCAGACCATCTTCGTCGACTCGATCACGGTCGCCGGGCGCCTGTGCCTGCAGTGGTGCAAGGGCCAGCCGCAAGCCTACTCCGAGAAGACCGGCAAGCCGGATGCCCGGGGCGCCTACGGCCTCTTGGGCCAGGAGATGATCGCCTGGCTCACCCACCTGCAGCACACGCGCGGCAGGAACGTCTGGTTCGTCGGCATCCTCGAGGAGAAGGTCGACGACTACAACCGCCGCATCCAGCAATTGCAGATCGACGGCTCCAAGACGGGGCTCGAGCTGCCCGGGATCGTCGACGAGGTCGTCACGCTCGCCGAGCTGAAGGCCGAGGACGGCACCGGCTACCGGGCCTTCGTCTGCCAAACGCTGAACCCCTGGGGCTATCCGGCCAAGGACCGCTCCGGCCGCCTCGAGCTCGTCGAGGAACCGCACCTCGGCCGCCTCATGCAGAAGATCGCCAGCGCCGCCCGCCCCGTGCCCGAGCGGCTCGATTTCACGCGCCCGGCCGTTACCACCCAAACCAACGCATCCCCGCAGGAGTAAACCATGACCACCTGGAACGATTTCAACGACGCCGAGCAGCAGCAGGATTTCGACCTCATCCCCAAGGGCACCATCGCCCGTTTGCGCATGACCATCAAGCCGGGCGGCTACGACGATCCCGAGCAAGGGTGGGCCGGCGGCTACGCGACACAGAGCTTCGAGACCGGCTCGGTCTACCTTGCCTGCGAGTTCGTGGTGCTGGAAGGCGAATATGCCAAACGCAAGGTGTTCTCCAACGTCGGCCTGCACAGTCCCAAGGGCCCGACCTGGGGGCAGATGGGCCGCAGCTTCATCCGCGCCGCGCTCAATTCCGCACGCAACGTCCATCCGCAGGACATGGGCCCGCAGGCGGCCGCCGCGCGCCGCATCCAGGGCTTCCACGAGCTGGACGGCCTGGAGTTCGTCGGCCGCATCGATGTCGAGAAGGACACCAAGGGCGAGCCGCGCAATGTGGTCAAGCTCGCCATCGAGCCGGGGACGCCCGAGTACGCGCAGGCGCTGGGCCTGCCGGCGGCGCAGAAGACGCCGGGTGGCGGCACCTCCGGCGCACCGGCGGCGCCGCGTGCGCCCGCACCTGCCGCGTCCCGTCCGGCCCCCGCCACCGGCAAGCCCGCCTGGGCGCAGTGAGGGGGCGGATGAAAACGAGCGAAGCGAAGTTTCGCGAAGCCGAAGGCGAGAGCGAATGCAATGAGCGGCAAATGCTGGGTCTGCAAACGACAGGCGCGGGGATACGGCCATTCCGACGGCCGTCATGGGGTGGGCGATCCCCGGCGCTATCCCATCGACTGGGTGTTCTGCTCGCGCCGCTGCCAGGATGCGTTCCACACGCTGTACGGCAACTGGCTCCGGGTCAAGGACGGACATGGCGATGCGAGGGAGGCCGCGATGATCGATCCGTCTGATGTCGAGCTGGCCGCGATGAAGAAATGCCTCAAGGCCTTCGGCGAGACGGCGGGCGAGATCGGCTTCGACAAGCCGCTTGGCGCCTACTCGGAAGCCGAGGCGCTGCGGGTGATCGACGCCATCGTCACCTGTTACACCGGGGCGATGGTCGAGCACCACGAGGCGGCCAAGTTCCCGCCGGTGCGTGGCCTGAAGGAGACCGTCAGCGATCCGTTCGCCGACCTCGAGGACGACCTGCCGTGGGAGGTGAAGCCATGATGGATTTCAATTCCTCGGCCAGCCTCTCCGGTCAGGTCACTGCCTTGATCGACGTCGGGATGCAGCATGCCCGCGCCCTGCAAGGCGCGCGGCAGTACCTCGGCGCGTCGCGCCTGGGCGCCTCCTGCGAGCGCGCCCTGCAGTACGAGTACGCCCAGGCGCCGGTCGATGCCGGCCGTGCTACTTGCGGCCGCATGCTGCGCATCTTCGAGCGCGGCCATGTGATGGAAGACTGCATGGTCGGCTGGCTACGCGCCGCCGGCTTCGATCTGCGCACCCGCAAGAAGAACGGCGAGCAGTTCGGCTTCGAGGCGGCGGACGGGCGGCTCCAGGGTCATGTCGACGGCGTGATCGTCGCCGGGCCCGAGGGCTTCCAGTACCCGACCCTGTGGGAGAACAAGTGCCTCGGCGCGAAATCCTTCCGCGAGCTGGAGAAGAACCGGCTCGCGGTGGCCAAGCCGATCTACGCCGCACAGGTCGCGCTCTACCAAGCCTATCTCGACCTGCACGAGCACCCGGCGCTGTTCACGGCGGTGAACGCCGACACGATGGAGATCTACGCCGAGCTCGTGCCGTTTGACGCGGCTCTCGCCCAGCGCATGTCGGACCGGGCGGTGAAAGTGATCACCGCGACCGAGGCCGGCGAACTGCTGCCGCGCGCCTTCGCCGATTCCACCCATTTCGAATGCCGGATGTGCGCCTGGCAGGACCGCTGCTGGAGGATACAGGCATGAACGACCAACCCTCGGTCGATGGCATCGAGCCGATGATCGACGCCAAGCAGGCCGCCGCCGCGCTGCGCCTGCCGTACTACTGGTTCGCCGACCACGCGATGCGCAGCAAGTACCGGATTCCGCACTACCTGCTGGGCGGACTGGTGCGCTATCGCCTGTCCGAACTGTCCGCGTGGGCCGCGCGCAGCGCCGCTGCCCAAGGGCGTGGTGCCCGCGACGAGGACGCGCCTGTCGAGGGCGCCGAATGATCGACTTCAACGACATCCCATCATCCCCGGATTTCGACCGGGACGCGGAGCGCGATGCCATCCGTGCCGAACTGCTTGCGCGCCTCGATTCGGTGCTGCCGGCGCTGTTCCCGGCCGGCAAGAAGCGGCGAGGCCACTTCCTCATCGGCGACGTCCTGGGCAGCCCGGGCGACAGCCTGGAAGTAGTGCTCGACAGCGAGAAGGCCGGCCTGTGGACGGATCGTGCCGACGGCTCCGGCGGCGACGTGTTCGACCTAATTGCCGCCCACTACGGCCTCGATGCGCAGCACGACTTCGCGCGCGTGCTGGACGAGGCGGCAAGCCTGCTCGGTCGCGCGCGGGAACTGCCGAAGTCCAAGCCGAAGAAGGCGCCGCCGGTCGACGATCTCGGCCCGGCGACAGCCAAGTGGGACTACCTCGACGCCGAGGGCAAGCTCATCGCCGTCGTCTATCGCTACGACCCGCCCGGCGGCAAGAAGGAGTTCCGCCCCTGGGACGCACGCCGCCGCAAGATGGCGCCGCCCGAGCCGCGCCCGCTTTACAACCAGCCAGGCATGACCATCGCCGACGCCGTCGCGCTGGTCGAGGGCGAGAAATGCGCGCAGACGCTGATCGACGCGGGCGTGATCGCCACGACGGCGATGCACGGCGCGAACGCGCCCGTGGACAAGACCGACTGGTCGCCGCTTGCCGGCAAGGCCGTGCTGATCTGGCCCGACCGCGACAAGCCGGGTTGGGACTACGCGATGGCGGCCGCGCAGGCGGCGCTCGTCGCCGGAGCCGTATCCTGCGATGTGCTGCTGCCGCCCGACGACCGGCCCGAGGGCTGGGACGCGGCCGACGCCGTGGCCGAGGGCTTCGACGTTGCGGGTTTTCTCGCCAGCGGGCCGCGCATGAGCATCAAGCCCACCAGCATCACGCCGACGCAGGAGCCCTCCGTCTGGGCGACGGACGACGCGCTGGCGCTGGCCTTCACGTCGCGCTACGCCAAGGACTGGCGCTACTGCGCGGCCTGGGGTCGTTGGCTGGTCTGGGACGGTCGCCGCTGGCAGGCCGACGAGACGCTGCTGGTGCATCACCTGATCCGCGCGATCTGCCGCGAAGCGGCGTTGAAGGCCGATTCGCACCGCCTGGCGGCCAAGCTCGCGGCGAGCAGCACCGTCGGCGGCGTCGAACGTCTGGCGCGCACCGACCGGCGGCACGCCTCCACGTCCGAAGAATGGGACGCCGACCTGTTCGCGCTCAACACGCCGGGCGGCATGGTCGACCTGAAGACCGGGCGCATCAAGCCGCACGACCGGCGCGAGCGGATGACCAAGCTGGCCACCGCCACGCCGCGCGGCGACTGCGTCCGTTGGCGCGCATTCCTCGACGACATCGCCGGCGGCGACGCCGCGTTGCAAGCCTACCTGCAACGCATGGTCGGCTATTGCCTCACGGGCGCGACCAGCGCCCACGCGCTGTTCTTCCTGTACGGCACGGGTGCGAACGGCAAGTCGGTGTTCGTGAACACGCTGGCCACGATCCTGGGCGATTACGCCACCAGCGCGCCGATGGACACCTTCATGGAGGCTCGCGGCGACCGCCATCCGACCGATCTGGCGGGGCTGCGCGGCGCGCGCTTCGTGTCCTCCATCGAAACCGAGCAGGGCCGGCGCTGGAACGAGTCCAAGGTCAAGGCCATCACCGGCGGCGACAAGGTCTCCGCGCGCTTCATGCGTCAGGACTTCTTCGAGTACCTGCCGCAGTTCAAGCTGGTGATCGCCGGCAACCACAAGCCAGCCATCCGCAACGTGGACGAGGCGATGAAGCGGCGGCTGCACCTGATCCCGTTCACGGTGACCATTCCGCCGGACAAGCGCGATGGTCATCTCACCGAGAAGCTGCTTGCCGAGCGCGACGGCATCCTCGCGTGGGCCGTCGAGGGCTGCCTCGCGTGGCAGCGCGACGGGCTGAATCCGCCCGCCAGCGTGGTGTCGGCCACCGAGGAGTATTTCGACGAGGAGGACGCGATCGGCGACTTCCTCGACGAGGAGGCGCAACGCTTCGATCAGGCCCGCGTGGCCGTGGCCGACGTGTTCCAGCGCTGGCAGGAGTGGGCCACTCGGCGAGGCGAGTATGTGGGCACCAGTCGCTGGCTGGCCCAGCAACTTGCCAATCGTGGCTTCGGTCGCGCGCGCCTGCATGGCGGCGTCAAGGGCCTGGCGGGCCTCTCGCTCAAGCCCAAGGACTACGGCACGCGCTTGCCGTACCGCGACGACTGATCCACGGTGACCGAAGGTGACCCGCCCACGGATTGCATCTCTTTACGCGCGGACACGCGCGCAGGCGTAGAGCGTAATCCGCAAGCCCGTCACCTTCGGTCACCCGGACGAGAACACGAACGAAGGACTGCAACGATGACAACGACGATTCTTGCCCTCGATCTGGGCACCACGGCCGGCTGGGCGCTGCGCGGCAGCGATGGCGGCATCACCAGCGGCAGCGAGTGCTTCAAGCCGCAGCGCTTCGAAGGCGGCGGCATGCGCTTCCTGCGGTTCAAGCGCTGGTTGACCGAGTTGAAAACCCACGCGGACGGCATCGAGGCGCTGTATTTCGAGGAGGTGCGCCGGCACGCCTCGACCGATGCCGCGCACGCCTACGGCGGCTTCCTCGCCACGTTGACCGCCTGGTGCGAGCACCACCGGATCCCGTACCAGGGCGTGCCGGTCGGCACGATCAAGAAGCACGCGACCGGCAAGGGCAACGCGGGTAAGGACGAGATGATCGCGTCGGTCCGCGGGCGTGGCCACCGCCCGACCGATGACAACGAAGCCGATGCGCTGGCGCTGCTGTACTGGGCCATTGAGACGCAGGAGGTGTGAGATGAAGGTGCCGACACCGCAATACCGCTGCCCGCTGGGCAAGCTGCAACCCGAAGTCACCGACCTGGACGCGCTCAAGGAGCGCGGCTGGCGCGAGCAAGGCATCCTGGTCGTGTCGCAGGACGACCAGCGCCTGGACTGGATGGAGCGGCAACTGCTCAAGAACATCGGCGAGCGGCTGTATGGGGTGGCAAGCCCAGGAGGTCGGCGTGGCTGAGTGGACGATCGACGATGTCGCGGCCCGCTTCGAGGAGGCTGCCCACACCGCACGGCGCCTGCCGCCGGTGCGGGTCCAGGGCTACTTCAATGTCTGGCCAGCCTTCGCGCGCGGTCAGTGGGAGGCCTTCGCGGCCGACGAGCGCGAGTACCGCCCCTTTCCGCCCAGCCCGGAGGCCGTCGATCGGATGCTGGAGACGATGCGCTGGGTGCAGTGGCTCGAGGTGGAACAGCGTCACCTCGTCTGGATGCGGGCCAAGCGCTACGGCTGGCGCGACATCACGATTCGCTTCGCCTGCGATCGCACGACGGCGTGGCGGCGTTGGCAGCGGGCGTTGCAGATCGTGGCATTGCAGCTCAACGGCGAAGACCTTCGCCCTTCATCCAAAATCGTGGGCCACACCGGGTAACGCCTGCCCGGTTTGTCCGTGTTTTGCCACGTTTGTCCTTTTCCGGCGCCATCGGGCGTGCAACAAAACGCCCCGATCAGGGGTAGGATTTCCGCTATCGTCTGGACAGCGGTGTGAGGGAAACGCTCCGACTCGCACCCGTTGCCCCAACCCTCGAACCCGCCTTGCGAGCACGACTCGCGGCGGGTTTTTCGTTTCTGGATTCCATGCCCGGCCTTTCCATCGAATACCGTCCGATCGATGCGCTGATCCCGTACGCCCGCAATGCGCGCACGCACAGCGAGGCGCAGATCGCCCAGATCGCGGCCAGCATCCGGGAGTTCGGCTTCAACAACCCGGTCCTCGTCGACGGGCGGCACGGCGTCATAGCCGGGCACGGCCGCATCCTCGCGGCCCGGCAGCTCGGCATGACGGAATTGCCGGTCATCGAACTGGCGCACCTCACCGAGACGCAGAAGCGCGCCTTCATCCTGGCCGAGAACAAGCTCACCGAACGTGCCGGTTGGGATGACGAGTTGTTGTCGCTGGAACTGGCGGAATTGGAAGCGGCCGGTATCGACCTCGAGCTGACCGGCTTCGACGACGGCGAAATCGACACGCTGCTGGCGAAGGCCGGCGACGACGATGCGCCCGCCGACGATGCCGCCGACGAGGTTCCCGAGACACCCGGGCAGCCGGTCTCGCGCGTGGGCGACATCTGGCTCCTCGGCCAGCATCGCCTGATCTGCGGCGATGCCGCTGACTCCTCGGTGATCACGGGCCTGATGGACGGCGAAACGGGGAGCCTGTGTTTCACCTCGCCGCCTTACGGCAACCAGCGCGACTACGCGAGCGGCGGGGTCAAAGATTGGGACGCCCTCATGCGAGACGTGTTCGCACGACTGCCGCTGGACCGCGACGGACAGGTCATCGTCAACCTGGGGCTCATCCACCGCGACAATGAGGTCGTGCCGTACTGGGATGGTTGGCTGTCGTGGATGTGCAGCCAGGGCTGGCGCCGTTTCGCCTGGTATGTGTGGGATCAGGGACCGGGCATGCCCGGCGACTGGAACGGCCGCTTGGCGCCTGCCTTCGAATTCATCTTCCATTTCAACCGAGAGGCGCGGCGCCCGAACAAGATCGTGCCGTGCAAACACGCAGGCGAGGATTCACACCTGCGCGCCGACGGCTCATCGACGGCGATGCGCAAGAAGGACGGCGAGGTCGGCGGCTGGTCACACGCCGGCCAGCCCACCCAGGACACACGCATCCCGGACAGCGTGATCCGCATCATGCGGCACAAGGGCAAGATCGGACAGGACATCGACCATCCGGCGGTGTTCCCGGTCGCGCTGCCCGAGCACATCATGGCGGCGTTCTCGAACCCCGGCGACGTGGTATTCGAGCCGTTCAACGGCTCGGGTACATCGCTGCTCGCCGCCGAGCGCACCGGACGGCGCTGCCGGGCGATCGAGATCGCCCCCGAGTACGTCGACGTGGCGGTTCGGCGCTTCCGGCAGAACCACCCCGACGTCGCCGTGATGCTCGCGGCCACCGGCCAGTCGTTCGACGAGGTCGCCGACGAGCGGCAGGCACACGAGGTCGCGCATGCCTGAAGCGCATCAGCCGATCGCCGGCCTGCGCATCGAAATGCGCCCGGTCGAGGCATTGATCCCCTACGCGCGCAACGCCAAGCGGCATTCTGATGCGCAGGTGGCGCAGATCGCCGCCAGCATCCGCGAATTCGGCTGGGGCGCGCCGATCCTGGTGGACGGCCAGAACAACGTGATCGCCGGCCACGGTCGGCTGCTTGCGGCGCGCAAGCTCGGCATGACCGAGGTGCCGGTCGTGCCGATGGACCATCTGACCGACCTCCAGCGTCGTGCGTTGATCCTCGCCGACAACAAGATCGGCGAAAACGCGGCCTGGGACGAGGAACTGCTCGGGTTGGAACTGGCGGAATTGAACAGTGCCGGCTTCGACCTCGGCTTGACCGGCTTCACGCCCGAGGAATGGGACGCGCTGATCGCCGGCGACGAGACATCGAAGGATGGACTGACCGACGAGGACGAGGTGCCCGAGGTCGAGGCGGAACCGGTCAGCCGGTCCGGTGACCTCTGGTTGCTCGGCGAACACAAGCTGCTGTGCGGCGATGCGACGCGCGCCGAAGACTTCCCGACCCTGCTCGGCGATGAACTCGCCGACATGGCCTTCACCGATCCGCCGTACAACGTGAACTACGCCAACTCGGCCAAGGACAAGCAGCGCGGCAAACACCGCCCGATCCTGAACGACAACCTCGGCGAGGATTTCGGCGCGTTCCTCACTGCCGCCTGCCGGAACACCCTCGCGGTGACCAAGGGCGCGGTCTACATCGCGATGAGCTCGAGCGAACTCGACACGCTGCAGGCGGCGTTCCGCGCCGCCGGCGGCAAGTGGTCGACCTTCATCATCTGGGCCAAGAACACCTTCACGCTCGGCCGCGCCGACTACCAGCGCCAGTACGAGCCGATTCTGTACGGCTGGTGCGACGGGGCCGACCACTATTGGTGCGGCGATCGCGACCAGGGCGACGTGTGGCAGATCAAGAAGCCGCAGAAGAACGATCTGCATCCGACCATGAAGCCGGTCGAACTCGTGGAACGCGCCGTGCGCAACAGCAGCAAGACGCGCGACATCGTGCTCGACCCGTTCGGCGGTTCCGGATCCACATTGATCGCCTGCGAAAAATCCGGCCGTCGGGCGCGGCTGATCGAACTCGATCCCAAGTATGTGGATGTGATCGTGCGCCGCTGGCAGGAATATGCCGGGGCGCAGGCCATCCGGCAGTCCGATGGCGTGGCGTTCGACGCGCTGTCAGCCGGCGGGGAACCCCGGCAGGAGGTCGCAGCCGGTGATGTCGGCCATGTAGCCGAGGTCGCGGAACTCCCAGGGGTCGTCGGCGAGGTAGACGCCGCCGACTGACTTGATTGCCACGCCGTACTTGCGAGCGAGCATCGTCAGTTCGGCGATGAACTTGTCGTAGTTGGCTTCGAGTTGCGGGGTGGTGACGACGGCGGCCATGGCACTCTCCTCAGGCGCCCATCGTTGCAAATGCTTCGTCGGTCACTTCGCAGTGGATCACGAAGCCGGTGAGGTAAGGCAGCCCATTGGGGATGCCGTAGTCCTTGCGGGTCTGGCGGCCAATCGTCCAGCCCATCCACCGCGTCACTGCGGCGCCGATGGCCTGTTGGATCGTGTGGCCCCGCAGCATCTCGTTGAGGACGTCATCGGCAAAGTGGCGTCCGTGGCGGCTGTCGAGGAAGATCCGCACCGACTCGAGGGATTGGCAGGTGGCGTCCGAGATGGCGGTCATGGCCAAGGGCCATGCAGCGGATGCGTGTTCGTTCATCGCGCCCCAAAAGCCCCAGCTTCGTTCTGGGCATCGGGGATCTGATTGGTGGTGGTCATCTCGGGCTCCTTCGGGTTGATCGTTGCGACACCCGTATGAACGCGCTGTTCAATCGGGAAGCCAAGCTATTTCGATGATCACATTGGGATGGCGTGGATATGCCGCCACCCCATCTCGAATTCAACCGATCCGGTAGATGCGCTCGCTGCCCTCGGGCTTTTCCGAGGTGATGGTGAGCCCGAGTTTCTTCTTGAAGGCCCCGGCGAAGGTGCCGCGCACCGTGTGCGCCTGCCAGCCGGTGGCCGCGCAAATCTGGTTGATGGTCGCCCCCTCGGGACGCTGCAGCATCTGGATCACTGCTGCCTGTTTGCTGTTCTCGCGGGTGCGCGACTTGGATTCTGTCCGTTGCTGCGCCCAAGTGGCCTCGGCGGCAGTGACGGCGGCTTCGAGTTCGGCGTCGGCCGCCTCTGGGACAGGCGCAGGACGCGGGCGGCCCAGGGCCTCGTAACCCTCGGCGGCGACGAACCAGTCGGCCCCGCCGGTGGTAATGAGGCCGCGGTTGAACAGGCCCTCAAGCACCTTCTTGCGCGCGCCGCCTTTCACGTTGTCGGGAAACCATTCGATCTTGCCGCCGGTGTGCTCGACGGCGTAGGCGAGGATGGCGTGCTGTGCAGGGGTCAGTTGGATGGTGGCCATTCGATGCTCCTTCGTGGTGGTTGATCGGGTGATGTGATGAACGCGCTGTTCGGGAGTGAAGCCAAGCGCTTCATCGCAATTCGTCGCCAATAGAGATTCGATGCCAACCGCTGCCCCCACCCCTTGCCGTCATCCCGGCTGCGAGAGGCTGCTGTCCAAGCCGGGTTACTGCGACAAGCATCTGCAATCGATCCGCAGACAACAGGACAGCCGGCGCGGATCAGCCGCGACGCGCGGTTACGGCGCCCGGTGGCGCAAGGCGCGTGCCTCGTACCTGAGCGGGTATCCGCTGTGCGCCGAGTGCCTGCGCCATGGCAGGACGGTCGCCGCCTCGGTCGTCGATCACCTCAAACCGCACAAGGGGAACCGGACGCTCTTCTGGGACGAGCGCAACTGGCAGGCGCTGTGCAAGCCCTGTCACGACGCCAAGACGGCGCGCGAGGACGGCGGCTTTGGCAGATCGCGGCCGGTAGGGGGGTGAAATCCTTGCGGCCTCGCGGCGCGGGACCGCGCGCCTGCCCAAATTTTTGCGCTGCCAAATTCAAATGACTGCTTTTTTTCAAATGGAGAGTGTCCGTGGCCGGTAAGCCCGGGCGCAGCGGGGGTGCCCGCACCGGCGCCGGGCGCAAGCCTCTGCCGACCGCCGTCAAGGCGGTCAAGGGCACCCTGCGCAAGGGCCGCACCAACCAGGCGGAGCCTGGGCCTACCGCGACCCTGGCCGATCCGCCGCTGGACATGCGCGAGGCCGCCGCCGATCTGTGGCGCTATCTCGTCGCCAACACCCCGACGGGGGTCCTGCACGCCAACAACGCCGCGCTGCTGGAGCGCTACTGCGAGATGCTGGCGCAGTACCGCGATGTGGTGCACGAGATCGCCAAACGCGGCGTCGGCGGCCTGCTCGCCAAGGATCG
>JAJZSW010000120.1 GCA_021849505.1 Pseudomonadota bacterium
AATATCTCGCCCGGCCCTGCGCCGAGGCTGCGCAGGATGGCGAGTTCGCGCCGGCGTTCGTTCAGGCCGGCGAGCAGCGTCGCCGTCAGCCCGGCCAGCCCGACCAGCACGACCAGCGCGGAGATCGCGAGCAGGCTGTTCTCGACGGTGGCGAGCGTCTGCCACAGCTCGTCGAGCGCCACGCCGGGCAACACGGCCATCAGCGGCTCGCCGCGATAGCCGTTGATGTGGCGCTGCAGGCGGAACACGTCGGCGCGGCTCTTGAGGCCGACCAGCATGGCGGTGATTTCCTGCGGCGCGAGATCGAACTTGCGCACCTGCTCGGCGGGGATGGACAGGCCGGGCAGCGGCGCGCCGCCGGCCCAGTCGAGATGGATCGCCGTGATGGCTTCCAGGCTGACATGCACGCTGCGGTCGAGCGGCGTGCCGGTCGGTGCGAGCACGCCGACCACGGTGAAGGGCTTGTCCGCATGTTCGGGACCCAGCTGTTCCATGCCGTGCGACAAAGTGATGCGGTCGCCAGTGCGGTAGCCGAGTTCAGCTGCCACCGCGCTGCCGAGCACGGCTTCGAAGACCGCCTCGACCGTGCCGGCGAACGGCCGGCCGGCCGCGAAAGTCAGTGCTTGCGAGGCGGCAGGACGGAGCTGCGCGAAGTAGTCGGGCGTCGTGCCGATTACGGGGTAGCCGCGGTGCGAGTCGCCGAGGGAGAGCGGCACGGCCCAGGCTACGGCCGGATGCGTGGCGAGCGCCTCGAAGCTGTCCCGGCGCATGTTCTGCGTTGCCGCGCCGATGTGGAAGACGGCGTGCAGCACCAGTTGCGTCGCGCCGCCGCGCGGGCCGACGACGAGGTCGAGGCCGGCCACGGACTGGGCGAAGTTCGCGCGCGCGTCGTGGCGCACGCGCTCGACGGCCAGCAGCAGGGCGGAAGCGAGCGCGATGGCGGCGAGCGTGATGCCGAGCGTCAGCCGCCGCGCCCAGGCGCTCTTGAGCGCGAGCAGCAGCACGGCCTTCACGCCGAGACCTCGTGAGTTGCACGGTTGATTTCGGCCAGCGCGACCGTGCGGTCGAAATGCGCGGCGAGCCGATCGTCGTGGCTGACGAAGAGCAGCGCGGCGCCCGCCGCCCGCGTTTCGGCGAGCAGCAGGTCGACGAAGCGCTGCTGGCGCGGCGCGTCGAGCGCGGAGGTGGGTTCGTCGGCGAGGATGATCCCGGGGCGGCCGATCAGCGCGCGCGCCGCCGCGACGCGCTGCTGCTGGCCCACCGACAGCTCGGCGGCGGGCCGCGGCCACAGGTCGGGGGCGAGATCGAGATGGCCGAGCAATTGCGCGGCGGCCGCGCGCGCATCGCCGGCACGCGCGGCGCGCTGCGCCGAGAAGGTGCAGGGCAGCAGCACGTTGTCGAGCGCCGGGAGCCAGGGCAGCAGGTTGAACTGCTGGAAGATGAAGCCGATGTGGTCGGCGCGGAAGCGGTCGCGCGCACTGCCGGAGAGCGTGTCGATCCGCTGCCCGAGCAGCGTCACCGTGCCGGCGGTGGGCAGCGCGACGCCGCCGAGCAAGGCCAGCAGCGTGCTCTTGCCGCCGCCGCTCGGGCCGTGCAGGAATACGCGTTCTCCCGCCGCGATCTCGAAATGAGGAATGTCAAGACAGGGCGCTTGCTGGCGCGGCCAGCGGAAGACGAGTTGGTCGAGCGCAATCATGCAAACGACTTTACCAGCCGTTCACCACCCGAGCACGGGCGCCTTGGGTGTCAGGCGCTGCTTGCCCTGGCCGGAGGGGGCGACACGCTGCGCTTCCAGGCGATACAGGCGTTTGAACTGCTTGAAGAGCGTTGTCTCGATGCCCTTGAGCGCGGCCGGGTTGGCGCAGCGGAAGACATAGCGCGCATCCACGTCGGCGTGCTCGCCGCCGGTGAATTTCGGCATGCCGACTTCAGCGAACTGCACGGTGCAGTTCGCAGCCGGCGTGGGCAACCACAGCGCGGCGGCATCGTTCAAGGTCTGTTCGGCTGCGGCAAGGGCGGCCTTTTCCTTCTCGTTCTTCGGCGCGCGTTCGAAGCCGACCGCGACATCCAGCGGCAGTTCGAGATCCAGGGTGATCGTGTCCCTGTCGATGGCAACGGCGAGGCGACCTTCGCCATGCACATGCTTGTGCTGGGCCTGGGCAAGTGGCGTGGCGAGCAGCAGGGCGATGGCCAGCAGGCGGATTTTCACGGGTGGACTCCTTGCTCAGTGGGCGTGGCCGCTGCCGAAGACCACGATGGCGAGGCCGGCGGCGAGCAGCAGGCCGTGCCAGCCGATGCCGCGCTGCTCGCGCTTGAGGCGGGGCATCAGGTCGGCAATGGCGATGTAGGTGAAACTGGCGGCGGTGATGGTGAGGATGTAGGGCACCCATTCCTGCGCGCGTTCCAGGGCGAGATAGCCGAGAACGCCGCCGACCAGCGAGGCGAGGCTGGACACGCCGTTCCAGAACAAGGCCTTGGCGCGCTGCCAGCCTGCGGCGAGCAGGATGGCGAAATCGCCGGCTTCCTGCGGCACCTCGTGGGCGACCACCGCCAGCGTGGCGGCCCAGCCGAGGACCGGATCGGCGAGGAAGGCGGCGGCGATCAGCAGGCCGTCGGTGAAATTGTGGAAGCCGTCGCCGACGAGGATGCCGACCGCCTCGCCGCCGTGCATGTGATGGTGGTCGTGGGTGTGATCCTCGCAGCTGCCGCTGCCTGCGTGGTCGTCTTCGCTGCCGTGGGAATGGCGCCAGATGGCGAACTTTTCGAGCGCGAAGAAGCCGAGGATGCCCCCCAGCAGGACCGGAAACACCTCGTGCGGCGTGAGCCCCGACTCGAGCGCCTCGGGCAGCAGGTGGAGGAAGGCGGTCGCCAGCAGGATGCCGATCGAGAAGCTGACGGCGTAGGTGAGCCACTTCTTCGGCAGGCCGAACAGCACGAGCGCGGCGGCGGCAAGGCTCAGGACGCCGCCCAGCAGGCATGCGACGACGATCTGCAGGAGCAGGGGGAGGGAGGTCATGGTCGCGGATTGGAACACAACATGATTGCAAATGCAACACTGTTGCAAATATTGGTCGGCTATGTTTTCATGCGCGCATGTCCGCCACCCCCGATCTTCTCCGCGCCGCCGGCGTCAAGGTCACGCCCGGGCGCGTGCGCGTCCTCGCGGCGCTGCTGGCCGCGGCCCAGCCGCTGAGCCATGCCGACCTCGAAGCGCAGTTGCCCGACGCCGACCGCGTCACGCTCTACCGCGTGCTCGATTCGCTGGTCGCCTGCGGCCTGGCGCTGAAGGCCGTCGATGCGCGCGGAGTGTTCCGCTTTTCCGCCAGCGCCACGCAGCGCGAACACGGCGGGCATGTCCATTTCCGCTGCACCGATTGCGGTGGCGTGTTCTGCCTCAAGACGTCGCCGCCGCCGCCGCCCAAACTGCCGCGCGGCTTCCGCCTCGGCGCGGTGGAAATGGATGTGCACGGCACTTGTGCACAGTGCGCGCGGCGCACGCCATGATGCTGTTCCCGCGTTTGCTGCTGCTGTGCAGTCTGCTGCTGTGGGCGCAGTCGGCCCTGGCAGCTCATGGCATCGAGCATGCCTTCCACGAGCACGATCAAGCCTGCATCGAATGCCTGGCGCTGCCGGGCATGCAGGCTGTGCCGAAGCCAATGGTGCGCTTGCCAGTGCTTCGCCCGCTGACGATGGCAGGCAAGAGTGCCGTCCCGCCAGCGCCGACTGTTGCGCTGCATCCGGCCTTCCATAGTCGCGCCCCGCCCGAACTCCACGACTGAATCCGCCGTTTCCGTGTCCGGACGGGTGTCCGGGCCGTTCGCCATTTTCTGTATTGGAGTTCATGATGATCCATCCTTCCCGCCTCGTGCTGGCGGCCGCCGGCCTGTTGACCACCCTGCCCGCCGTTGCTGCCGACGCCGACCTGAAAGCCCTGCGCGCCGAGATCGCGCAGATGAAACAAGCCTACGAACAACGCATCGAGGCGCTGGAAAAGCGCCTGGGAGAGGCCGAGTCCACCTCGTCGCAGGCCAAGGCCGCCGCCGATAAGGCGGCGACGCAGGCCGCGCGCGCCGGCGAAGGCAAGGCCAGTGCCTTCAACCCGGAAATCGGCCTGGTGCTGCAAGGTCAGGCCAGGCGCATGCAGGACGTGCCCGAGCGCACCGTTTCCGGCTACTGGCCGGCCGGTCACGACCACGGCGGCGACAAGCGCGGCTTTTCGCTGCAGCACTCCGAGTTGATACTGTCGGCCAACATCGACCCGAGTTTCCGCGGTGTCGCCCGCTTCGCCATTACTGGCGACAATGAGGTGGAGGTCGAGGAGGCCAGCGTTTCCACGCTTGGCCTGGGCGGGGGCTTTACCGCACGTGCCGGCCGCTTCGCCTCCGACATCGGCTACCAGAACGCCCGGCATCCCCACGAATGGGACTTCGCAGATGCCACGCTGATGCAGAAGGTGCTGTTCGGCGCGGAGGGTTACCGCCACGACGGCCTGCAGCTGAAGTGGACGGCGCCGACCGAATTGTTCCTCCAACTGGGCGCCGAGATCGGTCGTGGCGATGTCTTTCCAGGCACCGACCGCAACAAGAACGGCAGCGGGGCCGGCGCGATCTTCGTCAAGACCGGTGGCGACGTTGGCGTATCGAATTCGTGGCAGGCGGGCCTGTCGCTCCTGAATACCAAGGCCGCAGATCGGGAGGCCCATTTCGAGGATGTTGCAGCGAACGAGGTGCAAGGCTACTTTTCTGGCAAGAGCCGGACCGCAATTGCTGATTTCGTCTGGAAATGGGCACCCAACGGAAATGCCAGCAGCCAAAGCCTGAAGTTGCAGGGCGAAGTTTTCCGCCGTATGGAAAGCGGGGAGCTTTCGTGCATCGACGAAGCATTGGTGTCGGCAAAATGTACCGGAAACTCGCTGGGAGAGTTGAAGACGCGCCAAACCGGCGGCTATGCGTCCGCGGTCTACCAGTTCATGCCCAAGTGGCGCGTCGGCTACCGCCACGACTGGCTGGGCAAGGGCAGCAAGTCCTTCGATGCTGGGACCGTGTTCGACGCGCTTGACCTGGACAACCACTACTTCGCCGACTTCAAGCCGCGCAGGGACAGCGTGATGATCGACTGGAGCAACTCGGAGTTCTCGCGCCTGCGCCTGCAGTACGCGCGCGACCGGGCGATGCAGGGCGTGACCGACAACCAATGGACGCTGCAGTACATCATGAGCCTGGGC
>JAJZSW010000034.1 GCA_021849505.1 Pseudomonadota bacterium
CGAATCTGCGTTTCTGCCCCCGTAGCTCAGTGGATAGAGCATCCCCCTCCTAAGGGGAGGGTCGCACGTTCGATTCGTGCCGGGGGCGCCACCAACCCCCTTGCAATGCAAGCCGTTTAGCGTCGTCGATTGCACCGAATTGCTTGCAAATTCCTTCGCCGTCGCATTTGGGTGTGACAAGATTGTGCGCTCTGTGTATACAGCATCAGCGTCTTGATAACTTATTGGCGAGAATGGCCGAACTTTGATGAATAGCTCCTTCTGGTATGGCAGACGCGTGTTTTTGACCGGTCATACCGGCTTCAAAGGCGGCTGGCTCTCGCTCTGGCTACAGCACTTGGGCGCAAGACCGACCGGCTATGCCCTGGCCCCGCACACCGCCCCCAGCTTTTATGAAACCGCCCGCATCGGCGAGGGCATGCGCGGCGTTTTCGGCGACATACGCGACGTGGACGCCCGACTTCGCCCGGCGGCGATACCGGCAGCTAGGCGACCTGCCCAATACCGATCGGGTGATGAGAGACACATTCTGGCTGGGGCTCTATCCCGGCCTCGGTCAAGAACAATTGGGCTTCGTCTGCCGCAAGGTCTCCGAGTTTTTCGGGCACGGCCTATGAGTCACCAAGGAGTTATGCCGTGGCAGTAAACATTCCCACGCCGCTGTTTGTGCTGGAAATGGCCAACAATCATATGGGCAGCCTCGACCATGGCTTGCGCATCGTTCGCGAATTCGGCGCTGTGGCGAAGGAGTTCGACTTCGCCCTCGCCTTCAAATTGCAGTACCGCCAGCTCGACAGTTTCATCCACCCGGACTTTCGCGCGCGCACCGACGTCAAATACGTAAAGCGCTTCCTCGAAACCCAGCTCGGCGAAGACGATTTCCTGCGCATGATCGACGAGATGCGGCGCTGGGATTTCATTCCGATGTGCACCGCCTTCGACGAGCCGTCGGTGGACAAGATCGAACGGCACGGCTTCGACATCGTCAAGATCGCCAGTTGCTCGGTGACCGATTGGCCCTTGCTCGAACGCATCGCCAAGGTGGACAAGCCGGTCATCGCCTCCACCGCCGGTGCCAGCCTGGAAGACATCGACCGCATGGTGAGCTTTTTCGAGCACCGCAACAAACCGCTCAGCCTGATGCACTGCGTGGGCGAGTATCCGACCCCAGCCGACCGGCTGCAGCTGAACCAGATCGATCTGCTCCAACGCCGTTACCGGCAAGTGCCGATCGGCTATTCGACCCACGAAACGCCGGACAACTGCGAGGCGATCCAGCTGGCGATCGCCAAGGGGGCGGTCATCTTCGAAAAACATGTGGGCGTGCCGACCGGGCAATGGCCGCTGAACGACTATTCGGCCTCACCGCAGCAAGTTGTCCACTGGCTGCAGGCCGCGCAACGGGCCTATGCGCTCTGTGGCTTGCCGGCCAACCTCAGGGCCGCGGCTGGCGCCGACGAAATGGCCAGCCTGCGCAGCTTGCGCCGCGGGGTGTTCGCCCGGCGGGCGATCCAGGTGGGCGAGACCGTCGGCGACGGCGACGTGTTCATGGCCTTTCCGCCGCAGCACGATCAGGTCACCGCCAACGACTGGTCGAAATACACCCAGTTCGTGGCCAGCCAAGCCATCCCGGCCAACGCCGCGCTCACCGACGGCAATGTCAGCCGCGGCAATCGCTGGCAAAAGGTCTCGGCCATCGTGCAACAGGTCAAGGCCCTGCTGCGCGAGGCCCACATCGTCGCGCCCGGCAAGGCCGACCTGGAGATTTCCCATCATTACGGCCTGGAACAATTCGATCAGTACGGCCTGGTGCTGATGACCGTGGTCAATCGGGAATACTGCAAAAAGCTGATCGTCATGCTGCCGGGCCAGACCCATCCCGAGCAATATCACCTGAAGAAGGAAGAGACCTTCCATATCCTGCATGGCGAACTGCGCATCGCCTTGGACGGCAAGGAGCAGATCTATCGGCCGGGCGACGTGATCCGGGTCGAACGCGGCGTGCGCCACGGCTTCTACAGCCCGGGCGGCACCGTGTTCGAGGAGATCTCGTCGACCCATTACCAGGACGACTCCTACTACACGGACGAGGCGATCCAGCGCAGCCAGCAACGCAAGACCCTGCTCACCCAATGGCTGCAAGGATGAGCGAGCCGGTGCGCGTGGCCGACTACATCATGGCGCGCATCGCCGCCGCGGGCGTGCGCCATGTCTTCGTCCTGCCCGGCGGCGGCGCCATGCACCTGGTCGACGCGCTGGGGCTGAACCCGGACCTCGACTTCGTGCCGAATCACCACGAGCAGGCTTGCGCGATCGCCGCCGAGGCCTACGCCCGGGTCAACGGGAACCTGGGCGTGGCCCTGGTCACCACCGGCCCCGGCGCGACCAACGCGATCACCGCGGTGGCCGGGGCCTGGATCGAATCGGTACCCCTGCTCATCGTCTCCGGCCAGGTCAAGCGCGCGGACCGCCTGGGCGACAGCGGCGTGCGCCAGATGGGAGTGCAGGAGGTGGATATCGTCGCGCTGGTGCGGCCGATCACCAAGTACGCGGTGACCGTGGACGACCCCCTGCGTGTGCGCTATCACCTGGAAAAGGCGCTGGCCTTGGCCCGTACCGGACGGCAAGGCCCGGTTTGGCTGGATGTGCCGCTGGACGTACAGGCCAGCCCGATCCGGCCGGACGAGTTGATGGCGTATACGCCGGAGGCACAGCCGGCATCGCCGCAAGCCGATGCCGGGCAAATCGCACAACTGCTCGATTTGCTCGACCGGGCGGAACGGCCGCTGATATTGGCCGGCCACGGCATCCGCCTGGCCGGCGCCGCCGACAATTTCAAACGACTCTACGAGGCATTGAATGTCCCGGTCGCGACGACCTGGAACGCCATGGACCTGATCCCGCACGGCCACCCGCTGTGCATCGGCAAGCCCGGCGCGGTCGCCCTGCGCGCGCCCAATTTCGCCGTGCAGAACTGCGACCTGCTGATCGCCATCGGCTGCCGGCTGGACAAGGTGGTGACCGCCTACCACCCGGACGGTTTCGCCCGCAACGCGAAGAAGGCGATGATCGATATCGATGCGCATGAGCTGGCCAAGCCCGGCCTGGCCATCGACCTGCCCATGCAGGCCGATGCCGGGGCGACCATCGCTGCCCTGCTCACCCTGGCCCCCGGCCACGGCGGGGATCGCACGGACTGGCTGCAGCGCTGTCAGGATTGGAAGCGGCGCTACCCGGCGCTCGATGGCGCGGCCTTCCCCGATGCCGGCGCGATCGGCCACTACCACTTCACCGACGTGCTGTCGGACGAGATCGGCGAGCATCGCCTGATCGTCACCGGCAGCTCCGGCCTCGGCATCGAGGCGTTCTACACCGCCTTTCGCAACAAGCCCGGGCAACGCGTTTTCCTGACCTCCGGCCTGGGCGCCATGGGCTACGGCCTGCCGGCGGCGATCGGCGCCTGCCTGGCCGACGGCCGCCGGCCCATGGTGGCGATCGAGAGCGACGGCAGCCTACAACTCAACATCCAGGAGCTGGCCACGCTGCGCGGGCTGAACCTGCCCATCGTGCTGTTCCTGATGAACAACCGAGGCTATGCCTCCATCCGCAACACCCAGCGCAACTACTTCCAGGGCCGCCTCGTCGCCACCGGACCGGAGGCTGGGCTCGAGCTGCCGGACGTGCAGGCGCTCGCCCGCGCCTATGGCATCCCCGCCATGCGCATCGACGATGCCGCCAAGCTGCGCGCCGGCGTGCGCTGCGCGCTGGCCGAGACCGGCCCGTTCATCTGCGAGGTCATGCTGATGCCGGACGAAAGCCTGTGGCCCAAGGTCGCGGCGATTCCTCAGCCCGATGGCAGTCTGATCTCGATGCCGCTGGAGGACATGTCGCCGCTGCTGCCGATCGAACGACTACGCGCCGAGATGCCGCTCGGCCTGCTGCCGGCCTCGCTGCAGGCGCGGGGTTTGACACCATGACGGCCTGCCCCTGCTGCGCGTCCAGGGCGGCCACGCAGCACAAGTCGCCCGAGCCGCATTGCGGCTGCCCGCACTGCGGCCATCGCTGGCGCCTCCCCCCGCTGCCCGGCGCGGCATTGGACTACGCCTGGATGTCCGGCCGCAACCGGGTACCGGCCCATCATCTGCAGCGTAAATTCCGCGACCGGTTGGCCACGGTCGCACCCTTGCTGCGAGCAGGCAACCTAATCCTGGAAATCGGCTGTGCCGAGGGCGCGTTCGGCGCGCAGGTGAAGGCGCTGGCCGACGTCGACTATGCCGGCCTGGAAATCTCGCGCGACGCCGAGCTGGCGGCGGCTCGGCTCGACCGGGTGTTCCACCAACCGGCGGCGAGGCTCGCGGCCGACGGCTTCGATCTGCTGCTCGCGTTTCATGTGTTGGAGCACATCGCCGACATCCGTGCGGAGCTTGGCCAGTGGCGCCGGCTGGTGGCCCCGGCGGGCGCCTTGCTGATCGAGGTGCCCAACGCGGCCGGCCACCCGCTGCGCGACTGGGATACCCATCCCGAGCATCTGCATTTCTTCACCGCCGCGTCGCTCTCGGCCTTGCTGGCACATGCCGGGCTGAGCGTCGAATCGCTGTCGAGCGGGCACTACGAGTCGCCCGTCTACCCCGACAGCCTGCGTGCCGTGGCACGCCCCGCATTGACCGCGCCGGAAAAGACCGAACGCCTGCTCGACCGGATACAAAGCCTGCTGCCCGGACCCTTTATCGTTTACGGTATCGGCGGCGACTTCAGAAACTGCCTGCTGCCGATCCTGGATCGGTTGCCGGTTGTGGCCTTGGTCGATTCCGACCCCGGGCGGCTGGGCGAAAAGGTAAGCGAGGCGCGGGCGGTCGAGGCCTACGACCCGGCCCGGTTTGCCGGCTTGCCCATCCTGATCGGCAGCATGCGCCACAAGGAAGCGATCGCCGAGCGCCTGCGGGCCGCCGCGGTCAAGCTGGTCGGCCTGGACGACATCTACCAACTCGACTGAAATCATGCCGACCATTCACTGCAAACATCTGATCTTCGATCTCGACGGGACCTTGATCGACTCCGCCCCCAGCATCCTCGCCTGCTTCGCCAAGGTCCTGGAGCAAGCCGGCGTGGCGCCTCGCGTGCCCCTCGAAGAACGACTGATCGGCCCACCGCTGGCGCAGACCCTGCAAACCCTGAGCGGCATCCGGGACGACGCGGCCATCGCCGCCATGATCGAATCGTTCAAAGCGCATTACGACACCAAGGGCTACCGCGAGACCGTGGCCTATGCCGGCATCGCCGAGGCCTTGGCCGAATTGAAGGCGGCCGGCTTCGGCCTGGTGCTGGCGACGAACAAGCGCATCCAGCCGACCCGCTTGATCCTCGAGCATCTGGGTTGGGCTGGCCTGTTCGACTCGGTGTGGGCGCTTGACAGCTTTGAACCCAAACTGGGCGACAAGACCGCGATGCTGCGCGCGGTCCTGCAGCGACTGGCGATCGAGCCGGCGCACACCGCCTACATCGGCGACAAGGCCGAGGACGGTTGGGCGACCCAGGCGAATACCATGCCTTTCGTCGCGGCGCGTTGGGGCTATGGCGCGTTCCAAGATACGCCGGGGCATTGGCTGCACCTGGACGCCCCCCGGCAACTGCCCTCGGCCTTCGTCCGCTGGCAAGGCTGACTCGTCGTGCCGCCCGCTTGCCCGAGCCAAATGGATACCGCCAGCCAGTTCATCGCGACCAAAGCCTTGCTGGGTTGGCAAGACCCCCGATTGCCCGAGCTGGCATGGCAAGCCCATCCGGAATCCGTGCCTGGCTTCGCCGAGGCCGGTGCGGTCGTGGCCGGCTCGGCCCGGCGCATCGTGCTCTGCGACCTGTTCAACACCGTGATCCACCGCGACGTGGAGGCGACGCCCGTCCTGGAAATCAAATGCGCCGAGTTCATCCGCTGGCGCTTGTCGGCCCTGGGCCGGCACCTGGCCACGCCGGAAATCCGCAAGGCCTATCGGCAAAGCATCGCCGACTGCATCTCGGCCGCGCATGCGGCAGGGCTCGGCGGCGAATACCGGCTGCGCGAGGCCATCGCGAGGACCGTCGACCGCCTCGGCCCCGACCTGCCTCCGGCCGAGCGGGCCCAACTCGCCGGCGCCGCCTACCGCCACCACCTCGAGCAGGAACGAAGGCACTGCCGCGCCATCGAGGGCGCACATGAATTCCTCTCGGCCCTGGCAGAGAACCACCGCGTCATCGGCGTGTCCGACACCCCCCATGATCTCGAGGCCCTGGGCGGCCTGCTGACAGCGCTCGATCTGGCGCGCCATTTCGATGCCCTCTACCTGTCTTGCGAAACGGGGCGCAACAAGCGCTCCGGCTCGATCTTCCCCTACCTCTGCGCGCAAGAAGGCGCCGACGCGCGAGAACTGATCCATGTCGGCGACGACGCGCTGGCCGATTACATCTCGGCCAAGGCGGCGGGCATCGAGGCCGTGTTGTTGCAGCATGCCGCCGTGCAGCAGCAAACCTTGGCCACCGCGCGCGCCTACGAACTGGCGGCACTGACTGGCTCGCCGCGCTATCTCCAATCCGGCGCAGCGAATCGACCGGACCCTGAGCCGGCGTTCCGACTGGGCCGGGAACATTTCGGTCTGCTGCTGGGACTGTTCGCGCTGCACATCCACGAACTCGACCGGCGCCATGACTATGACCGGATACTGTTCGTGGCGCGGGACGGCCATCTGCTCCAGCAAGCCTTCGGCGAATTCATCGCGCACGCCGGCATCGACGAGGCGCAACGGCTTCGGCAGAAGACCGTCTATGCGCACCTGAGCCGCGCCAGCACCGCCTGCCCCCGAACCGACGAGGCACTGGACGAGGCGCTGCGCTATTCCACCCTGGTGGCCGGCCACAGCGCCTTGTTGTCGCTGTTCGAGTCGCTCGGCCTCGATTCGGCCAAATATCGCGACCTGCTGCTGGCGGACGGCTTCGCCGAGGCGGATTTCGCCTCGGCCGATCTGGGTGTCCAGGCCCGGTTCAAGGCCCGTCTGGCGACATCCGCCCCGCTGCGCGCCGCCATCGCCCATGACCTGGCAGATAAACGCGCGCGCTTGCTGGCGTATCTGAAGCGGATCGGCTTCCTGGGGGAAAAGCGGGTGCTGCTGGTCGATATCGGCTGGCGTTACCGGATTGCCCATAATCTTTACGAGGCGGCGGGCGACCATGCCGATTTCCCCGAGGTGCACTGCGCGCTGCTGGGCTATACCCGCGAATTGGCCCCGGGTCCGATCGTCCTGCATGACGGCTATGTCCATGACGCCAGTCGGCCGAATCCGCTGGAGACGCTGTTTCAGCGCGCCAACGACGTGATCGAGTCCATCTGCCAGGCCGGCGAAGGCGGTTGCCTGGGCTACACCCTCGCGGGCGAGCCGACCCTGGCGCAACCGGGCCGGGGCCACGCCCCGGCGCGTGCCGGCATCCAGGCGGGCGTGCTCGCGGCGGTACGGGAGTTCGCCCGATGGCACGACAGGTTCGGACTGGGACACGAATTCAAGGTACACGCCCTGACCGAGTTTCTGCGCCCGATCTTCATGACCGACCACCCTTTGCACGCCGTCCTGGCGCAACTGCATACGCCGGACGCGGCCGGCGCCGCACCCGGCCAGGCCGATGCAGTGGGCTTATTCATGGCACGGCTGCCCGACCGGATCAACGTCCGCTTCGGCGGCGGCGAGGCCCCGTCGCTGCCGGCCGCGCATGATCTGGAACGCTTGTTGTCCCTGATCCAGAAGGCGAACTTCAGCAGCAAGCCCATCCTGCTTTGGGGCATGGGCCTGCTTGGGAAACTCCTCTATCCGCACCTGGAGAGCCGGCTCGACCATCTGGTGGACATGAACCCCGCCCTGCACGGCCAGCATTACGGCCGACACCGGATCGTCGGCCCGAGCCAAATCGAGGCCGCCGTCTGGCAGTCCCATCTGATCATCTTCACGCCACTCGGCAGGCAGCTTCCGAGCCAACTCCAGCAACCAGGCACGGAGCTGGATATCCTCGTCGCGGCGAACTGGTTTTAGGCCATGCACCCTATCCATATCGAATCCCCCTCCGGCGAACCGCCTGCCGCCGATGCCCGCGATCGCGCACAGTCCCACCCGGCCGGCAGCGCTGCCAGGAAGGCCCTGTTCCTGCACATCCCAAAGACCGGCGGCACCTCCCTGGTCAAGGCGGCCCGCGACAACTTACCGCACGCCGCGGTCATGAGCCACGCGGATTTCGTGGCAAAGGACAAGCGCCAGATCGGGGAGATCGCCTTCGTTTCGGGCCATTTCGGCTATGACTTCGCCGCCGAATTCATGGCTGGCCGATTCAGTTTCACGTTTCTTCGCGACCCGGTCGACCGCGTCCTGTCCTTTTATCATTTCGCCCGCCATGCCGACCCCGCCACCTATGAGATCTATCGTCTCGCTCGGACATATCGGCTGGAGGAATTCGTCGAACGGGGCTATCGGGGCGATCCGGTGATACGCGAGAACCTATGGAACCACCAAGCCAGGCTGCTCTCCATCGGCTGGCGCGCCATCTCCCTCGATGCGGAGGAAATCCTGGGCCAGGCGATAAACAATCTCCGCGGCTTTTCCTACGTCGGGCTCACGGAGACGATGGAGGACGATTACAGAAACATCGCGTCCGCGCTGGGCTGGGCCACAAACGGGCCGGCGCCCAGGGAGTTGTCGAATCCGGACAGGCCCACCAAGCGGGATATCTCGTCCGCCACATTGGAACGCATCCTACAGTTGACCGCCTTGGATGCGCAGCTTTACGCCACCGCCAGGCGAACGCGGGGCGATGGCTAGGCAGCCAGATGGGAATCGCCTTACCATTCAGCCTCACTTTATCCGCCCGATCACATCGAATCAGCGCACCATGCCGTTCAAACCGGAAGACCTGGACTTCTTCGCCACGAAATCGGGCCCCTACTACATCTATGCATACAACTACCGAAACACCTCCGCCGGCAACCGGGCGCTGTATACCCTCTGCCATGCGCTGAACTGCCTCGGGCAGGAGGCCTACATCACCAACTCCCAGTTGGTCCCGCCGCAACTGAGAACGCCGCTGCTCGATAGCAATACCCTCATCAAGCATTTCCTGACCGGCCGAACCCCGATCGCGGTATACCCGGAGGTGGTGGCCGGCAACCCCGTCCGCCTGCCTGTCGTCGCCCGCTGGCTGCTGCACAAACCGGGGCATTTCAGCGGCGTCGCCGATTACGATGCCGACGACCTGTTTTTCCATTTCATGAACTGGGTCGTTCCGGACGATATGAAGGGGCGCTCGGCCCAGCTTACGGTCCCGATCACCGACCCCACCATATTCAACAACAAGAACAACCCCCACGACCGCCAGCGCCAGGGCGTTT
Organism: Pseudomonadota bacterium; assembly: GCA_021849505.1. GTDB lineage: Bacteria > Pseudomonadota > Gammaproteobacteria > Burkholderiales > Rhodocyclaceae > Sulfuricystis. Next base: position 9,392 of record JAJZSW010000034.1, read on the forward strand.
GCTACTACGCCCATAAACTCGGGTTGTTGGGCGGGGAGGTCGACCCCGAGATCAAGCGCCATGGCACCAGCCTCGGCGTGGAGCATCCCCACACGCGGGAAGAATTGGCCTCGATATTGCGGCGCTCCGAGGCCCTGTACTGCTATGAGCACTCGGCCCTTATCGAAGAGGCGCTGCGCTGCGGCTGTCCGGTGATCCTGGTATCCAGCGCCTACTGCAACTGGAAAAAGGAAGGCGGGGAACTGCTCAATACGCCCGGTGTCGCCCTGGAGGAGGAGCCCGACCATCTGGAACGGGCCAAAGCCCAAGTAGCCAACTACATCCGCCCGACCAACCAACTCAATTATTTCTACGTCGGCATGATCGAGGAATTCATCAGACTTACGCAGGCGCAACGGGATACCGTGGCCAGCAAGCGCGCCGCATCACCGCGCAAGGCCATCGAAAACATCTGGGCCGCGCCGCAGCGACGTAGCGCCGAAACCGATGGCGCCTTTATGAAATTCTACGGTATCGCCCCGGAAAACTTCCGCCAGGTCGAGGAACATCTCTACCCGTTCGAATGAGCCGCATGGCAGCGTGCCGGCCGTGAACAGCCGCATTGAGTGCCTATGCGCGTTCAGTTTAGGGCAGCGTGACTATCCGGCTGGGGTCTGACACCAAGCGGCTAGCCTGGGCGCGAATCTCATCGGCATAGACGTAGCTCATCACCCATACCGTCACGTCGCCTTGCCCGCCCAGCCATTCCGGCGGCTGCACCGGCATGCCGAGCAGCCGCGTGCCGTGGAAGCGGGGATGGCTGTCGACGAAACCGACGATGTTGGCCTCGCCCAGCCGGGTCGTCGCCAGCAGACGCATGGTCAGCTCCCCCACCCCCCAGACGACGACGGGCTCGCCCGAGTCGATCTGCGCTTGCATCGACGCCTGCAGCGCGGCAAGGCGTTGCCGCGAGAGCACCACGTAATCCAGCAGGGCCTGCCAACTCGCGACGGATGCGGCTTGGCCGGCGCCCTGCGCTTGCTTGCGGTACAGGCCCATCGCAGTGTAGTTGCGGTAAAACCCGTTGTACCGGCTTTCATGGGAGACCGGGGTCAGGCCGCAGCGGCCGAGCAGGCGAGCCAAACTGGCTTGCGAAAAGAAATTGATGTGTTCCAGCGCGAATTCCTGGAAGGGCTCGATGCGCTCGCCGTCGCGAAATCGATCCGCATCCGGCACCGCGACGAACAACAGGCCGTCGGGGCTCAGCCAGCGGGCCACCGCCTGCAGCACGCGGCCCGGTTCGGCCAGATGCTCGAGCACGCCGCATAGGCAGGCCAGGCGGTATTCGCGCGCGGGCGCGAAGTCCTCGACGTCGGTGGCCAGCACGGGGATGCCATACAGCCGAGCAGCCTCGATGCCTGCCTCGCGCGCGGCGTCGAGGCCGGTCAGGTCGGTGAACCCCTGGGCCTGGAAGCGGTGCAGCAAGTGGCCGGCGGCCGCGCCGATGTCGATGATCGCCGCGTCTCGCCCGAGCCCTGGTGCATGGCGGACGATATGGGCCAAGAACTGCTCGTGGATTTCGGCCAGCCCCTGCGGCAGACCGACGGCATGCAGGTGATGACTGGAACCGGCATAGTAGTCGGCGCCCGCCGCGGCGTCCGGTAGGTTCGTGGCATAGGCGCAGCCGCAGTCCCGGCAGGCCACGATGTCATACGCGATGGGCCGTTCGAGAGCGGGCCTGACGAAATACTGGCGGTGCAGCGGCACTTGCCCCGCGCCCAGGCATGCCGGGCAGTTTCGCTGTCGCATGGCCCTAGCCGCCCTGGCTGCGGTAATAGTCCAGCATGCGCCGGAAGCCCACCTCGGGCGGTGTGCTGGGCTGCCAGCCCAAGGCCTTCAATTTTCCGATATCGAAATGGCCGGTCTTGCGCGGCGCGGGCGGCCGGACAGCCGCGACCCCATGCCGTGCGATCGGGTAATCCGCTCCACCCGCCAGGCGGGCGATCATCGCGGCCAGTTCGTGCATGCTCGTTTCCTGCTCGGCGCCGACGTTGTAGGCCTGGCCCGGCCGGCCTTCGAGCAGCAGCAGCAACAAGGCCTGAATGGCATCGGCCAGATAGAGAAAGGGCCGGCTATCGCTGCCATCGCCCAAGAGGGCGATCGGCCGGCCGGCGACCGCATCGGCGACGAAATCGCTGAACACACGCCCGTCCGTGAGATCGGCCCCTGGACCATAGGTATGGGACAGCCGGGCGATGACCGCAGCCACCCCGTATTGACGCGCATAGCTGGCGCAGAGCGTCTCGGCCAGGCGTTTGCTTTCGGTGTAACAGGCCCGGGCATCCAAGGGGTCGTAGGGGCCGAAGCGGTCCTCGGCGATGGCGCCGTCGTCCCCGACGGCGTTGCCATAGACGGTGCCGCTGCTCAGATAGAGCAGGCGCGCCCCGTGGCTCCGCGCCAATTCCAACAACTGCCGCGTGCCGGCCACATTCGCCTGGACGGTGCCGACCGGATCGGCCAGATAGCGCTTCGGACTGGCCGGGCTGGCCGTGTGCACGATGTAATCGACCCGCTCGATATCGGCGATAGGCTCGGCGACATCCTGCACCAAGAAGGCGATGTCGTCGCGCCCAAGCAGCCGCCCGTGCCGAACCTGCAATTTTTCCCGGTCCCTGGCCAGCGCGTAAATCCGGACCGGGGCGCAATCCCGACCCGACTGGAGCGCCGCCATAGCCTCCAGCAGATAGCCGCCGATCAGGCCGGTCACCCCGGTCAGGAGCACCCGCCGGCCGGCGAAGCGTTCCCAGGCCAGGGGATAGGCCAGGATGGCCGCGATATCGGCCGCGACTATGCGCTGGTCCATCGCACCTCGGCGTTCTGCCTATTCCGGCGCTTCGACACTGCGTTCGCCTGGGCTAGGTATGCGCTCATTCCGCGTCCGACCTCGGATTGAATCGCGCCCTGAGCGGCTCGACCAGGCGCCCCGCCAAGCGCGCCTCGACCGGCAGGTGCCCCAGATATTGGATGTGCGCACGGGCCAAGGCATGCCCCTCGCCCCGAATCTCCCGGTATTGCTGCCGGTACTGCTTGATCCGCCGCTCCGCCTCCTCGGGCGCCGCGTTGGTGGTCGTGCCGCCGTGCACCTGATGGAACGTGGCCTCGCCCAGCAGCACGACGAGCTGGGTGCCGCCATACTCCACCGCCTCGCGAAAGATGTCCGCATTGAGGAAGCCGCCGCCGGGCAGGTTGAAGCGTTCCTCCGCGCCGCCGATGGCCTCGAACACGCGCCGGCGCAGGAACAGGCAGTTGCTCTCGAACATCGGGTACAGCCAGACATCCCGCTGGGCGCCGATCTCCTCGCCGATCAGGAACAACTCATAGCCATTGCGCGGCCACTGTATTTGCGTCAGCAGCGCATCTTCCTCGGCCTGGTCGTAGCCATGCATCCCGGTGACCGGCTGCTGGCCGGGGCCGAGATACCAGTAGCGCACCGCCACCACGGGCTCGTCGAACTGGCGGAAGGCCTGCCAGGCGTAGTGCAGGATGCCCGGCGTCAGAATATGGGCGCCATCCACCATCAGGCAGAGGAATTCGCCCCGCGCCTGGCTCGCGCCGAAATTGAGGGCCGCCGCCGGCGACGGGCTGGCATCGGCCAGAAAGTGGTAGTGAAACTCGTCGCCGAAGGCCGCCACCGTCTCCGGCGCCAGCGGTTCGGTCGAGCCGTTGTCGACGACGATGACCTCGTAATTCAAGCCCTCGATGCCATGCTGATAGGCGCGGGTCAGCGAGTGCAGGCTGCGCAGGGCCTCGCGCCGCATGTTGTAGACCACGACGATGACCGAGAGCTTGACCGGCCCGGTGGTCGCGGCTGGAACGGCATGGCTGAAGCGGCCCATGCCCAGCCGCTCCTTACGCTGACGCAGGCTGAACAGGCGCGACGCCAGCGCCTGCTGCTGTGCTTGCAGCCCGACCCGGTCGGCCTCCAGCCGCTCCAGCAGGGGCACCAGACCTTCGGCCGAGAACACGGCCTCCAGTGCGGCCAGCACGGCCGGCTCGCGCCGGGCGCGGGCCTCGCTGATCAAGAAGCCATAGCCGAAATTGACCGGCAGGGTGCGGAAGACGAAGGCCTGATCGCTGTCGGCGATGAAATCCTCGATCGCGGTCAGCACCCCGTTGCGCTCGCCGCCTTCGTGCACGGCATTGTGCATGCCCTGGTTGAGGCCGGTGCCGGCCGACAGGCCGATCCGGGTCGACAATTCGGTCTGGCCGGGCAGCAGGCCGGCCTGGGCATGGGGGTGCCGATAGCCGGCTGGAATCGCCTCCGGGTTCCAGTAATTGTCGCGCCGGCCGTAGGGCCAGCCGGTGTCGTGGAAGATCAGCACCGGAAAGGCCTCGGGCCGGCCGGCATGCAGTTCCTCGATCAGGCGCAGCTCGTTGCGTACGGTGTACCAGTTGTGGTCGCCGTCGATGATGCCGAGATCGAAGGCCGCCAGGGTCGGCAGCACCTTCAGGCTCAAGTCGCGATGCAGACGGATGCGGGCATCCAGCGCGGCGATGTCCATCGTCGGGTCCGGGTCGATCACATGCAGCACGCCGTCGGGCGGCAGGGCCTGCAGGATATTGCGGGTGTTGTGCCCATGCAGCGCGCCGATCTCCACCACACGAGTAGGGTGCAAGGCTTGGACGATGGGGTCGATCAGCAGATTCCAGTAGGTATGCATCGGTGCGCGATCAAGGTTTCGGAATGGCGAGCCGGCCAAGCGAGACGAACCGCGCCGGCCGCGTCCTCAGGGATAGGCCAGCAGGATATCGTCCGGCGCAAAGCCCAAGTCCTGCAATTGGGGCGCGATCTGCGCATGGCTCGAAGCGGCGACGATTATGGCATGGCCGTCCGCCGCGCGGGGCGGGCAGATCGGCCGCCCCAGGCGCTGGCCGCCTTGGCGGACGGGATCGTTGTCGAAATAACCGAGCACCCCGATCTTGGCCGCGCCGAGGCAGGGGTCCACCAGGTCGGCCACGATGCCGGTGCCGAACAGCCACACCTCGGTCGCGCCCCGCCGCTGCAACTCGGCGACGATCTCCGCCATGCGGGCCTGGACATGGCGCGCGGGCGAGAAGCGCATCGCCGCGTGCAGCACGGGGTCGGACGCCGTAGCCGCCCGCCGGTGGATCCGTTTCTTTGCGACGTGGCCCACCTCGGCATAGAGGCCCCGGTATTCCTCGGCGACATCGGCAAAGCGGCGGGCCGGGCGACGGAACATGGCGTCGGCCGCGTCCTGCAGCTCATCGTGCCGGTCGAGCCGCGCCCGCAACAAGCGGCCGAGGGCCGCGGTGTCGTGCCTGGGATAGAGCCAGCCCGTTTCGCCCTCCCGCACATACTCCGGCAGGCCGCCGGCATCGGAACAGATCACCGGCAGGCAACGGGCACGCGCCTCCTGCAACACCATGCCTGCCGCCTCCCCGCCCAAGGCTGGGACGATCAGCAGGTCGTGGCCGTCCATGACCTCGGCCACCGCCTCGGCCGGATAACGGTCGCGATAGCGCATGGGCAGATCGGGAAAACGCGGCCGGATCATCGCCTCGAACTGGTGATGGCTGCCGCCGCCGTAGACATCCAGCCGGTACAGGTCGGGCGGGATGCCGCGCAGCGCCTCCAGCAGCACGTGCAGGCCCTTCTGCGCTTGCAGGCCGCCGACGAACAACAGCCGCGGCGGCCGCTCGATGCGGCGCGGCCGGTCAAGCCCGGCTAGGCCGACGCCGTGCCGGATCACCCGTATGCCCTCGCCATAGCCATACACGGCATGCGCGTCGCGGATGTAGTCCGACACCGCGACCACGGCGTCGCAACACTGCCCGGCCACCTCGCGCGCATAGCGAAACCGCTCCAGCAGCCAGGCCGGATCGAGCTCCGGATTGCAATCGATGCAGGCGTGGCCGTTCAAGGGGCCGGCGCATTCCCGGCCGTCGTCCCGGATAAAGAACCGATACGGCCGGCACAGGGCGCAGACATCGTGCAGGGTCAGCACAGTGCGATAGCCGAGGACATGGGCGATCTGCAGCAACGAGGCCGGCATGCCGCTGAGCGAATGGAAATGCACGACCTCGGGCCGAAGCTGCTCGAGGAAGTCGGCGAACAGCGCCTCGGTGCGTGGCTCGCTGCACAGGAAGCGAGGATCGGTCGCATCGGCCGCGATACCGGACAGGCGATGATGTGGAATACCGTCCGAGGCCACCGCATGCAGGCCCGGCTGACCGGCCGCCAGACCATGTGCCTCCAGGCGGATGGACAGGATGTGGTTAGGGTTGTCTGCGTCCGTCAAGGCCTGGGCCAGCGTCCGGACATAGACCGACAGTCCGCTGGCGACTTCGAGCATGACGTGCAGGATTTTCATCTGCTCATTCGATCCATCCGTGTCGGCGTGGCGGCGGCCTAGCTTAGTTGATCGTGCCGTTGTTATAGCCGACCAACGGCCCGGAATAGCCGTTCTGCACCTTCACCGTACCGGTCGCGCTGCAACCGCTGATCGTGCCGCCGTTCATGCCCACCAGACCGCCGCCGAAGCCGCCGGTGCCGCTGACGTTGCCGCTGGACTGGCTGGCGCCGACCGTTCCGTTGTTACTGCCGACCAGGCCGCCGTAGAAACCGCCCCGGCTGCTTTTCACCGCGACGGAACTGCTGCAATTCGCCACCGTGCCGTTATTGATGCCGACCAATGCGCCGCTGCTGCCGAAGCCGTTCACCGTGCCGCCATTGAGCACCGTATTCCGGACCGTGGCGGCCGTGCCGATCACGCCGAATAGGCCGGCGCGGTTGACCTTGCGCTGGGCGATGGTCAGGTTGGCGATGCTGTGCCCCTGCCCGTCGAAGCGGCCGGAAAACGGCACCGAGTAACCGCCGACCGGCGCGAAACCGGCCTTGCCCCAGACATCGCCGACACCCGCAGTACCGGCGGCATCGACATCCGCGTTCAGCGTGTAGGCGGCGGTCGGATTCAACGCCATCAGCTGCAACTGGTGGACGTTGCCGATCGAGGTGGCGTATTCGCCGGCCAAGATCGGATAGGTGGCGCCCTCCGCCCCGTTGGCATTGTTCAGCGTGCCGTCGCCGTCCACGATCACCCACACCGGCGTAGCGAAGTCGAAGCCGATAAAGCTAGCTGCAGTCCGCATCTGCTCATCGCTCATGACACTGCCACCGGCTGAAAAATCCTGCCCCGAGGTGGTTTTGTTCCAGTAGCTATTGCCGACACTGCCCAGATTCCCGCCGACCAGGCCGCCCACGGTATTACCAGTGCCGGTGACACTGCCCGTGGCATAGCTGCCGACGATCGATGCACCCAGATAATTGCCGCCCACCAGGCCGCCGACGTTGACGGGACCGCCGCTCACGCTGTTCGTGGCATAGCAATTGGCGATGCGGCTGTTGGTGCTGTTGTTGCCGACCAGGCCGCCGACATCGCTGGCCGTGCTGCTCACACTGCCCGTGGCATAGCTGCCGCCGATGCTGCCGGTACTGGCCCCCACCAGCCCGCCGACGGCATTGCCGGCGCCGGTTACGCTACCCGCGTAGTAACTGTTGTTGAGCGTGCCGCCGTTCAAGTAGCCCACCAGCCCGCCGACATTGACGTTGCCGCTCACGCTGCCGCCGCTCAGCCCGACGTTACCGACGACGGCATTTGCGCCGACGGTGCCGAACAGGCCGGTGTAACTCGCGGCTGGCCGATTGATCGTGAGCTTGCGGATGACGTGGCCCCGGCCATCGAAGGTCCCGGTGAAGCTGCCGACCGGCACGAAACCCGAGCTGCCCCAGACATCGCCGCTACCGCCGGTGGCCGAGGCGTCGACATCGCCGGCCAGCGCGTAGCCGGCCCCAGGCGCCATCTGCATCAGCTGCATTTGGCGCGCGTTGAAGATCAGGGTCGAATATTCGGTCGCCAGCATCGGGAAGGTCGCCCCCGCCGCACCGCCCGCGTTGTTGAAGCTGCCGTCGAGGTCGACGATCACCCAGCCGGCCGCGCCGGGCGTGGCGGTGAAGGTAAAACCGGCGAAGTTGTCGGCGCTGGTCATCTGCGCACTGCTCAACCCTGTGCCGCCGCCGGCGGAGTTAGCTTGGCCCGTGGTCGTGACATTCCAGTAGCTGTTGTTGGCGGTCAGTGGCCACATGTATTTGTAATAGCCGACTAGGCCGCCGACACTGAGCTGGCCGGTCACGCTGCCGGTGGCATAGCTGTTGCTGATGGCATTGACGCTGTTCGAGCCGCCGACCAGACCGCCGACGTAGGTCCAGCCCTGCACGCTACCCGTGGCATAGCAGCTGTCGATGGAGCCGTCGGTGTTGTCGCCGTTGCCATTGCGGCCGACCAGGCCGCCCACCCAGGCGCTGCCGTTGTTCTGGTCGGTGCTGGCGCTGACGCTGCCCATGGCGCAACTGGTGTCGATCGCGCCGTTGTTGTCGCCGACCAGGCCGCCGATCAGGGCCGGCTCGCTGCCAGTTCCGTTCACCGCGACCATGGCGCAACTGCCGCTGATCCTGCCGATGCCATTGACCGTGTAATGATTGCCGACCAGCCCACCGACCCCGGTATTACCCGACACCTGGCCCTTGGCCAGGCTGCCGGTCACCGGACCGAAGTTGTAACCGACGAGCAGGCCGACATAGTTGTTGCCGCTGACATTGCCGGTGACCTGGACGTTGCTCACCGTGCCGGCATTGGTGCCGGCCAGGCCGCCGACGCTACCGCCGCCGCTCACGCCGACATTCAGCAGGCGCAGGTTGCGCACCGCGAACCCTTGCCAGGTATAACCGAACAAACCGGTATTCGAGGCCGAGCCCGGTTGCCGAATGCCGAGATGGCGCACAGCATGGCCCAGGCCTTCCAGGGTGCCGGTGAATTTGCCCGAATCATTGCCGATCGGGGTGAAGCCCTGGCCGCCGTTCCAAGCCGATGTCGGGCCGGCATCGATATCGCTGCCGAGCGCGAATAGGCCGGCCAGATTGGCCGCTACCGCCATGCCCTGCAGGGTCGGCGTGGCCGGCGCCGTGGTCGCATCCGCTGCCGTGCCAAGCTGGTTGATCACGGTATAGCTCGCGCCGGCGATGCTGAGTGCCGGCGTCGCGCCGGAAAGGGTGATCGACGCGCTGCCGGCCAGGCCGTAAGCACCCTGGCCGCTCGGTTGTTCGTTGCCGTTGGCGGCATTCGGGCTGATAGTCAGCGCAGCGGTATTGCCGGTGGCCGCAATCTTGGCGTTGATCCGAACGTCGTTCGAGGCGACCAGAGTCAGCGTGCTGCCGGTATTCCAGCTGACACTGTCGTTGATGATCACGTTGCCCGCGCCGGCCTGCTTGCCCTGGCTGCTTTGCAGCCTGACGTTGCCCTGCGCCAGCTGGGCCGACAGCGCGGCGCCGGTAATGTCGCCGCCGCTGGGTGCGACGATGTAGTCGTTGGCCGCATGGGCGGGCCCGGCGGCATAAAACAGCAGCACCGAGGCTGCCAGCCAGCAGCAGCCACCAAGCCATTTGCGATCATTCACGATGCTTCCCCTATTCGATAGTCGTGTTAGAGCCAGCGGGTATGCTGAGTCGTTACGCTCAAGGCGTATAGCCTTCCGGCATGTTGCGTAGTGCGGGGTAACTGCTTGAGGTCGGCGGCAGCCAAATGTTGGTGAAATCCCAACCGGCGAAGTTCGACTGCTGCCGCATCTGGGCATCGGTCAGGCCGGTGCCACCGGCGCTAATGGATTGTCCGGAAGTGCTTTTATCCCAATAGCTGTTGTTAATTGGACCTGTGCTTATCGCAACTAATCCCCCAGGCCGGTGCCCGTTTCTTACAATTACGAACCCTCTGGCATAGCTGTCATTAATCGTGCCTATATTATTTCCTACCAGTCCGCCGCCATCCCGATACCTTGAGTTGACATTGCTTGCACTACTGCTATTGGCGACTTCACCGAAATTACTACCCACCAACCCACCAACATCACCCTGCCCATATGCAATACCCTTGGAGGAGCTATTGCTGATGCTTCCGGCGTTGCTGCCAACCAATCCACCGATTGATACGCCAGCAGCTACTTTCTTGATGGTGATATTCCCACTGACGAAAACATCGGCGTAGCAATTGGTGACCATCCCCCCATCGTTGTTACCAATTAGTCCGCCGAGATTATTGATTCCGTCCACTCTAGCGCCCGTCAATCCAACATCTCGTATTACCACCGATTTTTTCGTATATCCGAACAGCCCATTATTGCTGCCTCCCCGCAAAATATTAAGCATACCGATGGAATGTTTTTGGCCGTCCAAACTGCCGGTAAATGCTTTATCTGGACTGCCTACTGGAACAAAACCGACAGCACCCCACACCTCCTTGCCATTACCGGTGCCTATCGCCCCGATATTCGCACTCAGACGGTAGTTCGCGCCGAGGTTCATCAGCATCAACTGCAACTGGTGGGCGTTGGTGACGGTGGTGGCATATTCGGTCGCCAGCATGGGCGAGGTCGCGGCCGATGCGTTACTGGCCGCGGTTTGCAGGCTGCCGTCGGTGTTGACCACTACCCAGCCCTGCATGCCTGGCGTAGTGGTGATGGGGAAACCGCTGAAATTCGACGACGCCAGCATCTGCGCCGCGCTGAGCCCGGTCGCCCCGGTCTTCGTGCCCGCAGCGATCCCGTCTTGGGCTAGGCCGCTGTTCCAATAGCCGTTGCTGACCGTGCCATCGTTGTTGCCCACCAGGCCGCCGACATTGCCGCTGCCGGCCACGCTCCCCGTCGCATAGCTGGTGCCGATGCTGGCCGTAGCGGTCGAGTTGTTGCCCACCAGGCCGCCGACATTGCTGCCCTTCCCGCTCACGCCACCCGTGGCATAGCTGTTGGCGATGGTGCCGCTGTTGTTGCCGACCAGGCCGCCGCCGGAGGAACCCGTGCCGCAATCGGCTCGGCCCAGCGCATTGCTGTAACTGATGCTGCCCTGATTGAGACCGGCCAGGCCGCCCATTTCCCCGGTCATGCCGACATCGCCGACAACCCCAGTCGCGAAACTGGCGCTGATGCTGGCCGCCTGTTCGTTGGTCCCGACCAAGCCGCCGGCCTGCCCCGTCGCATTGCTGACCGTGGCCAAAGAATAGGCGGCGGCGATACTGCCGCTGTTGACGCCGACGAGACCGCCGACATCGTCGATCCCGGTCACGCTGCCGGAGGTATGGCTGTTGCTAATGCTGCCGCTGTTGGTGCCGACCAGGCCGCCACTACCGCTGCTATTGCTGCCCATGCCGGTGACATTGACCTGCTCGGCGTTGCTGTTGCCGATGCTGCCGCCGTTATGCCCCGCCAAGACCCCCACGCTGTTCTGTCCGGTTACCGTACTGCCGATCAAGCCGACATTTTGAATGGCCGAAGACGCGCCGGTATAGCCGAACAGGCCGACATGATCGGTCCCCGGCAGGTTGATCGTGAGCTTGCTGATGGTATGCCCCTGGCCGTCCAGGCTGCCGGTGAACGGCGTCGTCGCATTGCCGATCGGGGAAAACCCACTGCCGCCCCAAATGCCGTTGCCCGCCCCCGTCGCCGAGGCGTCGATATCGGCGCCGAGGGTGTAGTTCGCCGCCGGATTCGCCGCCATCAATTGCAGTTGGAGCACGTTGTAGATCGTGGTGGCATTTTGCAGCGCAAGCATCGGCATAGTGAGCCCATCCACCATGACCCAGGTGCCGGAAAAGTCGAACCCACTGAAACTGGCTTGGCTCTTCATTTGCGCGGTGGTCAGCCCGCTGCCGCCGGCCGATGTCGCCTGGCCGGACGTTTGGGTGTCCCAGTAAGCTTGGGTGACCGTGCCGCCATTGACGGCCGCCAGCCCGCCGACCGGCGCCGTGCCGGAAACGGCGCCGGTGGCGTAGCTGTCCTCGATCGACGGCGAACTGCCGTTGTACACATAGTTATTGCCGGCCAGGCCGCCGTGGTTGCTACCCGTGCCGCTCACGGCGGCGGTCGAATAGCTGTTGCGGGTCGTACCCGAATTCGCGCCGACCAGGCCGCCGGCATTCAGGCCATTACCGGTCACGCTGCCCGAGGAATAGCTCCTCTCCACTCGCCCCGAGGAGGCGTTGTACCCTAGCAGAACGCCGACATTGTTGCCGCCGGTCACGGTAGCGCGCGCGTGGCACTGATCGATCGAGCCGTTGCTCTCCCCCACCAGCGCGCCGACGCGATGCTGCCCTTGGACGTTGGCATCGACCAAGCCCAGATTGCGAATCTTTGCGCCCGCCGCGGCGGCCCCGAACAGGCCGACCCACTTTTTGCTTGGCCGGTTGAGCGTCAGGTTGCGGACGGTATGGCCCAGGCCGTCGAAACTCCCGGTGAAGGGCGCATCGGGATCCAGTTTGCTCTGGTCGCCGCCGCCGATGGGGGTGAACCCCGCACCGGCGTTCCAGGCCGAGGTGGCCGTGGCATCGATATCGCTGCCGAGCGCGTAGTGATTCGCCAGGTTGGCGGCCGCGGCCACGCCCTGCAGGGTGGGCGTGCCAGGCGGGGCCGTCGCATCCGTCGCCGCACCCAGACTATTGATCACGGTATAGGTATTGCCGGCGATGGTTAGGCTCGGGCCGCTGCCGGAAAGGGTGATGGCGGCGCCGGTGAGGCGATAGGCACCACCGGCGGTCGGCGCCTCGCCACCGTTGGCCGTGGCCGGACTGATGACCAAACCGGCCCCATTGCCGCTGGCGGCGATGTCGGCGTTGACGATGATATTGTTCGAGGCGACGAGCGTGAGCTTAGTGCCGGCGGCCCAGGCGACGACATCCTTGATCACGATGTTGCCGGAGCCCGGCGCGCTGCCGTCGCTGCTTTGCAGCGTCACATTGCCGACGGCCAAATCGGCCGAGAGCTTCGCGCCCGTGATGTCGCCGCCCGCCGGCGCGACGACATAGTCCTTGGCGGCTTGCGAAAACACCGGCCAGCACAGCAGCGCGACGGCGGCAAGATGCCCGATGCACCCCTTTATCGAGTGGTTATTCAAGTGGATTCCCCTTTGGCGGCTCGTGTGTTCTTGGTTGGAGTGCACAGCATGATAGCGCAGGCACATTGCAGCCACTGCGCAACGAAAACATCCCTGCGCTGTATCGGCAGACAGCGCAAGTACTTGAGCCGAAGAAATAGCGATCGTCCTTGATTTCCGGAAAACAAGCGGTTTATGCTCGGCGCCTCGGTGTGGACGAGGAGATCGCGAAGCTCCATCCATTACGCATTCGGCGCAATGTTCGCTTCGAGTTCTGGAACATCGATGATCGACGACGCGGTAATTTCGGATCGCCAAGCCGGCGCACTGTGCAATGACATGAAAAATAACAGGCTGAAGCTGCCCAACCTCTTCGTCCTCGGCGCCGCCAAGTGCGGCACCACCAGCCTTTACAGCTATTTGCGCCAGCACCCGGAGATCCATATGTCGCCGGTCAAGGAGCCGTCGTTCTTTTGCCGGCAATTCCAGGTGGTCGACAATCCCATCGAATATTTCGGCCTGTTCGAGTGCGGCGCCGAGAAAAAGGCAGTCGGCGAGGCCTCCCACGTCTATTTCAGCAACCCCGAAACGCCGCCGGTGCTCCACACGCTTTTCCCAAACGCCCGCTTCATCGTCATTCTCAGAAACCCAGCCTTGCGAAGCTATTCGCTCTACCGCTTCATGCGGATGCTCGGCTATGAAACCATCACCAGCTTCGAACAGGCATTGGCCGCGGAAGACCGGCGTTTCGACGACCCGGCTTTTCTGGCGGACTGCCCGCAGTATTTCTGGAACTTCATGTACTTCCGCTCGTCGCTCTACGACGAGCAACTGCTGCGCTACTTCGCGCTGTACGACCGCAGCCGGTTCTTTATCCTGTCGCTGGCCGAATTGGCCGAGGTGCCCGGGCTGTGGATGGAACGGATATTCCGCTTTCTCGATGTCTCGCCCGACGCGAAGATCGACTACGCGCCGCAAAACGTATCCACTTACCCCGAGATCGCACGAGAGACCGCGGCCATGCTGGAGCAACGGTTTGCGCCGATGCTTGCGCGCCTGCCGGCGCTCGCCGGCAGGCCGCTCGACCTGGCGTCGCGCTGAATGGCCCCCACGCGCCCGAACTAGGAGACACCATGCACGACGCCGCGATGGAGAACGGCAAGCGTTTCTTCGACACCTATGTCGCCCAGTTGGGCGCGATCAGCCTCGTCGACATCGGTGCCATGGACGTCAACGGCTCGCTGCGCCAGGCCTGCCCGCCGCAGGCGCGTTATATCGGCGTCGACATGGCGGCCGGCAAGGGCGTGGACATCGTGCTGGACGATCCATACCGCCTGCCCTTCGACGATGGCTCGGTCGACGTGGTGATAAGCACCTCCTGCTTCGAGCACGCCGAGATGTTCTGGCTGCTGTTCCTCGAGATCATGCGGATTCTCAAGCCGGATGGGCTGTTCTATCTCGATGCGCCGGCCCAATTCGCCTTCCACCGCTACCCGGTCGATTGCTATCGCTTCTTCCCGGACAGCGGCAACGCGCTGGCTAAATGGGGACGGAGAAACGGCCTGCGCTGCATCGCGCTGGAGCATTTCACCACCGTCGGCGAGATCGCCTGGATGCAAGACTACGTCTGCGTCTTCCTCAAGGACGAGGCGCATCTGGAACGCCACCCGCGCCGGATGTTGCCGAACGTGCCCCACTTCCACGACGGCTGCATCCATCCCGATTTCGATCGCTTTCTGTCGAACAAGCCGAAGTGATTCCCCGAACGGGCCGCCCAAGGCCGGGCACGCGGCTTGACCCTGCCGAAGGGCGCGCCTTAGCATCCGCCCGATCGGCAATCTGAAAGTCACCGCGTGCGGATGGAATCCGTCAGCCTCGTCGCCTCCATGTACAACGCGAGCCCGGAAGCGCTCGCCGTGGTCGAAAACCTATTCTTCCCCAGCCTGCTGCGCAATGGCGGTCGCCACGTCCAGTTGCTGCTGCTCGACGACGGCTCGCCGCTACGCATGGAGACCCGCCGGATGACCCACGGTTGGCAAGAGCGGCTGCAGGACGCCTTCGGCGAATTCCGCTATCTCGAGAACGACGACAACCAGGGCTTCGCGGCAAGCTACAACCGCCTGATGCAATACGCGGATGGCCGCGTCGTCGTGATGACCAACGACGATGTCTATTTCCCCGCCGATGCCCTTGCCCGCCTGGCCGAGCCGCTGACGACAGACCCGGCCATCGGCACCGTAGCGCCCTTGACCGATTACGCCTTCAGCTTCCAGAACACCCGGCTGTTTGCCCAACTGGCGGACTATTCCGCAGCGGAGCTGGACCGGATCGAACGGTTCGACCGGCTATTGCAGCAGCGCCTCGGCGGCATGCTGATCGCGGTGCCGTTTTACGATGTCATCGGCTTTTGCCAGTCCTTCAGGAAGGCCGACCTGGAACGCCTGGGCTATTTCGACCCCGCCTTCGGATACGGCACCTACGAGGATCGGGACCTGAACAAGCGGCTGGCGGACACCGGCGCCGGCATCGTGGTCCGGGCCGACACCTTCGTGAAGCACGGCGGACCGAAAGGTGGATCGATGTCCTTGCGGCGGCATGAACTGGTGCAGAAGCAATACGTGGCGCGCAATCGCTCGCTCTTCGCGGAGAAGCACGGCCATGAATTGGCCGAGATCATGCATCGCCGCAATAACGCCCAGTATTGGGAAGGCCGGCACACCGTCGACGACCTGCTCGCACAAAGGCTTGAGCCGGGCCGAGAGCAACCGAATGGTTATTAGCCAGTTTGCAGGAGAAGCGATGAAACATGTCAGACCGGAGGCCGAGAACCTGTTCACCAACCGGCAGGAATACATCAAGCAGATCAAGAACTGCGAGATCGGCGACTACACCTATGGCACGCCCCGCATCTGGCATTACGACGACCGCACGCCACTGGTCATCGGCCGCTTCTGCAGCATCGCGGCGGAGGTCTGCATCCTCAAGGGCGGCGAGCACCGGGCGGATTTCGGCTCCACCTATCCCTTCCCCTACTTCTTCCAGCGGCGCCAGCCTCCGCCCGTAGCGTCCAAAGGGCCGATCGTCATCGGCAGCGACGTCTGGCTCGGCTTCGGTTGCACCATCCTCACCGGCGTGACCATCGGCCACGGCGCGGTGGTCGGCGCCGGCAGCGTGGTGTCCAAGGATATCGAACCCTATGCGATCGTGGCCGGCAATCCCGCGCGGGTGATCCGCCATCGCTTCGAACCGGCCACGGTCGAACTCATGCTTCGGCTCGCCTGGTGGGATTGGGACATCGACGATATCCTCGAAAACCTCGACCTGATCATGGATGCCGACCCCGAGGCGTTGCGCCGGTTTCTCGACCAACGGGAGAAGGCGCGCGACTGACCGGCAACGCGCCGGGACATGGAAACCCGCCCAGGCCGGCATCAGCGGCCGGATGCGCGTCCCCTTGCCCGCCGCCAGCCTTCACACTCGCTCCTTCTACCCGCCCGGTCCCAAATACTGCAAAATCCGGTCCTCGTAGCCGAAGCAGCTTACCGAATATCCGATGCCCAAGCCATTCCATCTCACCGAGGTTCCCCACCTAATCGATGCCGTCGAGCGCAAGCAACGCTTCGGCCATGATGGCGCCGTGATCTGGCTGACCGGTCTGT
>JAJZSW010000035.1 GCA_021849505.1 Pseudomonadota bacterium
GGCGAGGCCGGCATTCACGCCCAGATAGGCCTGCTTGGCGCCGAGCGATGCCTGACGGCGCGCATTGTCGAGATCGGCACGGGCCTTCTCGCTGAGTGCGGCGGCTTCGCGCTCCTTCGAGGACACCGCGCCGCCGGCGAAGAGCGGCACGGCCAGCTGCAGGCCGATCGTGCTGCTCTTGGTATCGACGCCCCCGCCCGTGAGCGAACTCGAGCTGAAACCGCTGCCGGTCTTGCCGTGCGTCGCGACCAGGTCGAGGGTCGGATAGTGGCCGGCGCGCTGCTTCTCGATCTCGCGGCCGGACACGTCGAGGCTGGTCTGGGCGATCTGCACGCCGAGATTGCCGGCTTCGGCGGAACTCACCCACTGGCCGATGTCGGCAGGCTGCGGCGCGCCGATCTGCACGCCGGGCCTGAGGCCCTTCAGCGTGTCGGCCTCCTTGCCGGTCAGGGTGCGCAGCGCCTGGCGCTTCACCGCCAGGTCGTTCTCGGCGGCAATCTCGGTCGCCACGGCGAGGTCATGCCGGGCCTGGGCTTCGTGCGTGTCGGTGATCGTCGCGGTGCCGACTTCGAAGTTGCGCTTCGCCGCTTCGAGCTGCTCGGCGAAGGCTGTCTTCTGGGCCTGGGCCGTCGCCAGGGTTTCCTGCGCGAGCAGCACGTCGAAATAGGCCTGGGACACGCGCAGGATCAGGTCCTGGCCGGCCTGGGCAAACTGCATTTCGGCCAGCGCGACGGCGAGTTCGGACTGCTTGAAGCCGACCCAGTTCTGCCAGCGGAACAGCGGCTGCGAGAGCGCGACGCTCCAGCCGTTGCTGTTGTAGTCACGGCCGGTCGTGACGCCGGTGCTGCGCGCCGTGCTTTCCACGTCGTTCCAGGTCGTGTTGGCCGACAGGCCGAGGGTCGGCAGCAGGCCGGCACGCCCCTGCGGCAGCTTCTCCAGCCCGGCGGCACGCGCGGCGCGCGCCGCGGCAAACTGCGCATCGTAGGCGGTGGCGTCGCGATAGGCCTGCAGCAGATCGGCGGATTGCGCGCTCAGGGCGCTGCCCGCAAAGGTCAGGGCGATCAGGATTTTCAGCGTGGACTGCATGCGAGACTCCAGAAGGATGCGACGATTTCGGTCATTTCAGTAGATTTCAATAGGTTGGGGCGGCAGGATCGGCATCGCGCGACCACGCCGCCAGGCCCCCGTAGAGATTGATCACATTGCTGAAGCCCTGATGCTCGAGGAACATCGCGACCTGGTAGCTGCGCGCCCCGTGATGGCAGATCACCACGGTCTCGGCATCGCGCTTCAGCTCGGGGTAGCGCGCCGGAATCGAGCGCATCGGCATCAGCTTGGAACCGGGAATGTGCACGACATCGAATTCCCAGGGTTCGCGCACGTCCAGCAGCACGGGCGCGGGATGGCCGCCGGCCTTGGCCTGGTCGAGCCACTCCTTGAGCTGGACGGCGGTCATCTGTTTCATGCTGCCTGCTTCATGGTTCAGAACACGAATTTCCTGGCGGGCGGCTGCCTGAGCATCGGCACGACGGTTTCGAGCACATCCTCGCTGGCGATGGCCTCCGCGCTGATGCGCCTGAGGCAGCGCAGCGCCATCGTCGGCGCCTGCTCGGGCAGGGTGACGAAGGCGATGAGACGGCCGCCGACGGCCAGCTGGTCGACGAGGACCTGGGGAATCTCCGCCACGCCGCCGGACACCACGATCACGTCGTAGGGTGCATGCGCGGCAAGTCCGTTCAAGCCGTCGCCGATCTCGACATGGACATTTTCGACGGCCGCACGGCCGAGGTTGGCGCGCGCGATCGCGGCGACGGCCGGATCGATCTCGAGACTCCAGACCTCCTTCGCCCGCGATGCCAGCAGCGCGGCCATGTGGCCGGAACCGGCGCCGATCTCGAGCACGCGCTCGTGCGGCTGCACCGCCAGCGCCTGCAGGATGCGCCCTTCGAGCTTGGGCGGCAGCAGGGCGACGCCCTGCACACCCATTGCAACGGGAACTTCCACGTCGGCGAAGGCGAGCGCGCGATAGGCATCCGGCACGAAATCCTCGCGGCGGTCGGCGTACAGCTGTTCGATGACCGCCGGATCGTTGACGAGCCACGGGCGCAGCTGTTGCTCGATCATGTTGTGGCGGGCTGACTCAAAATTCATTGCAAACTCCTGTCAGGCTTAGATAAGGTTCGGTTCGGGCAAAGCAAGTTTCCGGTCGCGGGAATTCTACGCCGGCTCCCTGACACGGTACCACGCCGCATACAGCGCCGGCAGGAACAGCAGGGTGAGGACGGTCGCGACGATCAGGCCGCCCATGATCGCCACCGCCATCGGCCCCCAGAAGATCTGCCGCGACAGCGGGATCATCGCCAGCACGGACGCGGCGGCGGTGAGCATGATCGGCCGGAAGCGGCGCACCGCCGCGCCGACGATCGCCTCCCACTGGCTCTTGCCGGCCTGCTCGTCCTGGTCGATCTGGTCGACGAGGATCACCGAATTGCGCAGGATCATGCCCATCAGCGCGATCACGCCGAGGTTGGCGACGAAGCCGAAGGGCGCGGCAAGCGCAAACAGCGCGAGCGCCACGCCGATCAGCCCGAGCGGCGCGGTCAGCAGCGCCATGAAGGTGCGCCGCATGCTCTGCAGCTGCATCATCAGCAGCGTGATCACCGCGACGATCATCAGCGGCACGACGGCTTTCAGCGCATTCTCGTTCTTCGCGGACTCCTCGATCGTGCCGCCGATCTCGATGCGGTAGCCGGGCGGCAGGCGCTGGCGCAATTCGTCGAGCCGCGGATCGATCTGCAGCGTCACGGTCGGCGCCGTCACCTTGTCGTTGGCCAGGTCGGCGCGCACCTGGATCGCCGGCCGGCGGTCGCGCCGCCAGATGATGTCCTCTTCGAGGACCGGCTCCAGCCGTGCCACCTGGGCCAGCGGAATCCACTTGCCGCCCTGCGCGGGAACGGGGAGGTCGGCCAGCCGGTCGAGCCGGCCGCGCTCGCTGCCGTCGGCGCGCCAGACGATGTCGATCAACTGGTCCCCTTCCCGGTACTGGGTCAGGGTGACGCCCTGCTGCTGCGCCTGCAGCGCCTGCGCCACCTCCTGGCTCGAGACGCCGAGCAGGCGCGCGCGATCCTGGTCGATGCGCACGCGCACGCTCTTGGCCTTCTCGTTCCAGTCGAGGTGCACGTTGGTCACGTTGGCGTTGGCGCGCATCGTCGTCGCCACCTCCTGCGCGATGCCGCGCAGGACATCCACGTCCGCGCCGCTGACGCGGAATACCACCGGATAGCCCACCGGCGGGCCGTTCTCCAGCCGCTGCACGCGCGTACGCAGATGGCTCCAGCTGCCGTCGGGGGCTGCGAAGGCCTCGAGCAGGGCGGCCCGCACCGCTTCGCGGGCGGCGAAATCCTGCGTGACGACGACGAGCTGGCCGAAGTTGTCGTTGAACAGCTGCTGGTCGAGCGGCAGGTAGAAGCGCGGCGCGCCATTGCCGATGTAGGACGCGACATTCACCAGCTTGTCCCGCATGTCGTCGCGCGCCAGCAGCGTCTCGACGCGCTTCACTTCGGTTTCGGTCGCCTTGAGCGAGGCGCCCTGCGGCAGCCAGAGGTCGACGATCAGCTCGCTGCGGTTCGACGGCGGGAAGAACTGGTACTGCACGCCGAACTTGAACAGCGCCATGCCGCCGATGAAGGCCAGCACGGTCAGGCCGATCACGGTCCAGCGATGGCGCAGGCACCATTCCACCAGCGCCCTGAAGCGGCGATAGAAGGGCGTGTCATAGACATCGCCATGATGTTCCTCGCCATACTTGCGCAGCGCCTGCTCGTCGAGGATCTTGAAGCCGATCCAGGGCGTGAAGATCACCGCCACCACCCACGAGACCAGCAGCGCGATGGTCGTCACGGCGAAGATGGCGAAGGCGTATTCGCCGGCGCCGGATTTCGCGAACCCCACGGGCGTGAAGGCCGCCGCGGTGATCAGCGTGCCGGTCAGCATCGGAAAGGCCGTCGAGGTGTAGGCGAAGGTGGCGGCCTTGGCCTTCTCCCAGCCCTGCTCGATCTTCACCACCATCATCTCCACCGCGATGATCGCGTCGTCGACGAGCAGGCCCAGCGCGATGATCAGCGCGCCGAGCGAAATGCGGTGCAGGTCGATGCCGAACATCTTCATCAGCAGGAAGGTGATCGCCAGCACCAGCGGGATCGACAGCGCCACCACCATGCCGGTGCGGAAGCCCAGCGAGAGGAAACTGACGGCCAGCACGATCAGCACCGCCTCGGCGAGCACCTTGACGAAGAGATTCAGCGAGACGCGCACGACGGTCGGCTGGTCGGCCACCGTCGTGATCTCGAGCCCCAGCGGCAACCCCTGCGACTGCGCGGCCATCTCGGCCTGCAGCGTCTTGCCGAGCGTGATCACGTCGCCGCCCTTCGCCATCACCACGGCGATGCCGACGGCGTCCTTGCCATCGACGCGCATGCGCGGATTGGGCGGATCGGCGAAACCGCGCGTCACCGCCGCGACATCGCCGAGGCGGAGGTGGCGGCCGCCGATGACGAGATCGGTGGCGCGAATCTTTTCCACCGAATCGAAAGCGCCGGACACGCGCAGCCGCACCCGGTCGCTGGGCGTCTCGACGAAGCCGGCCGGCTGCACGGCATTCTGCTGGGCCAGCGCGTTCGCCACCATGGCGGGCGTCAGGCCGAGGCTGGCCAGCCGCCGCGGCGCCATGTCGATGTAGATCTTCTCGTCCTGCACGCCGAGCAGGTCGACCTTCCTGACCTCGGGCAGCGCGCGCAAGGCCTTCTGGATGCCTACAGCCGCGCGGCGCAGTTCGGCGTGGTCGTAACCCGTGCCGGTGAGCGCATAGATGTTCACGTAGACGTCGCCGAACTCGTCGTTCGGATACGGCCCCTGCACGCCGGCCGGCAGCGTGTGGCGGATGTCGTCGAGTTTCTTCCTGACTTGCCGCCAGGCTTCCGGCACCTCCTGCTTCGGCGTGTAGTCCTTGAGCTGGAGGAAGATCAGCGACTCGCCGGCCCGCGAGGCAGATTTCAGGATGTCGATCCAGGGCGTTTCCTGCAGTTTCTTCTCGAGGCGCTCGGTCAGCTCGGCCTCGACCTCGCGCGCGGTGGCGCCCGGCCAGAGCGTGCGCACCACCATCACCTTGAAGGTGAAGTCGGGGTCCTCGGCGCGGCCGAGCTGGAGGAAGGCCAGTGTGCCGCCGACCATCAGCACGATCATCAGGTAGAGCACCATCGAGCGGTGCCCGATCGCCCATTCGGAGAGGTTGGGGCCGATCATGGCTGCTGCGCCACGCGCACTTTTTCGCCGGCCGCCAGCTTGAAGGCGCCGGCCGCGACAATGGTTTCGCCCTCAGCCAAGCCGGAGGCGACCACCGCGCCCAGATCGGCGTAGCGGCTGACCTTGATGGGCCGCTGGCTGACCGTACCGTCGGCGCCGATCACCCAGACGGCGGGCCCATGTTCGCCCGGGCCCTGCTGCAGGATCGCCGCCAGCGGGACGATGATGTCGCTGGCAGCGGATTGCGCGAAACGCACGGTCGCCGTCCGGCCCAGCACAACGTCGGCGTCGGCGTCGACGATGCTGATGCGCGCGGCGAAGGTCCGGCTGGCCGGATCCGCGGCCGGCGCGAGTTCGCGCAGTTTGCCTTTATAGGTTTTCCCGACCCACAGTTCGACCGTCGCCGCGGCGCCGACCTGCAGCCCGGCGAGGCGTGATTCGGGAATGGCGATGGCCACCTCGCGCTCGCCGTCGCGCGCGAGCCTGAACACCGCCTGCCCGGCACCAACGACCTGTCCCGGTTCGGCCAGTACCGCGGCGATCACCCCCGGCGCATCCGCCGTCAGCGTGGCGTAGGCCGCCTGATTCTTCGCCAGCTGCGCCTGCGCCTCTGCGGCGGTCGCGGCAGTTTGTTTGGCGTCGAGGGCCGCCTGGCTGATGAAGTTCTTCTGCCGCAACTCCTGCGCGCGCTTCAGCTCGGCGGCCGCCAGCGCCCGGTTCGCCTCGGCCTGCGTCGCGGCCAGCTGCTGGTCGGCGGCGTCGAGCCGCGCGAGCGGTTGCCCTGCTTTCACCCGCGCGCCGACATCGACCATCCGCTCGACCAGCTTGCCGCCGACGCGGAAACCCAGCTGCGTCTCGATGCGCGCACGCACGTCGCCGCTATACACCTCCTCCTGTGCCGTCCCGCCAGCGCCGACTTTCATCGCTTTCACCAGCTTCGGGCCGGTGTCGATCTTCTCCGCCGGCGGCGTTTTCTCGCCGCAGGCCATCAGCAGGGGGAGAACCAGGAGGGGCCAGAACTTCATGGGATCACTTTCCGACGGCGCATGGCCATCCAGTACAGCAGGGGGATCACGAACAGGGTCAGCACGGTGGAAATCGCCAACCCCCAGACGATCGACTGCGCGACCGGCCCCCAGAGCAGCGACTGCCCGGCCAGCCCGAAGGCCAGCGAGAACAGGCCGCCGATGGTGGTCACCGAGGTGATCAGGATCGGCACGACGCGCCGCCGTGCGGCATAGACCGCCGCGTGCAGGACGCCCATGCCGGACCGCAGTCGCTCGTTGGCGGCATCGATCAGCACGATGGCGGAGTTGACCGCGATGCCGGTCAGCGCGATCACGCCGTAGAGGGTGTAGAGCGACAGCGGGTTGCGCGACACCAGCAGGCCGAGTGCGACGCCGGTGAAGGCGAGCGGCACGGTGACGAGAATCAGCAGGGGCTGCCAGTAGCTCCTGAATTGCGCGGCGAGAATCAGGTAGATCAGCCCCACGCCGAGCAGGAACAGCCACTGCATCGCATCCAGGCTCTCGCGAATGTCCTCCATCTCGCCGCTGAAATCGATGCCCGTGTTCGGGAACTGCGCGGCAACCTTCTCCCAGCCGGCCGCGATCTGGCGGTTGGCCGTCAACGTGTCGGTGACCGCCTTGTCGAGGTCGGCCTCGACGGTAATCGCGCGAACGAGGTTGTAATGCTTGATGACGCCCTTGCCTACCTTCGTCTCGGCCCGCACCAGCGCGCCGAGCGTCGTCACCTGCCCGCCAGGGAGGGCGACCGGATCGTCGAGCAGGTCGAGGATGTCGGCGCCGACCGAACCGTCGGCGCGATGCTGCGCGCGCACGCGCAGCTCGAGCTTTTCGCCGCGGTCGCGCGTCTGCGCGACGATCTCGCCATCGACGGCGAGCCGCACCAGCCGTGCGACCTTGCCGGCGTCGAGCCCCGCCGCGCGCAGGGCCTCGCGGTCGAGTTCGAGGACCAGTTGCGGACGGCCGGGAATGTCATCGTCGGTCACGTCCTTGGCCCCCGGCACCGAGCGCACGACCGCCGCCAGCGCATCGGCCGCGGCACGCAACTCGAGCGGATCGTCGCCGCGCACGCGTACGCGCACCGGCTTGGTCAGCGGCGGTCCGCCGGACAGCATCGTGAAGCTGATCTTGCCGGGGCTCGGCAGGGATTCCACGTCCGCGCGCATGGCCTCGACGATCTCCGGTACGCTGCGGCCACCTTCGGTGGGCAGCAGCGAGACGACCACCTGCCCGTAGGCTTCCCCATAGAGCGGCTCGGTATCGGTGAATTTCAGGCCGGCATAGGCCGCGGTGTTGCGCGTTTCGCCGCTGCGCAGATGCTGCTTCACGCGCGTCTCGAGTTTCTCGGCCTCCGCCAGGCTCTGCTCGATCGGCGCGCCCGCGGGCATGTCGACATTGACGTAGAACACGCGCAGCGGATCGAAGGCGAAGAACTGTACGCGCACCAGTCCGGTCGCCACCGCCGCGCCGGCGCCCGCCAGCATCAGCAGCATCACCGCCAGCGAGAGGCGCGGCCAGCGCAGCACGGCGATCAGCCAGCGCGCGTATTTCACGCGCAGCAGGTGATTGAAACGCGAGCGCCAGTCGTCCGTTGCCGGCCGGACGCCGCGGCTCGTGCTGACGACATGGACGGGCAGGATCCAGTAGGCCTCGAGCAGGCTGATGGCGAGCGCCAGCGTGACGATGAAGGGGATGATGAACATGAACTTGCCGACGATGCCCGGCAGCAGCATCAGCGGCAGGAAGGCGGCCATGGTCGTCAGCACCGACGAGGTGACCGGGGCGAACACCTCGCGCATCGCGGCCAGGCTCGCCTCCAGCGCCGCCATGCCGCGCTGCATCTTGTAGTAGATCGCCTCGACCACCACCACCGCGTCGTCGACCAGCATGCCGAGCGCGATCACCACGCCGAGCAGCACCGAGATGTTCACCGTGTAGCCGAGCCCGCCGAGCACGGCAAAGGTACCGGCCAGCGAGAACGGGATGCCGAGCGCCACCAGCACGGCGATGCGGCCGCCGAGGAACAGCCAGCAGATCGCCAGCACGACGCCGAGGCCGACGAGCGCGTTCGCTTCCATGATCCGGATCGATTCGCGCGTCTTCGGTGTCTGGTCGTCGAGCAGCTTCAGCGCGATGCCTTCGCTCTCCAGCACCGGATTCCTTGCGGCAATGAAGGCGTCGATGCGTTCGATCAGGTCGAGCGTGTTGGTGCGGCTCTTCTTGGTGATCGCCAGCATCACCGCCGGCCTTCCCTCATGGCTGGCGAGGCTGCCGGCCTTGGCGCGCGCACGCGACACTTCGGCCACGCTGGCCAGCGGCGTCTGGTTGCGCCCGGCACCAACGGGGATCTGCGCGACGCGCTCGGGATCGACGTCCTGCCCGACCACGCGCACCAGCCAGGCGTCGCGTCCCTCGCCCTGCGCGGTTTCGATCTTGCCCGCGAAGGTGTCGCGGAACCAGGCGGAGGCCGCATCGGCGACATCGGTGCCGTTCAGGCCGCGGTTCGCCAGCGCCATTGGGTCGAACTCGACAAGCAGTTCCGGATCGCGCAGTCCGGTCGCGAATACCTGGTCGATGCCCGGCATGCGCTCGAACTCGTCGCGCAGCAGGCGTGCGCGCTGGCGCAGCACCTCGTCGGCCGCCTGCCCGGTCACCAGCACCAGCGCGGTGGGGAAGCCGTTCGAGGTGGTCACCTCGAGCACGCGCGGGTCCTTGGCCTCGCCCGGCAGTTCGCTTTTTGCCTTGTTCTGGATGTCGCGCCGCAAGTCGTTGACGCGCTTGTCGAAGTCGCGCTCGGATATCTCGCGGAAGCGCACCAGGATGTTCGAGACGCTCTCGCGCGAACTGGACGTCGAGAAGCGCACGTCGGCGACACCCTTGATCGCGTCCTCGAGCGGCTTGGTGACGCGCTTCTCGACGTCCTCGGCCGACGCGCCGGGCAGCACCGTGGTGATCATCACCCAGTTGAAGTTGATCTCCGGGTCCTGCTCGCGCGGCATCGTCAGGTAGGCGAACGCGCCCAGCAGCAGTACCACCGCGAAGGCAATGTTGGCGAGCGGGTGATTCTCCAGCAGCTGTCTATACAGTTTCATCGGCACACTTCATTGCAGCGACTGGCCATCCTGCAGCGCATGGCGGCCCTGCGTGACGATCTGCGCCTCGGCCGGCAGATCGAGTGCGGCGGGCCGCCCTTCCTGTGCCTGCGGCAGTGCATGGAAGCGCGCCTTGCCGTCCGCGACGACGAACGCACCATGGCGGCCCGTGCGCCGCACCAGCAGCTCGGCCGGCAGATGCGCCTGCGGGTCGCGCCAGACCAGCCGCCCTTCGCTGCCGGCGGCCGGCGGCGGGCCGGTGAATATCAGCCGCACCTCGACGCTGCGCGATTCGCGGTTGAGCGCCGGCGAGATGCGCAGCAGCTTCAGTGCATGACGGCCGCCCGCGGTTTCGAACTCCGGAGAAACGGCGGCCTGCAAGGATTCCGCATCGCGCGGCTGCAGTTGCGCGGCCAGTTCCAGTTCGCGCTCCGACACCAGCGTCAGCAGCACCGTGCCGGGTGCGGCGAGTTCGCCGACCTGGCCGCCGCGTCCGCGCACCACCGCGTCGAAAGGCGCACGCAGCGTGTGCTTGTCGAGCGCCCGCCGCGCCGTCTCGCGCTGGGCGGTGGCGGCGCGCAGGTCGGCGGCGGTGGCGGCCAGTTCCGTCTCGCGCAAGCTCAGCGCCTCGGCCGAGTAGAAGTTCTTCTCGCGCAGGGTTTGCGCCCGTGCGTACTGGGCCTGCGCCTGCGCATGGCGGGCCTGCGCCTGGGCCTGTGCGGCGGCGGCGCGTTCGAGCGCGAGTTCGGCATCGCGCGGATCGAGCCGGGCGACGACCCCTCCCTGCTTGACGGTCTGGCCGACATCGACCGGCAGCGCCTGGATCGTCGCCGCGACTTCGGCGGACAGCCGCGCCTCGTTCTTGCCGACCACGGCGGCCGGCGCGCTGCGTTCGGGGTGGATCGCCACTTCCGCCACCGTCTTCAGCACGAAAGTCGGCGCTGGCGGGACGGCAGCCGGGGGCGCCGCCTCCTTGCCGCAGGCGGCGAGGAACACCAGCGCGAGCCAGGCCGCGTGAGTATGGATTTTCATGGTGCTGCCATCCTTTCCGGTGCGCGCAGGCCGCGCAGCATCAGTGCGAAGTATTCCGAGAAATAGACCTCGTCCGGCACTTGCGCCGCCGCGCAGATATCCAGCGAATGGCGCCAGATCATGCGCATCAGCACCGGCGCCATGACGAGAAAAACGGTCGCATCGATGTCGATCGTCCGGAATTCGCCGTGCGCGACACCGCGCGCGATGACACTGCGGATCAACGCCGTGCCGCGCTGGATCACTTCCTGCTCGTAGAACTGCGCGATCTCGGGAAAGTTGCGCGCCTCGGCGAAAATCAGCTTCGGGATGCCGCCGATGCGCTGCGCCCCGATCAACTCCCACATGCCCATCACGACCTCGCGCAGCAACTCTTCCGACGTGCCCGAGAACCCCTCCACCAGCGCTTCCCCCTCGGCCAGCGCCGGCAGCAGACCCTCGCGCACGACGGCCTTGAACAGCGCTTCCTTGCTGTCGAAGTAGAGATAGAGCGTCCCTTTCGACACGCCCGCCGCGGCCGCCACGTCTTCGAGACGCGTGGCGGCGTAGCCGCGCTCGACAAAGAGTTCGAGCGCCGCCGCCGTCAATTCGGCCGGGCGGGCTTCCTTGCGGCGACGGTGGGCGGGCTTCCGGGTGTTCGCAGTGTCCTTGGGCATGCCGGAGAAATGGTTTTAATGACTTGTTGGTCAGTAAGTTATTCCTGAGCGTGCGGCTTGTCAAACGAAAGTCGGCGCCGGCAGGACGGCATGGCCGATCGAATTGTCGCCGCAGCGACACTTCTCCGGTGGGCGCTGCCCGCAGAATCGCGCCCAACGCCCCAGAAGGAGAATGCCATGTCCAGCATCGTCGTCGTCGTGTTCGACCGCAGCCGCGATTACGAGCTCATCGCCCATGCCGGCGCCTCGCGCGAGGAAGCCAATCGCTGGCTGGACGCCCAGTGGGAAGCGCTGGAATGCGAGCCCACCAGTCCGATGGGCAAGGTGCTGGTGCTCGACCGCATCCTCGGCATCGCGCAATACGCCGGCGAGAAGCGCTTCGCCACGCCGAGCGCATGGACGCAGCAGTATGCCGATGCCGTCGCCACCGTGCTGGGCCGCCCGGCGGTGCGCATCGACGTCGCCGACCGCGTGGTCGGCTAACTCTTTTCCAGAAACCGGTAGATCGCGTCGAGCCGCGCGACGCCGTCGTCGAGCTCGAGGATTTCCTGGCGCCGCTCCATCGGCAGCGGCAGGATTTCCGCCCAGCGGTCGGCCACCCAAGCCGCATCGTAGAAACGATAGGGCTGCGGCGGCGGATCTTCCAGCGCATCGATCAGCGCGCGCAGCATCGGCACGAGGCGCGCGTAGTCGCCGGGAATCGCCTTGACCGGCGGATCGGGCAGCAGCTCCACCGTCGCGCGCACCAGCCCGTCGGGCTGCGTCCGATGTTCGAGAATGCGGAAGCGCTCGCCGCCGTGCGTGACGATGTTGAGGATGCCCAGCTGCGGCATGTCCCAGTCGGCGATGCGCGCCAGGGTGCCGACCCGATGTGGTACCTGCGGCGGCACGCCCGCGCCGGATTCCGGCGTCGCCACCTCGGCGCCCTGCGCCAGGAGGCAGACGCCGAAGGGCGTGTTCGTGCGCAGGCACTCCTTGACCATATCCATGTAGCGCGGCTCGAAGACGCGCAGTTCCATGCGTCCGCCGGAATGCAGCACGACGTTGAGCAGGAAGAGCGGAATCTCCATCTCAACCACGGTCTGCACCCCAGCGCGGCATCAGGTCGTGCGGCACATTCAGACGGTCGAGGATGCGCGCGACGACGAAATCGACCAGTCCGCCGATGTCTGCCGGCCGGTGGTAGAAGCCGGGATTGGGCGGCAGGATCACCGCGCCGGCGCGGCTGAGCCTGAGCATGTTCTCGAGATGGATGGCCGAGAACGGCGTCTCGCGCGGCACGAGGATCAGCATCCTGCCTTCCTTGAGCACCACGTCGGCGGAACGCGTGATCAGGTCCTTAGCAGTACCGGCCGCCACCTCGGCGAGCGTGCCCATCGTGCAGGGACAGATCACATAGGCATCCGGCGGATTCGAGCCCGAGGCCGGCGGCGCGTTCCAGTCGTTGCGGTCGAAGACCTTGAGCCGGCCCGCCGAGTCGCCGAAGCGCTCGGCCAGCAGCCGCTGCGCCTCGCGCGGCTGGGCGGGCAGGACCAGGTCGGCCTCCTGCCTGGCGACGATCTGCGCCGCCTGCGAATACATCAGCCAGACCTGGCAACCGGCGGCCAGCAGGCGGTCGACGAGGCGCAGGCCGTAGGGCAGGCCGGAAGCCCCGGTCCAGGCGACGGCAATGGTCTTCATTGTTCTTCTTTCAACATGCGTGCGGCGATGAGACCGTTCACGATACCGAAAACCAGCGCGGAGAGGCCGAATACCGGCGCGAGCAGGAACACGCCATCGTGCGGCACCAGCCACAGGCGTGCCAGCAGCAACTGCCCGCCGATGTGCGCGAAGGCCGCCAGCACGCTCGCCGACACCGGTCCGAACCAGCGCTGCGGCAAACGCACGGCCAGTGCGAGCACGGCCAGGCTCGCCAGCGCGCCCGCCAGCGCAAGGAAGAAGCCGGGCGCGAGGAACTGCCCGACCAGCAGGCTGCCCGCGAGCACGCGCAGCAGCGACACCCAGGCCGCATCGCGCCAGCCGTGGCGCAGCAGGACGATCAGCACGACGATGTTCGCGAGCCCCGGCTTGACGCCCGGCAGCGGCGACGGCAGCGCGGCCTCGGCGACGGTCAGCGCGATCGCCGCCGCCGCATAGCGCGCGATGCGGCGATCCGCATCCGTGACCCGCAGTTCAATAGTTGAGACTGTCATGGCTGGCATCTTTTCCAGACAGTGAGAGACTCACGTGATTCGGCGCGCAGATGGCAATCGCGTTCGGCCGCGTGAGCCAGCCCTGCTGCACGCAATACTGGCGCGGCCCGGGGTCGGACAGCACGCGCGCGCGGCCGGGCGCAATCTCGATCAGCGTCTCGCCGAGCGGGCCGGTCACGGCAAAGCGGCGCGGCGCGGTGAGGGGAAATTCGGCGACCACCCTGCCGTCGAGCCTGACCACGGCGCGCTCTGCCTTGCCGCCCGACCACAGCAGGGGAAACGAAACCGCCACGGCGCCCGCGCCGAGCAGGACCAGCAGCCAGTCGCCCGGCCGCAGCAAAGCCGCCCAGGTTTTCACTCGGCGAGGGCGCGGTGGCGCACCAGCACGCGCGCCCGCTTCTCGGGCTGGCCGCGGAACCAGGCGGCGAGACGTTCGGCGAACCATACCGAGCGATGCTGGCCACCGGTGCAGCCGAGCGCCACGGTCAGGTAGGAGCGGTTGTCGCGGATGTAGGACGGCAGCCAGTCGTCGAGGAAACGCTGGATGTCCGCGAGCATCTTCTGCACTTCGGGCTGCGTTTCGAGGAACTCGATCACCGCGTCATCGCGGCCGGTGAGCGGGCGCAACGCCGGGTCGTAATGCGGGTTCGGCAGGCAGCGCACGTCGAAGACCAGGTCGGCGTCGAGCGGCAAGCCGTGCTTGAAGCCGAAGGACTGGAACAGCAGCGTCAGCCCGTGGGCCTCGTCCTGCAGCGCGATGAAGTCCTTGACCATCGAACGCAGGGCATTCGGCCGCAGGTAGCTGGTGTCGATACGGTGGCCGAGGCCCTGCAGGGTTGCCAGCGCCGCGCGCTCCTCGGCGATCGCCTCGGCCAGCGTCTTGTCACCGGTGGCGAGTGGATGCCGGCGCCGCGTTTCGGAAAAGCGCTGGATCAGCACGTCGTCGCGCGCATCGAGGAAGACGCAGCGAACATCGATCCGGTTCGCCGCGAGCTGCTTCAACTGGGGCGGCAATGCGGTGATGCCGCTGCCGCCGCGCATGTCGATCGCCACCGCGACGCGCTCCTGCCCCTCGCGCAGCAGGTGGCCCGCCAGCCCGGACAGCAGGGCCGCGGGCAGGTTGTCGACGCAGAAGTAGCTGGCGTCCTCCAGCACGTTCAAGGCGATGGATTTTCCGGAACCCGAAAGGCCGCTGATGAGCACGAGTTGCATGATGGCGAGGGGAAGGCTGGGGCAGGGCGGAGCGTGTCCTATGGTAGCATCGGCGCCACTTTCCACAAGATGCGCCGCGCCCGATGTCACGCCAGGATTCACGCTGGAAACCCCGCCCCGCCCTGGCCGGCGCACCCGCATATCTCCACCCCTGGCTGTCCGATCCCGGCTCGCTGACCGCGCGCATCGTCGCGCGCTGCGCACGCTTCGAGGTGCGCGTGCTCGGCGAGCGGCGCGCCCTGCCCTTCCGCGACGAGCGCCCGTTGATCGGCCTGCCACCCGGACGCCATGCCTGGACGCGCGAGGTGCTGCTGCTCGCCGATGATGCCCCCGTGGTTTTCGCCCACAGCGTGCTCGCGCCGCGCGACCTCAACGGCGCCTGGCACATGGCGCAGGCCATTGGTTCCCGTCCCCTCGGCGCCGCGCTGTTCGCCGATCCCGGCATCTGTCGCGGCCCGCTGAGTTCCGCCCGCCTCGCCCCGCAACACCCACTCCACCGGCATGCCTGCGCCGCGCTGGGCGAACGGCTGCCGACCCTGTGGGCGCGCCGCTCGCGCTTCTGCCGCCTCGACCGGCCGCTGCTGGTGACCGAAGTCTTCCTGCCCGGCATCGCCCGTCTCGGATGATGCGCCGCCTCTTCGCCGCGCTCCTGCTCATGTGCGTCGCGGCGCTGGCGCAGGCGCAGTCCGTGACCGTCATCAGTGCCGAATTCGGCGTCTTCGAAAGCGGCAGGCCCGGCGAGCTGGTCTTCGAACCCACCCTGGTCGTGCCCCACGTGGCGGGCCAGCGCTACGGCTGGGTCATCGAGCTGCGCACGACGCAACGCAGCGTCGCGGTCCGCGAGGAATACCTGATCGCGTCCGCCGAGAGCTTCAGGGAGGAAGCGGGCGGGCGCCACCTGACCATCCCGCACGAGCGGCGCAACCAGGTGAGCCAGCGCCAGCTCGTGCCGGTTGCCGGCCGCATCTACGGAGAGTGGGGTATCGGTCCGAACGAACCGGCCGGCCGGCGACATCTTCAGGTAATCGTGGAAGGCCAGGTCGCCGGCAACTTCGAATACGAAGTGAAATAATGATTACGCCGCCATCGTCGGCAGCAGGATGCCGTCGCGTTCCTCGAGCGCGCAGCCGCGCTTGAGTTCGGACAGCAGCCAGGCCGCCAGCGCGGGAATGTCCATGCCGAGCAAGCGGGCGCCGACATCGCGGAAGAGCGGCACGCTGGCGAGATGGCTTTCGAGCCGTGCGCGCGGCAGCCCCTGCAGGTCGAGCAGGTTGAAGATGAAGCAGGCCTTGAGGGCATTCTTCGCCATGCGCGCTGGATCGGCTTCGAAGGCCGCGAGGCGCTGGTAGCCGCGCTCGAGCGCGGCGCCGACTTCGCCGAACGGCTGGCCATGACCGGGAATCACGGTATCGACCGGCAAGCGGGCGATCATGTCGAGCGTGGCGCGCGTGTCCCGCAAGGCGCCCGGCTGTCCGAGCAGTTCGCCGAAGACGATGCCGAAGCCGTTCTCCCAGAGAGCGTCGCCCGAAATCAGCAGCTTCGCCTCGGGACAGTGGAACACCAGCGCATCCCGGTCGTGGCCGGGCGCGGCATGCGCCTGCCAGGCCAGCCCGCCCATGCGCAGCGCGTCGCCCGGGCGCACGACACCGTCGTGCCGGAAGCGTTCGCCGCGCTGCGCCGCCGGCGCGAGCAGCAGGGCCTCCTCGTCCCAGTCGCGGATGTGCTCCTCGATGCCGGCGGGGATGAGGATCGCGCAGCCGAATTCCCGCTGCAGCGCGGCGTTGCCGCCGATGTGGTCGGAGTGGGAATGGGTGTTGATGAGGCGCACAAGTCTGGCCAGCGGGTGCCGTCCCGTCAGCGCCGACTTTACGAGTTCGACGGTTTGCGCGGCATGGCCGGCATAGCCGCTGTCGATCAGCGTTGCCTCATTGTTGTCGAACAGCAGGATGTTGTTCGACGACAGCCAGCCGCGCTCGATGACGCGGATCGTCTCAGGCAGGCTGGGGCGGTTCGTCATTCTGCAAAGTCGGCGCTGGCGGGACGGCACTGTCCGGCACCGGCGCGGACGGGACAACCGGACTGCCCCACGGCCGCCCGCAGCCGATGCAGTAGGCTTCGTCCTGATCCGGCAGGCAGATGCCGACGCATGGGTAGAGCTCTTCGGTTTTCACGCGCCACGCCTGGCGATGAGCGCCCGCGCGACCTTCGAGGCGGGTTCGCGCCCCAGTTGCGCCGAGATCCATTGCGCGGTGTCGACCAGTTTGTCGAGCGCCACGCCGCAATCGATCCCCTGCCCCTGCAGCAGCCAGACGACATCCTCGGTCGCGACGTTACCCGACGCGCCTTGCGCATACGGGCAGCCGCCCAGCCCGCCGACGGCCGCATCGAAAACGTTCACGCCCATCTGCAGCGAGGCGTAGATATTGGCGGCCGCCATGCCGTAGGTGTCGTGATAGTGGCCGGCGAGCTTCTTGATCGGCACGCGGCGCGCCACCGCCTCGATCATCGCCTTGGCCTGTTCCGGCGTGCCGACGCCGATGGTGTCGCCGAGCGATATCTCGTAGCAGCCCATCTCGAACAGCGCCCAGGCGATCTCGGCGACGGCGGCCGGCGCCACCTCACCCTGATAGGGACAGCCAAGCACGCAGGAGACGTAACCGCGCACTTTCAGTTTCGCTTCCTTGGCGCGCGCCAGCACCGGCTTGAAGCGCTCGAGCGACTCCCGAATCGTGCAGTTGATGTTCTTCTGCGAGAAGGCTTCCGAGGCGGCGCCGAAAATCGCCACCTCCGTCGCGCCGGCGGCGAGCGCGGCATCGAGGCCTTTCTCGTTGGGCACCAGCACCGGGTAGCTCACGCCGTCGCGGCGGGCGATGCCCGCCATCACCTGCGCGGCATCCGCCATCTGCGGCACCCACTTCGGCGAAACGAAGGCGGTCGCCTCGATCGCGGTCAGGCCGCAGTCGGCCAGGCGGTCGATCAGTTCGACCTTGATGGCGGTCGGGACCGGCTGCTTCTCGTTCTGCAGCCCGTCGCGCGGGCCGACTTCGACGATGCGGACTTTCTTGGGCAGGGGCATGGACTCAAGTTGTGGGTTCGAATTCGAGCAATTCTGCCCCATCCGCCACCTGCTCGCCAACGGCGTAGCAGAAGGCCTTCACCGTGCCGGCCGCCGGCGCCACCAGGGTGTGCTCCATCTTCATCGCCTCGAGCACGATCAGCGGCGCGCCCTTCTCGACCCGCGCGCCGGCCTCGGCCAGCAGGGCGATCACCTTGCCCGGCATGGGCGCGGTCAGGCCGCCTTCGGCGCCGCCGCCCTCGCCCGCGTGGAACAGCGGGTCGATCGCGGCGAAGATGAAGCTCATGCCATCGCAGAAGACATGGCGCTTCTCGCCGGCCGCCACCACCGTGACGGTCAGCCGTCGGCCATCGAGATCGGCACGCAGATTGCCGTCGTCGTTGAGCTGGCCAGCGGCGAGTGCAGCCTGTCCATCCAGTTCGAGCCGGAAGCCGCCATTACCCCCTGGCTGATAAGCCGCGGTCACGCGCTTCTCGCAGCAGTCCGCACGCAGCAGGATCTCGCGCCGCGCCGCGCCGTTGGCGCGCCAGCCATCGCGCAGATGCCAGGGCGAATGCGGGTCGCCGCTCGCGGCGGCATGCGCCTGGCCATAGTTGCGATCGCGCAGCAGCTCGGCCAGCGCGGCCAGCAGCCAGGCGTCGCGGGGAGGCTCGTTGCCGGCCGCGCCGGGAAACAGGAAGTCGTGCTCGCGCTCGATCAGCCCGGTGTCGAGATCGGCGCGCGCGAAGGATGGACAGGCGACGAGCCGGGCGAGGAAAGCGACGTTGCTGGTCACGCCGGCGATGCGGTAGTCGGCCAGCGCCTGCAGCATGCGCGCCAGCGCCCGCTCACGATTCTCGTCCCAGACGATCAGCTTGGCGATCATCGGGTCGTAGTGCGGCGTGATCTCGTCGTCCTGCTCGACGCCGGTATCGACGCGCACGTTGAGCGACTCGGCCGGCGGTGCGAGGTGCAAGAGGCGGCCGGTGGCCGGCAGGAAGCCCTTCGCCGCGTCCTCGGCGTAGATGCGCGCCTCGAGCGCGTGGCCGCGGATTGCCAATTGTTCCTGCGCCAGCGGCAGCGGCTCGCCGGCGGCGACCTTGAGCTGCCACTCGACGAGGTCGAGGCCGGTGATCATCTCGGTGACCGGGTGCTCGACCTGCAGCCGTGTGTTCATTTCCATGAAGTAGAAGGTGCCATCCTGATTGACGATGAACTCGACGGTGCCGGCGCCGACGTAGCCGACCGCCTTGGCGGCATCGACGGCGGCCTTGCCCATCGCCGCACGTCGCTCGGGCGTCATGCCCGGTGCCGGTGCCTCTTCGAGGACTTTTTGATGGCGGCGCTGCACCGAGCAGTCGCGCTCGAACAGGTAGACGCAGTTGCCGTGCGTGTCGCCGAACACCTGGATCTCGATGTGGCGCGGGCGCTGCAGGTATTTTTCGATCAGCACGTGGTCGTCGCCGAACGCGGACGCCGCCTCGCGCTGGCAGCTCGCCAGCGCGGCGGCGAACTCCTCGCCCTGCCAGACCGCGCGCATGCCCTTGCCGCCCCCGCCCGCCGAGGCCTTGATCAGCACCGGGTAGCCGATCTGGTCGGCCTGTTCGCGCAGGAAGCCGGGTTCCTGATTGTCGCCGTGGTAGCCGGGGGTGAGCGGCACGCCGGCCTTGTCCATGAGCTTCTTGCTCTCGGACTTGAGGCCCATCGCTCGGATCGCCGCGACCGGCGGGCCGATGAAGACGATGCCGGCTGCGGCGCAACGTTCAGCGAATTCCTCGTTCTCCGAAAGGAAGCCGTAGCCGGGATGCACCGCCTGCGCGCCTGTGGCTTTGCAGGCGGCGATGATCTTGTCGCCGACGAGATAGGACTCGCGCGCGGCGGCGGGTCCGATGCAGACGGCCTCGTCGGCGAGTCGCACATGGCGCGCGCCGGCATCGGCCTCCGAGTACACCGCAACCGTTCGAATACCCAGGCGCCGCGCCGTCTTGATGACGCGGCAGGCGATTTCTCCCCGATTGGCAATGAGGATCTTGGTAAACATCTCAGTTCGCCCAGTTCGGCTTGCGTTTCTCCAGGAAGGCTGCCAGGCCCTCCTGTCCCTCCGGCGCGACGCGCACGCGCGCGATGCTCTCGACCGTGGTTTCGATGAGCTGCGCGTCGAGGGGGCGCCCCGCGATCGCGCGCACCAGCGCCTTGCACTCGGCCAGCGCCCGCGGGCCGTTCTTGAGGATCGCCTCGACCCATTCGCCGACCGCCTCGTCGAGCCCCGCCTCGTCCGCGACCATTTCGTGCAGCAGGCCGATGCGATAGGCCTCGGCGGCGGAAAAGGCTTCGGCCGTCAGCATGTAGCGGCGCGCGTAGCGCTCGCCGATGGCGGCGAGCACATGCGGGCCGATCACCGCGGGGATCAGGCCGAGCTTGGCTTCGGTCAGCGCGAAGCGCGACTCGAAGGTCGCCACCGCGATGTCGCAGGCGGCGATCACGCCCACGCCGCCGCCGTAGGCGGGGCCCTGCACGCGCGCGATCACCGGCTTCGGACAGGCGGCGATGCGCCGCAGCATCTCGGCCAGCATGCCGGCATCTGCCTTGTTCTGTTCAAAGTCGTAGCCGGCGGCGCGCTGCATCCAGGCGAGGTCGGCGCCGGCGCAGAAGCTCTTGCCGACGCTCGAAATCACCACGACGCGCACGGCGGGATCGTTGGCCATCGAGAGCATGACCTCGGCCAGCTCGGCGATCATCGCGTCGTCGAAGGCGTTGTGGCGCTCCGGGCGGTTCAGCGTGACGATGCCGACGCCGGCATCGATTTCGGTGAGAATGTTCTGGTAGGTGGTCATGGCTGGCTTCCTGTCACATCCCTGTTTTTACATTCGAAATACGCCGAAGCGCGTCGGTTCGATCGGTGCGTTGAGCGATGCGGAGATCCCCAGCCCCAGCGCGCGGCGCGTCTGCGCCGGGTCGAGGATGCCGTCGTCCCACAACCTTGCGGTCGCGTAGTAGGGGTGACCCTGCGTCTCGTACTGCTGGCGGATCGGCGCCTTGAAGGCCTCTTCCTCCTCCTTGCTCCAGGCCCCGTCCCTGGCCTCGATGCCGTCGCGCTTGACGGTGGCGAGCACGCTGGCCGCCTGCTCGCCGCCCATGACGGAAATGCGGCTGTTCGGCCAGCTCCACAACAGGCGCGGCGAGTAGGCGCGGCCGCACATGCCGTAGTTGCCGGCGCCGAACGAACCGCCGATCAGCACGGTGAATTTCGGCACCTGCGCCGTCGATACGGCCGTCACCATCTTGGCGCCATCCTTGGCGATGCCGCCGTTCTCGTACTTGCGGCCGACCATGAAGCCGGTGATGTTCTGCAGGAAGACGAGCGGGATACCGCGCTGCGCGCACAGCTCGATGAAGTGCGCGCCCTTCTGCGCCGACTCGGCGAACAGGATGCCGTTGTTGGCGACGATGCCGACCGGATAGCCGTGCAGGTGGGCGAAGCCGGTTACCAGCGTCGTGCCGTATCTCGCCTTGAATTCGTCGAAGCGCGAACCATCGACGAGGCGGGCGATCACCTCGCGCACGTCGTAGGGCTTGCGCGTGTCGGTCGGGATCACGCCGTAAAGCTCCTCGGCGGCGTACAGAGGTTCCTCGGGCGTGGCGAGCTGCAGGCCGATGCTCTTCTTCCAGTTGAGGTCGGCGACGATGCGGCGCGCGATCGACAGCGCGTGCTGGTCGTTCTCGGCGAGGTGGTCGCAGACGCCCGAGATGCGCGTATGCACGTCGCCGCCGCCGAGGTCCTCGGCCGACACCACCTCGCCCGTCGCGGCCTTCACCAGCGGCGGGCCGCCGAGGAAGATGGTGCCCTGGTTCCTGACGATGACCGACTCGTCCGACATCGCCGGCACGTAGGCGCCGCCCGCCGTGCAGGAACCCATGACCACGGCAATTTGCGGTATTCCCAGCGCGCTCATGTTGGCCTGGTTGAAGAAGATGCGGCCGAAGTGCTCCTTGTCCGGAAACACTTCGTCCTGCAGCGGCAGGAAGGCACCGCCCGAATCGACGAGATAGAGGCAGGGCAGGCGGTTCTCGCGCGCGATCTCCTGCGCGCGCAGGTGCTTCTTCACGGTCAGCGGGTAATAGGTGCCGCCCTTCACCGTCGCGTCGTTGGCGACGATCATGCACTCGACGCCGGAAACGCGGCCGATGCCGGCGACCACGCCGGCAGCGGGCACGCCACCCTCATACATGTCCAAGGCGGCCAGCTGCGCGATCTCGAGGAAGCCGGCGCCGGGATCGAGCAGGCCGTCGATCCGGTCGCGCGCCAGCAGCTTGCCGCGGGCCAGGTGCTTCTGGCGCGCCTCCTCGCTGCCGCCGCGGGCAACCTGCGCCGACTTCTCGCGCAGGTCGGCGACCAGCGCCTGCAGCGCCGCCGCGTTGGCCTTGAACTCCGCGGACCGCGGGTTTAGGTTCGATTTGATGACCGCCATTAGTAGCCTCCGGTTTCCAGCCAGCGTTCGATCTGCGGCAGCCGGTCGGCGCCCCAGAACGGTTCGCCATCGACGACGATCCACGGCGCGCCGAACACACCGGCGGCGACGGCCGCGTCCGTCTCGGCGCGCAGCCGGTCCTTGATCGCGGGATCGCTCATGCCCTGTTCAAGTGCCGTCCCGTCAGCGCCGACTTTCTGTGCCAGTTCCAACACCACGGCTGCGTCGGCGATATTGAGGCCATCGACAAAATAGGCGCGGAAAACTTCGTGGGCGAAGCGGCGCGCCAGGGCGCAATCCTGCCCGTGCAGCCAGTACCAGGCGCGTGCCGGGGCGACGGTCGACACCGGGAACTCGGCCGGCTGCGCATAGGGCAGGCCAAGAAAACGCGCCGAACGCGCGAAATCCTTCACGCTGTAGTCCGCCTGCCCCGGCTGCTTGACCAGCGAGACCGTGCCGAGCGCCTTGAAGACGCCGCCGAGCAGGATCGGCCGCCACTGCACCTTGCGGCCGTATTGCTCCGCCAGCGCGTCGATCTTCTCGCTCGCCAGATAGGAATAGGGCGAGGTGAAGTCGAAGTAGAAAAGTATCGGATCGACCATGCTCATTCACTCGTCACAGCACGCGCGATGACGAGGCGCTGGATATCGGAGGCGCCCTCGTAGATCTGGCAGACGCGCACGTCACGATAGATGCGTTCGACCGGGAAATCACTGACGTAGCCGTAACCGCCGTGGATCTGGATCGCGTCCGAGCAGATCTTTTCAGCCATCTCCGAGGCGAACAGCTTGGCCATGCTCGCCTCCTTGAGGCAGGGTTCGCCGGCGGAGCGCAGACCCGCCGCGTGCCAGACCATCTGGCGCGCCACCTCGACCTGCGTCGCCATGTCGGCGAGGCGGAAAGCCACGGCCTGGTGCTCGACGATGGGCTTGCCGAAGGCCTCGCGTTCCTTGGCATAGGCCACTGCCGCCTCCAGCGCGCTCCTGGCCATGCCGACCGACTGTGCAGCGATGCCGATGCGGCCGGCTTCAAGATTGGAGAGCGCGATCCGGTAGCCGTCGCCTTCGGCGCCCAGCAGGCAGTCGGCGGGGATGCGGCAATCCTCGAACAGGATCTGGGCGGTGTCGGAAGCCTTCTGGCCGAGCTTCTCCTCGATGCGCGCGACGACATAGCCCGGGGTGTCGGTCGGCACGCAGAAGCAGGAGATGCCCTTGCGCCCGGCAGCGGGATCGGTCACGGCAAAGACGATGGCGATCCGCGCATGCTGGCCCGAGGTGATGAACTGCTTGACGCCGTTCAGCACCCAGTGATTGCCGTCGCGCGTTGCGCGTGTTTTTATCGCGGCGGCGTCGGAGCCGACGTGCGGCTCGGTCAGGCAGAAGCAGCCGAGCAATTCGCCGGTCGCCGCGCCGCGCAGCCAGCGCGCCTTCTGCGCGTCGCTGCCATATCTGTTGAGGATGCCGCAGACCAGCGAATTCTGCACCGAGAGGATCGTCGAGGTCGCGCCGTCGCCGGCGGCGATCTCCTCGATGGCGATCGCCAGCGAGACATAGTCGAGCCCGGGGCCGCCCCATTCCTCGGGCACCACCATGCCCCAGACGCCGAGTCCGGCGAGTTCCTGCAGCACCTCGGCGGGAAACCTGTGTTCCCGATCCCATTGCGCGGCGTTGGGCGCCAGCCGTTCGCGCGCGAAGTCGCGCAGGGTATCGCGGATCATCCGCTGGTCGTCGTTCAGGATCATGCCGCAATCTCCTTCATCTGTTTGGTCGGCCTCTGGATCAGCAGTACGCCCGCGATCACCAGCGCACCGCCGGCGAGCACCGAGGCGTCGAGCCGCTCGTGCAGCAGAAAGGCCCCCTGCAGCACCGCCGCCAGCGGCACGAGATTGATGAAGATCGAGGCGCGCTGCGCGCCGATCTTCTGCACCGCGGCCGCGAACCAGGTGAATCCCAGCGTGGTGCCGAGCAGGCCGAGGAACAGGATCGCCGTCCAGGCCAGCGGAGAATACTGCGGCACCAGCCCTGCCGGGTCGACCAGCAAGGCCGTGGCCAGCAGCATGGCGAAGCCCGCGCAACTGGCGTAGGCGGTCATGACAAGCGCGCCGAGCTTGCGCGCGGCGAGGGATTGCGTGCCGAGCCGGCCGATCAGCGTGTAGGCCGACCACATGAAGGCGCAGCCAATGATCATCAGGTCGCCGACGCCCACCCGCCCGTGCAGCAGGGCGAAGGGATCGCCCCGGCCGATCACGGTGAGGCAGCCCGCGAACGCCACCACGCTGCCGAGCGCCTTGAGCGGCGTCATGCCTTCCTTGAGCAGCCAGGCCGCCGCCAGCAGGGTGATCACCGGCGTGGTCGCCACGACCAGCGCGCCGCGCCCGGCGGTGATGTGCTGCATGCCGTAGAGGAAGAACAGGTTGTAGATAAAGATGCCGCTCGCGCCGAGGCCGATCACCAGCAGCCATTCCCGCCGGCTCAGGCCGGGCAGCCGGCCGTAGCGCCAGACGACCAGCAGCAGCAGGCTCCCCGCCGCGAAGAAGAAGCGCCAGACGGCGATGCCGAGCGGAGCGACTTCCTGCACGGCATAGCGCGCGGCGACCCAGGTGCCGCCCCAGATCACCGCGGTCACGACCAGCTTGAGGTAGGTTGAGAACAAGCCAGACAAGATGTACTCAGAGCAATTCGACCGCCATGGCCGTCGCTTCGCCGCCGCCGATGCAGAGGCTGGCGACGCCGCGCTGCTTGCCATGCTTGCGCAGCGCGCCGAGCAGCGTGACGACGATGCGTGCGCCCGAGGCGCCGATCGGGTGGCCGAGCGCGCAGGCCCCGCCATGCACATTGACCTTGTCGTGCGGCAGGCCCAGCTCCTTCATCGCCGCCATCGCGACGACGGCGAAGGCTTCGTTGATCTCGTAGAGGTCGACGCTGTCGGCGGTCCAGCCGGTCTGCGCGAACAGCTTTTTCATCGCGAACACCGGCGCGGTGGTGAACCATGCCGGCTCCTGCGCATGGGTCGTGTAGCCGACGATGCGCGCGATGGGTTTCAGGCCGCGCCGCGCCGCATCCGACTCGCGCATCAGCACCAGCGCCGCCGCGCCGTCGGAAATCGAGGAGGAGTTGGCCGGCGTCACCGTGCCGTCCTTCTTGAACGCGGGGCGCAGCGTCGGGATCTTGTCGAGCTGGGCCTTGCCCGGCTGCTCGTCGAGCTTGATCGTCACGTCGCCCTTCCTGCCGGCGATCGTCACCGGCGCGATCTCCCAGTCGAAGCTGCCGTCCTGTCCCGCTTTTTGAGCGCGCTGCGTCGAGGTGATTGCGAAGTCGTCCTGGTCCTGGCGCGTGAAGCCGTAGTGGGCGACGCAGTCCTCGGCGAAGGTGCCCATCAGCCGGCCCTTCGTCTCGGCGCCGTAATGGTCTTCGAGGCCGTCGAAGAACATGTGGTCGATGAGCTGGCCGTGGCCAAGGCGGTAGCCGCCGCGCGCCTTGGGCAGCAGGTAGGGCGCGTTGGTCATCGACTCCATGCCGCCGGCGACGATGACGTCCTGGCTGCCGGCCTTCAAGGCATCGCAGGCCATCATGGTCGCCTTCATCGCCGAGCCGCAGACCTTGTGCACCGTGGTGCAGCCGGCGGCCAGCGGCAGCCCCGCCTGCAATGCC
>JAJZSW010000121.1 GCA_021849505.1 Pseudomonadota bacterium
GAAGCGGATGTCGTCGAGCAGGCTTTCCTCCACCAGTTCCTTCTGGATGTTGTAGGGCAGCGAGAGCAGCACCGGCCCGGCATTCGGCGACAGGAGGATGCGCGTGGTCTGGCGCAGCACCTGCAGCAGGTAGTCGGTGCGCTCGACGATCTTGTGATAGCGCGTGATGCCGCGGAACAGGTCGGTCTGGTCGATGCTGCCGCCCTCGCCCGAGCTTTCCTGCAGGCCGCCCTTGCCGAAGATGAAGGTCGAGGTTTCGCCGGTGACGATCAGCACCGGCAGCTTGTCGGCGTAGGCGTTGGCGATGCCGGTGACGAGGTTGGTCGCGCCGGGGCCGGCGGTGGTGATGCAGGCCCCGATGCCGCGGGTTGCGCGCGCCTCGCCGCAGGCCATGAAGGCGGCTCCCTGCTCGTGCTTGACCAGCACCGTCCGGATCGGTGAGTCGCGCAGCCGGTCATACACCGGCAGGATGTGCGAGCCGGGCATGCCGTAGATGTGGCGGATGCCGAGGCGCTCCATGAAGCGGACGATGAGGGCGGCGACGGTGATCTGCATGGCGCGGAGTGCTGGAAAATGCCGCATTAAACCCCATTTGACAGCCAACGTGGCCTGTTACAGACTGCGCTGAAATTGATAACGAAAACCACCCCGACAGATGACGACGACCGCCTTCCGCACGATCACCCCCGAGCTCGAAAAGCTCCCCAGCGAACCCTATTACCAGCCTGTCGGCGCCGAGGTCGCGCTGTTCGAGGCCGCCGCGTCCAGGCGCCTGCCGGTGCTGCTGAAAGGCCCCACCGGCTGCGGCAAGACGCGCTTCGTCGAGTACATGGCCTGGAAGCTGCAGCGGCCCCTGGTCACCGTCGCCTGCCACGACGACCTGACCACCGCCGACCTCGTCGGCCGCTACCTGATCGTCGGCGACGAAACCGTCTGGCTCGACGGCCCGCTCACCGCTGCCGTGCGCGCCGGCGCGATCTGCTACCTCGACGAGATCGTCGAGGCGCGCAAGGACACCACCGTGGTCATCCACCCGCTCGCCGACTC
Source organism: Pseudomonadota bacterium (assembly GCA_021849505.1). Lineage (GTDB taxonomy): Bacteria > Pseudomonadota > Gammaproteobacteria > Burkholderiales > Rhodocyclaceae > Sulfuricystis. The sequence goes on from JAJZSW010000121.1 coordinate 1,048, forward strand.
GCGCCGCGCGCTGGCCGTGGACAAGCGCGGCGAGCTGATCCCCGCGCCGCCCGGCTTCATGCTGGTGATCTCCTACAACCCCGGCTACCAGAGCGTGCTCAAGGAAATCAAGCCGAGCACCCGCCAGCGCTTCGTCGCACTCGAGTTCGACTACCCGAGCGCCGAGCTGGAGACGCAGATCGTCGCCACCGAGGGCGGCATCGATGCCGACACCGCGCGGAAGCTCGTCAAGCTCGGCGAGCTGACGCGCAACCTCAAGGGCGCGGGGCTCGACGAGGGCGCCAGCACCCGTTTGCTCGTGCATGCCGCCCAGCTCATCGACGCGGGCATGGCGCCGGCCGTGGCCGGCACGGCGGCCATCGCGCGCGCGCTGACCGACGACCCCGACATGACGCAGACGCTGGACGATCTGGTCAGGGCCGTGTTTTGAGCGAAAGGAAACTCTTCGCGCACGAACTGGCGGAGATCCTCGACGCCTTCCTGTTCGCCTCGCCCTCGCACCGCTCGATCGAGCGCCTCGCCGAGATGCTCGAAGCACTGCCGCGCCGGCAGCAGGAATTCGTGCTGCGCAGCGCGCGCGGCGCGGCGAAGACCAACACCGAGATCGCCTACCTGATCGCGACGCTGTCCCTCGACGCGCTTGGCCGCCTCGACGAAAAGGCCTTCCAGGACTGGGTGATCTCCGGCCTCGACGTGTTCGACAAGAAGGGCCTGCGCGCGGCGGTCGAAACGCTGCGCGACATCGACGGCTTCCTCGCCCTGCGCGAAGGCCGCCTGCATGCGAGTTTCGCCGAGGTGGAGCAGCGCCTCGCGCGCTTCGTGCTCGGCCTCTCCGGCCGGCCGCTGGCGCTCAAGCCCGGTGCCTATCCGTGGACCGACACCGAGACGATCTTCCTGCCCGAGCGCCTCGCGCACTTCGCGACCGCCGAGGAGAACCGCAGCTTCTACCAGGGCCTCGCCGTGCAGCTCTGGGCGCAAACGCGCTACGGCACCTTCAACGTCGACCTCGAAGCGGCGCTGGCGCACTGGCCGGAGCGTGAACAGGCGCTGACCTGGCTCGCGCATCTCGAGGCGGTGCGGCTCGAGGCCTGCGTGGCGCGCGAGCTGCCCGGGCTCGGCGCGCTGCTCGCCGGCCTGCGCGACGCGTGGCCGGCCCCATTGCAGCCCGCCATCGCCGAACTGCAGGCGGCCGATGCGGACATCACCTGCACGCTGCGCTGGCTCGCGCATTTCATGGCCGAGAGTGCCGTCCCGCCGGCGCCGACTTTCGTCGGTCGCCTCGAGCCGCGCAGTGCCGGGCGCGTGCGCGCCGAGCGCATCCAGCGCGACACCGAGACGCTCAAGAAAGCCATCGGCGCGCTCAAGGGTGCGGGCGGTACCCGCAAGGCGGCCCCCAATGAGTTCAGCGCCGAGCTGAACCGGGAAACCGGCGCGCTCGAGGTGCGTGTCGACGGCGAAGCCGTCAAACTGCCCGACGAGGCCCAGGCCGCAGCGCAATCGCTGATGCAGGATCTCGGCCAGGTGCCGCCCGAGGCGCTTTCGCCCGCCGGCGACGCGCCCTGGACTCCCGATGACCGCACCAGGACCAATGAGCCCGAAGCGATCAACCTGTCGAGCACGCGGCCGCCCGACTTCCGCTACGACGAATGGGACTACCACCGCAACGCCTACCGGCGCGGCTGGTGCCATGTCTATGTGACGGACGTGAAGCCCGGCGAGGGCCACTTCGTGCGCGACACGAAGCTGCGCTACGCGCCCTTCATCCACCAGCTCAAGCGGCGCTTCGAGGCGGTGCGCGGCGAGGACCGCATCCTCGGCCGCCAGCCCGACGGCGAGGAGGTCGACCTCGACGCGCTGGTCGAGGCGGTGAATGACCGCAGGAGCGGCGCCGAGCCCTCGCCGCGCCTGTTCTGCCGGCGCGTGCGCAACGAGCGCAGCCTCGCCGCGATGTTCATGATCGACATGAGTGGCTCGACCAAGGGTTGGGTCAATGACGCGGAGCGCGAAGCGCTGGTGATGCTCTGCGAGGCGCTCGAGAAGCTCGGCGACGCCTACGCGATCTATGGCTTCAGCGGCTGGACGCGCACGCGCTGCGACATCTACCGCATCAAGGGCTTCGCCGACGCCTACGACGACGCGGTGCGCGCGCGCATCGACGGCATCGAGGCCAAGGACTACACGCGCATGGGGGTGGCGATCCGCCATCTCTCGCATCTGCTCGGCCGGCAGCCGGCGCGCCACAAGCTGCTGGTCACGCTCTCGGACGGGAGGCCCGACGACTTCGGCGACGAGTACCGCGGCACCTACGGCGTCGAGGACACGCGGCGCGCGCTGCAGGAGGCGCGCGAGCAGGGCATCCGCAGCTACTGCATCACCATCGACCGCCAGGGCGCGGACTACCTCAGGCACATGATGGGGCCGGCGAGCTATACGGTGCTCGACGACGTGAAGAAACTGCCGCTGAAGGTCGCGGACATCTACCGCAAGCTGACCGCCTGACCGCTGCCGTTCATTCCTCCGGCTCCTGATGCCGGTCGCGGATGGCGAGGATCTCCGGCAGGCTGTCGAGGAAGCAGGCTGCCACCGCCGGATCGAAATGGCTGCCGGCGTTGTCGCGCACGTAAGCCTCGGCGGCCTCCACCGTCCAGGCTTTCTTGTAGGGGCGGGCCGAGGTGAGGGCGTCGAATACGTCGGCCACCGCCACGATGCGGCCGGACTGCGGAATCGCCTCACCGGCCAGTGCTTGCGGATAGCCGCTGCCGTCCCATTTTTCATGGTGGGTCAGTGCAATCTCCCGCGCCAGGCGCAAGAGGCCGGAATCGTCGCCGTCGAGCAGTTCGGCGCCGATGGCGGCGTGGGTCTTCATGATCTCCCATTCCGTCGGCTCCAGCTTGCCCGGCTTGAGCAGGATGGGGTCGGGAATGCCGATCTTGCCGATGTCGTGCATCGGGCTGGCGTTCAGCATCAGTTCGCAATCCGCATCGCTCCAGCCGAGCTTGCGCGCCAGCAGGGCGGAGGTCTGGCTCATGCGGATGATGTGGTAGCCGGTTTCGTTGTCGCGGTATTCCGCCGCGCGGCCGAGGCGCTGCACGACCTGCAGGCGCGTCTGGTTGAGCTCTGCGGTGCGCTGGCGTACCATCTCCTCGAGCACGTCCTTCTGCTGGTGCAGCATGCGGTGGCCCAGTTGCGCGGCGAGCAGGTTGCGCACCCGCATCAGCAGCTCGTTGCGGTCGAAGGGCTTGGTGACGAAATCGCGTGCCCCGGCGGCCAGCGCGCGCAGCAGGAAATCCTGGCCATGCTGGGCGGTGAGGATGATGATCGGCGGCAGGAGCGGGTCGTCGAGCGCCTTGAGCTGTTCCATCACCTGGTAACCGTCCAGGTAGGGCATGTTGATGTCGAGCATGATCAGGTCGGGGCGACCTTCCCGGTAGCGGTCGAGTACCTCGCGCGGATCCTGGATCAGGATGCGCTGCGCGTAGCCCTGGCTGGCCAGCATCTTGTCGAGCAGCTTCAGGTTGGCCGGCTCGTCGTCGACGATGAGGATGCGGGCATGGTCGAGCGGATCGGTGTTCATGGCGTTCTCCTGGAGGGGCAGGCTCAGAAACGCAGCTTGAGCCGGGCGAGCAGGCTGCGCGGCACCTCGCTGGCCAGCACGTCCTGGCCGAGGTATTCGACATGGCGGCGGTCGAGCAGGTTGCGGCCGATCAGATCGAGGTCGAGATCGGGGCGCAGGCGCCAGCCGAGGCGCAGGTCGAGGCGGGTGTACGAATCGACACGGCGGAGCGGGAAGCCGACGATGATTGAACTGGCGTGATAGACGCCGACATCGAGTTCGCGGCCGCTGCCGAGGTCGTGGCGCGAGTGGAGCTTGACGAGATGGCGCGGGTCGCTTCCCTGCGCGGCGGCCTCGTAGGTCGCGTCGGCGCTGTCCCTGCCGCTGAGGTCGATGGCGAGGTGGCTGTAGCTTGCGTTGAGGCGCCAGCCGGGTTGCACCTGCCAGTGGGCGTCGAGTTCATAGCCGCGCGTGCGGCCGGCGAAACGGTTTTCGTAGCGGCTAATGAAATTG
>JAJZSW010000122.1 GCA_021849505.1 Pseudomonadota bacterium
CTCGAGGACCAGAGCGCCGGGCGGAAGACCATGGCGCCTGAGGATGTCGAGGACGACGACCGGCGGCAGATCGTCCGGGATCTGGCGCGCCGAGACATTGACGGAAACATAGATGTCGAGTCCGCCGCGGCGCCACTGCGCAGCATGATGGCAGGCGCCATCGAGCACGACCAGTCCGATCGCACCGATCAGCCCGATCTCCTCCGCCAGCGGCACGAACACATCGGGCGGAACGAAACCGCGTTGGGCATGCGGCCAGCGCAGCAGCACTTCGGCGCCGGCCACCCTGCCGCTGCGCAAATCGACGATCGGCTGGAAGGCGAGCTGCAGCTCACGCGCGGCCACGGCCGCGCGCAAGTCGTCCTCGAGGCGGCGCCGGTGTTCGGCCGCGGCCTGCAGGGCCGGGTCGAAGAACTTGTAGGTGCAGCCCCCCGCCGACCGGGCGCTGTTGAGCGCCAACTCAGCCGCGCGCAGCAGCTGATGGATGTCGCCGCCGTCGCGCGGGAACAGCGCCACGCCCATGCTGGTGCCGACCGTCAGCGGGCGCTGCGCATCGGCCGTCTGGATCTCGTAAGGCAGCCTCAGGCGGCCGGCCAGATGTTCGAGCCGGGCGGCAACGGCCTGACGGTTGCTCTCGCCGGCCAGCACCAGCGCGAACTCGTCGCTGCCGATGCGGGCAACATGATCGCCGCCCGCCAGCACCTCCCGCAAGCGGGCGGCAACGCCCAGCAGCAGTTCGTCGCCGACCGGAAAGCCGAGGGCATCGTTGATCTGCTTGAAGCCGTCGAGGTCGATCATGACCAGCGCGAAGGGTTCGCTGCCCGGCTTCAAGTCGATCAGCGCACGGTGCAGGCCTGCCCGGTTGGCAAATCCCGTCAGCGCATCGGTGACCGCCAGCCGCCGGGCGGAAAGCTCCTCGAGCTTGCGCTGGGTCACGTCGGCCACCGTGCCCTGCACGCTGCCGTCGCCCAGCGGAACGACGGTGACATGCAGCCAGCATTCGTCGCCGCGCCGGCCGATGAGCAGGAAATCGTCGTCGAGGATTTCGTTGCCCGCCGTTTCGTCGAGGCTCGCGCCGATCATCGCCAGCAGCTGTTCGGGATCCTGCCAGCGGGAATCGGTTACCCGCCGCCGTGCGCTGCCTTTTTGCCTGGGCAGCCGGGTCAGCTCGGCGAAGGCGCGATTGTAGGAATCGAGATAGCCCTCGCGATCGGCGACGAAGATGCCCGACCCGGCATTGTTGAACAGGTCCTGATATTTGCGCTGATCGACCTCCAGCCGGCGCCGCAGGGAGCGTTCCTGGTCGAGCGTGGCGACCAGCTTGCCGGTCAGCTGATTGATGTCGTCGACGAGGCGGCCGACCTCCGTTCGCTCGTGTCCCTTCGGAACGCCCAGACGCGCACCGCCGGCGGCATCGAGACGGTGCAGCTGGTCGGAGGCCCCCTTGATCGGTCGCAGGACGAGAAGGAAGATCGCGGCGAGCGCAGCTGCGACAACCAGCGCAATCTGGCCGGCCAGCAGCAGACTCGTGTAATAGGTGTTGCTGCGGGTCCAGGCTTCGATCGCATCCCAATCCGCCTCCAGACGGATCGAGCCGATCGCCTCCTGCGGATTGAACGGGGAGTGCAGCAAGCGACTGACTGCAGGCTTGCCGGTGGCGAGTAATGCCGTCCCGCCAGCGCCGTCTTTGCGCGGCGCCCGTTCGGCAACCGCCAGATCGCGCTCGCCGCCCCGGATCATGACACGGTGAACTTCGCTGTTGCGCAGCAGGCCCTCAGCGACTTCATTCGCCAGTTGCTCGTCGCTGACGAAACAGGCGACGCTCGCCGTGCTCTCCACCGTGTCCAGCAACTCGCCCAGCTTGGTCAATGCCTGGGCGTGCGTGCGTTCGCCGATGACGCGGCCGACCATATAGATCGAAAACGCGCCCATCAGCAGGGTCACCGCCAGCACCGCCAGGAGGCTGCGCGCAAGAATCCCGTGCCACCAGCGAACCTTGCCCGCCATTCTCAATCGCCGAACTCGAAAACGATCTTCACGCGCGCATCCGCCTGGGAGCGCTCGACATAGGCCAGGGTTCCGGGCTGCGTCGCGACGATCCGCAACAGGCCTTCGGCATTGGCGACAGCTTGCGGCGGCTTGGTTTTGCCCGAAAACACCAGCCGCGCCCAATAGGCGTTGATTTCCGCCAGGCTCTTGCCGACCAGGCGCCGATAGAAACGCGCACGCACTTCGGAATCGATCGGATGGTCGAGCGGCTCGGCCGCAAGGCCGGAAGCGAGGCGCCGATAACGGCCCAGATAGATGTTGACGACCTCGTCCTGCGTCAGCCGCTCGATGCCGCTCTGCGGACTGGTGACCAGCACCAGTTCGGCATGCGCCGCCGGGGACAGCAGCAGCAGACAGGCGATGAACCAGGGAAGCAAAAACCGCATGGTCAGAACACGAAATCCAGGGTGAGTGTCAGAACGTTCGTCTTTCCGTTCCAGGCTGGCTGCACGTTGGCAAAGGAGAAAGCGGTATCCGGACTGGCACGCACGGCATCGAGCTGGAATTTGAGTGCCATGTGGTGACGGAAATCCCAGCGGGCACCCAGCGAGTATGTCGTCCGGTCAATCTTGGAGCCTGCGACGAAACGTTGGTATTCCTCATCAAGCCACCCAGGTACAACGACCGGAAGATTCTCGTGCGGTTGCGATTTCCATCGGGACACGCCGATAAACGGCGTAACCGAACCGACCCGGTAGGCAGCCAGCAGATAACCGGTGCGCGAATCCTGAAAAGCGGCCGAGTCATGACGAATCCGATTCAGCATGCCTTGCAGCAACAGGGGACCGTGGTCGTAAACCACGCCCAGCGAGAGATAACGGGATGTCCTGCCCTCTGTCAGCAGGCTGTCGGCCGCGGCATCGCCACCGTTCGCGCGCAAGAGCGTCGTCAACGCGGAAACATTCATGTCCGCGGCAAAGCGGATGCGCGCTGAATTCAGGCGGACATTCCATGGCCCGGTCACATAGTCCAATACCAGCCCGCCCACCGGCGAGCCGCTCGTATCCCAGACGCCCAGCGTGCCTGCGGACTTCTCCTGCGTCTTGCCTGCGAAAAGTTTGCCGCGCACCAGGCCACCGCCGAGCGGCAGGGTGCCGCTGACATCCGCGCCATCGAAATGCGAAAAGAACAGCGGTCCGAAAAAATCCGTTGGCGGTCTGACGGTCAAGTAGGAATAGCCGACCAGCCGCGAGTCGGCCAGCATCATGAAGTCGGCGCCGATGCGTCCCCCGCGGAACGTCAGGCGCGGATCGGGTTCCCACTTGGCGAACGCCCACATCAGTTCAGGGTTGTGGCTGCGATCGTAGTGCAGGCGGCTGACCATCTGGCCGACCAACTCGATTTCCGGCGTCGCCTCCCAGTTGGCCTGCAGGCCGAGGACGCTGTCGATGCGTCCCGACCATTGGCCGCCCTTGATGCCGACCAGCTGCGAGAGGTCGCGCACGAACTCCGCATGGTCGGAAGAAGACCGCGCCAGGCCAAGCGTGCCGAACCCGCGCAAGGTCAGCGACGACTCCGCGGCACCGGTTTCGGCCCGTGCCGCACCCACGGCGAAGCCGGCCAGCAACAGCGACAGAATGAACTTGCCCATCATGGAGTCCGCCCCGGGAGGTATTAATGCGAGATTATCACGGCATGCGCGGTTACGACAGACTCCGGGCATCGCTTTAGTCAGGCTGGCGCGGCCCTAGCGGCGACTGATGACTGCAATCCCGCCAATCACCAGGGCAGCCCCGATGGCCTGGGCAATGGAGAGCGGCTCCCCCAGCAGCCAGACCGCGAAGCCGATGGTGGCGAGCGGCCCGAGCATGCTGACCAGCGCGACGCGCGCGCTGCCGAGCCGCCGGATCGCCGCGGACTGGGCGAACACCGGCAAGGCCGTACAGAGCAGACCCATGGCCAGCGCATAACCATAGACCGGCCAGGGCTGAATCAGGGTCGCGACGGGCAAGGTCGCAAGGAAGTGGCCGAGCACCGCGGCCGTCGACGCCAGCGTGGCGAGCGCGGCGAAGCGCGCCGTCCCCAGCCGGGCGATCAGCGGCGCACTGCCGCTGAGATAGATCGCATAGCAGAGCGCCGAGGCGAACACCAGGCTGCCGCCCAGCCAGATGTTCGCCTGTTCCTCGGCGAACTCGAGGTCGTGCCAGAAGGCGGCGCCGATGCCGGCATAGCAGAGCATCAGCGCGAGCACTTCGCGGCGGCTGGCCAGGCGCCGCGTCATCGCCATGCCGAACAGCAGGGTCAGCGTCGGATAGGTAAAGAGGATCAGCCGCTCGAGGCCGGCGGAAATGTATTGCAGGCCGAGGAAATCGAACACGCTGGCGGCGTAGTAGCCCGCCAGGCCCATGGCCACCAGACCGAACCAGTCGCGGCTGTTCAAGGCGGGCATGCCGCGCGAGGCGGTCAGGCCGACCCACAGGAACACCGGCAACGCGAAGACCATGCGCAGCGTCAGCAGCGTGATCGCATCGACGCCGTAGGGATAGGCCAGCTTGACGAAAATGGCCTTGAACGAGAATCCGAAGGCGGCGAGGACGGCCAGCGCCATGCCGGCGCCGCCGGAACTCAAGTTGCCGCCGAACATCCCGCCGGCTTAGCGGCGCCTGCCGAGCAGCGACCCCAGCACGCCGCGGATGATCTCGCGGCCGACCTGGCTGGCGATGGTGCGTGTCACGGTCTTCGCCATCGTCTGCGCCAGGCCGTCGGTGCGGCCACCGCGCGGCCCGGTGCGGCCGAACAGGATGTCGTTGAGCATCCCGCCGCCGGACTCTTCCCGGGATGCCGTCCCGCCGGAGCCGACTTTCGCGCCGCCGGCGGCCGCCTCGGGCACGCGCGCCGCCAGTTGCTCGTAGGCCGATTCGCGATCCACGATCTTCTCGTAGTGCCCGTACAGCAGCGACGCCCGGATCGCCTGCTGGCGCTCGTCCGGCGTCAGCGGCCCGATGCGCGAGAACGGCGGCAGCACGTAGGCGCGCTCGACGACGTGCGGCCGCCCCTTCTCGTCGAGGAAGGACACCAGCGCCTCGCCGACCCCCAGTTCGGTGATGACGCTCGC